>JAAZEM010000106.1 GCA_012512265.1 Armatimonadota bacterium | reverse complement strand
CTGCTTTCCGGCAAAGCCCCCTCGGGGCTTCTCCTCCCAGCCACCGCCGTTTTGAGACATCTGGGAGTATCCCCAACCCAGCCCGGCAGGGCTTCGCTCGCAAGCAGCGCGGTGATTTATCGCCGCGCGACGGGTTGCGCAATGCCTCCCAGGCTTCGGATTCCTTATGTCGGAATCTTAGGCGCGAGTGACGATGCCACGGCACAATATCTCCCCTTTCGTTTTACCCAGAGCGCAGCCGGATACGTCGGTCCATTGCACCGATAGCACCCCGCCAGATGGCGGCGAGAGACCCTTCCGTGCTTCTCAAGCAGCTTGGGCGCGCAGCAGCGGGTGGCCGGGAACGCTCGTCGGGCCGCAGCAACAGGCGTAATGATCCGGGGTCATCCCCAGGTCGGCCCCCAGTTCGTCCCACATCTCCACCGTCTCCATGCAGATGGAGACCGGCGTGGTTGGGCTGACGCGCCGGATCTCGCTCACATAGTGGCGCAGGATCTCGGCGCGCCACGCGTGGGGGAAGAGGTGCTTGCGGTGGGGCCCTGGAGTTTCCTTTGCCTTCTCTAGGACGAAGTCGCGGAAGCGGCGCTCGAAGAGCGAGAGATCCATCGCCGCCATCATCTGGCGGGCGTTCATCCAGCCCAGAACGTCCAGGGTCAGCAGGTCGGGCTTCACCGAGGCGAAGAGCGCCTCGATCAGCTCGGTGCCCTCGCGCCGCCAGTCGGCCACCGGGCAGATGGGCGAGAGCCGGGCGCGCACCCCATAGCCGGCATCCTGACAGGCGCGCATCGCGGCGATGCGCGCTTCCATCGAGGGCGTGCCTTTCTCGATCAGGCTGGCGCCGGTTCGCGCCGAAAGCGACCAGCTGATGAGCGTCTGCCCGCGATGGTCGAGCTCCAGCAGGCGCTCCACGTTGGCGCTCTTGGTGTAGAGCATCAGGAAGCGGTCGCGCTGGCGCGCGAACAGCTCGACCATCACCCGCGAGGCGCCATACTCCGGCTCGAAGCAGATCGTGTCTGTCTGGTTATCGAACTTGTACAGCTTCAGCTCGGGGTGCTCCGCCATGAACGCCTCGAGGTGCTCGGCCAGACTCTCCAGGTTGGTCATGATGTTGAGCACACGGCCGACGTGGCAGTAGGCGCACGCGTGGAGGCACCCGTACGCGCCGTGGATCTCCCAGGCTGACTGGCAGACGCACCCCTGCGTGCGCCGCGAAACCGAGCTGTCGCGGTAGCTCCAGGCGCCACCGCCGGTCAGGCCCCAGACCCGCAGCTCCGGGTAGGCCTCGTTGCGCGCCGCGAGCACCGCCGGGTCGAAGGTGAACGCGTTCAACACCACATCCGGCACGGGGTGCGTCCGCGCGGCTCCGGTGCGGACGCCGGCATCTTCGCGCCAGGCCCGCTCTCGCGCGAGCGCGGCCAGCTCCTCCGCGGAGACGACCGGCGCCTCCGGAGATCCAAACGCGGCCGCCAAGCGCCGCGCGCGCTCCCACGCCCGCGGATCCTCCGCGACCCACTCGGTGATGACCACTTTCTCCGCATGAACTGGGTACATTCCGAGCCCCCTTTGCTGCCTTGCGCCCGCGCGGATAGGCCTACGGCCGTCACGCCCTGCCGTTACCGGCGCGCCCGCGCCGCCAGGAACTCCTGCACGTTCACGATCCGGCCCGTCTTCTCCGCTTCGGTCGCGGCCAGGATCACCTGCATCGCCTTGATCCCCTCGCGCCCGTGCGTCGTAGGCTGCTTCTTGTCCAGGATGCATTCGACGAAATGGGAGATCTGCCCGTGCATATCCTTGGCGCCGCCGAAGACGTCCATCAGCTCCTTCTTGTTCGGATCGAACTCCCAGACGCGGTTCCATCCCGACTTATCGCACACCTCGACGACCCGCCGGGCATCCGGCAGGTACTCTACGCGCGCGGAACCATCCTTGCCATAGACGTCGATCCGGAGGCGCGTCATCGGGTAGGGGGTAGCCCAGCTCTCGCAGTAGGCGCTCACCGCGCCGTTCTTGTGCCGGAAGATAGCGACGGAGGTGTCGTCGCCGCCGGGGATCCACTCGTGGAAGGTGAAGGCGTTGCCGAAGGAGGCCGCTTCCGTGATCTCGCCCACGTTCCAGATGAGCTGGTCTACGTAGTGGCAGCCATGGGAGAGGAAGCATCCCATCGGGAAGGTCTCCACGCTCTGGCGCCACTTCTGGGGCGGGATGCCGAGCATCATCGAGGTCTGCGCGTAGGCCTGGTGGATCTGCCCGAGGCGCCCGCTGCGGCAGATCTCGTTCAGGAGCATGAACTCGCGCCGGTAGCGGAGGACGAAGGCTATCATGAAGACGACGCCGGCCTTATCTGTGGCCTCAATCATCGCCTCCGCCTGGTCGAGGTCAATGGCCATGATCTTCTCGCAGAGGACATGCTTGCCCGCCTCCGCGGCGGCTACCGTCATCTCCGCGTGCAGGTGCGGCGGCGTGCAGATATCCACCGCGTCCACCTCGTCCAGAATGCTCCGGTAGTCGGTGGCGACTTTGGCGCCGCACTTCTCGGCGCGCGCCCGCGCCTTCTCCT
>JAAZEM010000105.1 GCA_012512265.1 Armatimonadota bacterium | reverse complement strand
GATGGCGTGCGCTACGGCCTGCGCGTGCCCGCGGATGACCCGAACACGATGATGGAGCGCACGCGCGATGCTGGCCTCGGCCCGGAGGTGAAGCAACGCATCGTGATCGGCACCTTCGCGCTCTCCGCCGGCTACTACGATGCCTACTACCTGAAGGCGCTGAAGGTGCGCACCCTGGTGAAGCAGGAGTTCGACCGTGCTTTCGAGCGCTATGATCTGCTCGTATCGCCCGTGTCGCCCACGGTGGCTTTCGGGATCGGCGAGAAAACGGGAGACCCGCTGCAGATGAAGCTGGCGGATGTATGCACCATCCCCATCAACCTCGCGGGCATTCCGGCGATCTCCGTGCCCTGCGGCTTCCACGAGGGCCTCCCCATCGGCCTGCAGATCATGGGCAAGCCTTTTGGCGAGGAGACCCTCCTCCGCGCGGCCTATGCCTACGAGCAATCCACCGACTGGCACCGCCGCACGCCCGAGGTGTGACCCGCGGCTCGATAGTTCGGAGGAACGATGACAGAGTATGAACCGGTAATCGGCATGGAGGTCCATGCCGAGCTGTTGACCGAGAGCAAGATGTTCTGCGGTTGCCCGACGACGTTCGGTGCGGCGCCGAACACACAGGTGTGTCCGATCTGCCTGGGGTTGCCGGGCACCCTGCCCGTGCCAAACCGGCGTGCCGTCGAGTTCGTCGTGCGCGCGGCGCTGGCGCTCAACTGCGAGATCTCGCCACGGAGCATCTTCTACCGCAAGAACTACTACTACCCTGATCTCCCCAAGGCTTACCAGATCTCGCAGTATGGCGACGACCCAATTGGCCGCAACGGCTACATCGAGATCGAGGTGGACGGCCGAGTGAAGCGCATCGGCATCCGGCGCTGCCATCTGGAGGAGGATACGGGGAAGCTCTTCCACGTCTCGCCGCACACGAGCGAGATAGACTACAACCGCTCTGGCATGCCCCTTATGGAGATCGTCTCCGAGCCGGATATCTCCTCGGCAGAGGAAGCGCGTGCCTACCTGGAGCAGCTTCGAGCTATCCTGACCTACCTCGGCGTCTGCGACGGCAAGATGGAGCAGGGGAGCCTGCGCTGCGAGCCCAACGTCTCCGTTCGCCCCAAGGGTAGCACGGCTCTGGGCACCAAGACGGAGCTGAAGAACCTCAACTCCTTCCGCGCCGTCGCCCGCGGGATTGAGTATGAGATTGCCCGCCAGACTGCTCTTCTCCGCGAGGGCGGCGTGGTGGTCCAGGAGACGTGGCGCTGGGATGAGGCGCGCCAGGTGACGGCGCCGATGCGCAGCAAAGAGGCGGAGCAGGAGTATCGCTACTTTCCCGATCCTGACCTGACGCCGATGGTGTTCGATCCGGCGTGGATCGAGGAGCAGCGCGCCCAGCTTCCGGAGCTGCCGCGCCAGAAGCAGCTCCGTTTCCAGAAGGAGTACGGGTTGCCCGCCTACGATGCCCAGGTCCTGACCGAGACTCGAGCCCTCGCGGAGTACTTCGAGGCGGCTGCCAAGAAGCACTCCGATGCCAAGGCGGTGAGCAACTGGGTGATGGGCGAATTGCTGGGCCGACTGAACGCCGCCAGCCTCGACATCACCGAGAGCAAGATCTCGCCCGAGGCGCTCGCGGGCCTGCTGGCGCTGATCGACAAGGGAACCATCAGCGGCAAGATCGCCAAGGAAGTCTTCGATGAGATGTTTGCGACCGGCAAGGCCGCAGAGGAGATCGTTCGCGCCAAGGGCCTGACGCAGATCACCGACACCGAGGCGATCGCCACCACGCTCGATGAGATCATCGCCGCGAACCCGAAGGAGTGGGAGCGGCTGAAGGCCGGCCAGGAGCAGCTCGTCAAGTTCTTTGTCGGGCAGGTGATGCGCGTGACCAAGGGCCGGGCCAATCCGCAGGTTGTCAATGACCTGCTCAAGGAGCGCCTGCAATAGCCTCGCGCTCATGAGAGGAGCCTTGCCCTCGATTACGAACCCCTAGTTAGTGTTTGCCCGATATCCGCGTGCCACGAAGACCCAGGCGGGCGGATATCGGGTTGTGCTCCCTTGGGTGGCCACGCTCCGGCGGCCACCCAAGGGAAGAGAAGGGAGAAGGCCATGCGGTTCAGGAAGCAACAGGGGTTTACCCTGATTGAGCTTCTGGTTGTCATCGCGATTATCGCCATACTGGCGGCTATCCTGTTTCCGGTTTTCGCCCGGGCGCGGGAAAACGCGCGCAAGTCCACCTGCCAGAGCAATCTGAAACAGATGGGATCGGCATTCATGATGTACTACCAGGATTTCGACGAGGAATATCCCCTCTACCGGTTTGACGCGCCGGGGAAGTACTCGTCGAAGTGGTACTATTGGCCAGAGGTCGTCGATCCCTACATGAAGAACAAGAACGTGATCCACTGCCCAAGCTCGCCCAACAAGCCGGGCACCGGCAGCGCCGAGTTCAACACGGCGTATGGCTACAACTACCACATCGGCCAGCCAACCGCGTCCTCTTCACACAGTAGCACGGAGCGCACCGCCGCGCGCGAGCGCCCCGCGGACACGCTGATAGCGTGTGACTCCACCTGCTACATCGTCTGGTGCCCGGTAGCGAGCCCCAACTACTACTATGGCCCGGGTGTCGAAGGCACGGGCTCCTCGCTACCCAGTGAGAACGCACGCTATCAGGGCGTTGCCGACTGGCACTCGGAAGGCACGAACATCCTCTACTGCGATGGCCACGTCAAGTGGCTGAAGATCAACAAGAACGTCGACCGCACGCCGGAGAAGTACCTCTGGGGTCACTAGACGATAGGGTGCCACGGGCCCAGGCGATCGCCCTGCGTGAGCGGTGTGGCGCCGTGCCGCTTCCGGAAGCGGGTTTGATCACGGCGCTGGCATGGAATGAGAAGCCATCATGATCTGGATCATGGTGGCTTCTTTCATCTTGGGGGTGTTCGCTCTGGTCGGAGGCGCTGAGGCGCTGGTGCGCGGGGCGTCGCGCCTGGCGGCCGCGGCCGGGGTCTCCTCCCTGGTGATCGGGCTCACGGTGGTAGCCTACGGGACCAGCGCGCCGGAGCTGGGGGTGGCAATCCGCGCCGCGCTGACTGGGCAGGCAGATATCACCGTTGGGAACGTTGTCGGTGCGAACATCCTAAACATTCTCCTGATCCTCGGCGTCTCGTCGCTTTTGGCGCCGATCTGCCTCTCGCAAGAGCTGGTGCGCCGCGACGTGCCGCTGCTGGCGGTCGTCTCGCTGGCGCTCTTCCTCCTCTCGGTGGATGGCCGGCTGCAGCGCTATGAGGGGGCGCTTCTGATCTTGGGCCTTATTGCCTACACGCGGCATGCGATCCGGCGGGGGCGGGAGAGCGGGGAGGAAGCCGGGTATCCCGCCGCCCTGACAGAAGTGCAGGTTGCCGGGCACGACGGCTGGCTCCGGCATATCGCCCTCGTCGTATTGGGCCTCCTCCTGTTGGCTGCGGGCTCGGCCCTGGTCGTAAACGCCGCTGTCTCCTTCACCCGGGCCTTCGGTGTAAGCGAGCTGGTGATCAGCCTGACAATCGTCGCCATTGGCACGACGCTCCCGGAGTTGGCGACATCCGCCCTTGCAGCGAGGCGTGGCGATCCTGATATCACTGTGGGCAACGTCATCGGCAGCAATCTCTTCAACATCATGGGGGTGCTGGGCACCGCCGCTCTTCTCTCCCCCGGTGGGCTGGCGGTGCCACTGGAGGCGGTGCGCCTGGATATGCCGATCATGATCACGGCGGCCGTGGCCCTCCTGCCGGTCTTTGTGATCGGCGCGCAGCTCGAGCGGTGGGAAGGCGCGTTCTTCCTAGGATACTACGTCACTTTCGTCGCTTACCTCTATCTGCGAGGGACGGAGAGCCAGGCACTGGAAGGCTACACGCGGGCGATGGCCGGCTTTGTCATTCCACTGACGGCGGTGACGCTCCTCGCGCTGATCGCGGCGCGCAGGCAGGCGCGTGACCAGAGAGCCCGTTCGGGCGGGGATGGGTGAAAACGCTCCTGGAACGGCGGCCGGCCACTTGCCAGGGCGCGGCCCCCCTTCCCTGGGGGGGGCGTGGGGTGGGAGAAACTTTCCCGCTTCCAGGGAAGGGGGGCCAGAGAAGCGTATCTCAGCGCTCGGAGAGGATGCTGCGCTCGTAGGCGCGGACCTCGTTGAGCCAGGCGGCCCCGACGGGAACGCCCTGCATCTCGCAGTAACGGTTCCAGACCGCCGCGAAGGGCAACATCTTCAGCTCTTCCATCAGTGCCAGGCGGCCGGTGCGGTCGCCATTGAGCTCCATCTCCTTCAGCAGCTGCGTGGGCTCGACGAGGGCGATGAGGAGCGCCTTCAGGAGAGAGCGCGCGCCGATGACCCATGCCGCGATCCGGTTGATGCTGGCATCGAAATAGTCCAGGCCAAAGTGCACCCGGTCGAGGACATTGCCGCGCACGGCCTCCTCGGCGACGGCGCGCACCGGATCCGAGAGGGTGACCACGTGGTCGCTATCCCAGCGGACGCCGCGGCTGACGTGGAAGAGAACCTCGTCGATGAAGGTGAGCACGGACGAGATCTTGTCGGAGACCTCCTCGGTGGGGTGGAAGTGGCCCATATCGAGGGTGAGGATCTTCTTCCGACTGACGGCATATGACAGGTAGAACTCCAGCGAGCCGACCACGTAGGACTCGGAGCCGATGCCAAACAGCTTGGATTCGATGGCGTCGCGCGTGAGTTCGGCCGGCAGCTCCTCGGCATACATCGCGTCGAGCGACTCCACCAGGCGCTGGCGCGGCGCCCAGCGGTCCGCAGGAAGATCCTTCTCGCCGTCGGGGATCCAGGTGTTGTTGATGCAAGGGCTCCCCTGGGCGCGGCCCATATCAGCGGCGATGTGCCGGGATGCGATACCGTGCTCCACCCAGAAGCGGCGGATCCCCGGATCCGGATGGGCGAGCGTGTAGCCATCGGCCGCCAGCGGGTGCGAGAAGAAGGTGCCGTTGAAATCGAGGGCGATGCCCTCCTGAATAGCCCAATCGATCCAGCGCTGGAAGTGCTTCGTCTCCAGGGCGTTGCGCTCCACGGGCTCCGGATAGTCCACGTAGATTGCGTGGAGCGAGAGCCGGTGCTTGCCCGGGATGAGGCTGAAAACCTTCTTCAGGTCCATGCGCAGCTCGTCCGGCGTTCGTGCTTTGCCAGGGTAGTTGCCCGTGGCTGCAAGCCCGCCCGAAAGCTCGCCATCGGGATTCTCGAAACCGCCGACGTCGTCTCCCTGCCAGCAATGAAGCGAAAGGTGAATCCGGCTCAATTTCTGGAGTGCCGCGTCGGTATCCACCCCGTAGGCGGCGTATATCTCCTTTGCCGCCGCGTAGTCTCGTTCTATCGTCTGCGTCTCCAGCTTGGGTATCATGCGCGAACCTCCGTCCAGACTCGGTTACCGTGACATTCGACGGCTAGGCGCGATACCCTTTGCCTGGGAAGCCCGGCAGGAAATACTCTCCCTAGGGCGAACCCTGGCGGCAGAGACCTATCGAACCGCGCGGCAGACCGGAGCGCTCTCGGGGCCTTAGCCTTCATTATTCATCAGAATAATGAAAAGAAGTCTTTCTGTCAGGCGTGGCCCAGGTCCGTGGGCACTGCCCCGAAAACACTCTGCTTCCGGATGCCTGTAGCGGCAACGGCGTGCCACCAAGTGATAGTCTTTTCTTGAAGTATTCCGGTGAATACTTCGGGTTAGGCCTCGACGGCGTTGGCCCGGAATGGGAGTGACGAGCATGAAGATCCTTCGCGAGGAAGCCGATATCCTGGTGGTTGGCGGGGGCACCGCCGGCGTGATCGCCGCCATTCAGGCGGCCCGACTGGGGGCACGAACCGTCGTTTTGGAGATGACCGGCCAGCTGGGTGGCACCATGACGAACGGCGGCGTGAGCGCGCCGGCGCACTTCTTCAACCGTGGCCGACAGGTGATCGCTGGCATCGGCTGGGAACTGGTCACCAAGACGAAGGCGCTGGATGGCACCCCGCTGCCCGACTTCAACAACCCGCCGCCGAATCGGCCCTCCCATCATGTCTCGGTGAACCCCTATCTGTATGCCTGCCTGGCCGAGGAGAGCTGCCTGGAGGCGGGAGTGACGCTGCACTACCATGAAGTGGTGACGACCGCGGAAGCGAGGGGCGACCGCTGGCTGGTGGAGAGCGTTGGCAAGGGGGTACGCCGGGAGGTGCTGGCGCGCGAGGTGATTGACTGCAGTGGCGATGCCGACGTCGTAGGCTTGCTCGGGTTCGAGCGTGTGAAGGGGGAGGTCCGCCAGCCCGGCACGCTGGAGTTTCGTCTGGAGGGCTACGATTACAAGGCGCTCGATGCCGACCTACTTCAGGCGCGTTACGAGGAGGCGCTTCGCGACGGCACGCTCATCCGGGGCGACTTCTGTTACGCGCGCCGGCCGTTCATCGACTATCTTCGCGCAGGTGGCGCCAACCTGCAGCACCTTTTCGGCGCGGACTCTACCACCTCGGAGACGCAGACCGAGGCGAACATCGCCGGGCGCCAGGGCCTGCTGCGCATGCTCCGCTTCCTGAAGACGCTGCCCGGCTGCGAGAAGGTGCGGATCGCTCGAATGTACCCCATGGCCGCCATCCGTGAGACCTACCGGATTGTGGGCGAGACGACGATCACCCGCGAGGACTACCTGAGCGGGCGCCGCTTCGACGACGCCGTGGCCTACACATTCTACTTCATCGACGTGCATACGGAGGAGGGCACGGACCACGAGTTCCTCGAAGAGGGCGTGGTGCCCACGCTGCCCCTCGGCGCGCTTGTTCCCAAGGGGAGCCAGCGACTCCTGGTGGCGGGGCGCACGGTCTCCAGCGACCGGCGGGCCAACTCGGCGCTGCGTGTGGAGGCCTCGTGCATGGCGATGGGCCAGGCCGCCGGCGCCGCTGCCGCGCTGGGCGTGCGCCAGGGCGTGCCCTCGCGCGACGTGCCGCTCGACCTCCTGCGCGATACTCTCCGCGCGCATGGCGCCCTCGTGCCATAGAGGGTATGGGCCGCAGGGAAAGGGCGCGTGGGGGGATGCGGGCGCGGGATGCCAGCCGGCAGGGAACGCCTGCAGGGGCAGCGAAGCAGGGGGCAAGGAGTAGTTCCCATGATCCGCACCGTTGCGCTTCTTCTGCTGCTTCTCTTTTCCGGCTGCCGGGCGAGCGCCGCGCCGGCTGAGTACATCTGCCGGATCACCCCCCAGGCGCCGGTCATCGACGGGCGCCTGGATGATGCCTGCTGGAAGGACGCGGCGGCCCCGCCGCAGTTCTATGAGCTGGGCGTGGGCGGGAAGCCTGTCAAGAACGCGACCCGGGTGCGTTTCCTCATGGATGGCGAGGCGCTCTACGCCGGCATCGAGGCGGCGACGACGCCCGGCAAGCTCCCCTTCGGGCGCGAGCGTGGCCGCGACGGGAAGACGTGGTACGACGACTGCGTCGAGATCTTTCTCTGTCCTTCTTTCGTCGATCCCACGGTGACCCAGCTCTGCCTTACGGCCTACGGCGCCATGATGGACCTGCGCCGTGGCCCTGGCATTGCTCCAGACGCGGCGATCCAGTGGAATGGCGCGTGGCAGGCCGTTGCCACGGCTCGCGAGGGTGGCTGGAGCGCCGAGGTGCGCATCCCCTGGAGCGACTTCGGTGTGAAGCCGCCGCCGCGCGGATGGGTGTGGCGCGTGAAGGTGGGCCTGGTGGCGAAGGGCTATCCAAACGCCATGTGGCCACGCAACGAGAGCCAGGGGTTTGCCAACCCGGAGTGCTGGGGCTACCTGATCTTCGGGGATCCCAATCTCCAGGAGAACCCTGGCTTCGAGTCGGGGCCTCCCGAGAAGGGCCTGCCCAAAGAGTGGGTTGCCGCCTACCACGCGAAGGAGGGGCAGGGGATCTGCTCCATCACCGGCGAGGACCGGGCTTCCGGGAAGTGGGCGGGGAGGCTGGAGAAGACGGACGACATCGCCTGGTTCCCGGTTTTCTACACGCGCGAGCTGTCCGTGCAGCCAGGCTCCACTTACGAGCTCTCGGCATGGGTGAAGTGTGACCGCGAGTTCACCATGCGGTATAACCTGCTCGGCAAGGCCGGGGCCAAGCGGAGCACGCGCTTGCCGGCGACGAAGGGCTGGCAGCGCGTCTCTCTAGAGGCGGTCATCCCCGAGAACGGCGTCGAGGCGATGAGCGTTGGCTGGCAGCTACTTCGCACGCGCGGGGTGATCCTGCTGGATGACGTCGTGATCCGCCGGTTGAACGAGGTCACCGTCACCCAGGAGGCGGTGGCGAAGCCGCATCCCTACCACCGGCTCGAAGAGCTGGCCTCGCGCACCTCCTTCAAGACATATGCCCTCCTTCAAGGAGCCGATGGGTGGTTCCAGGGCGACCGGGTGATCTATAAGGATACCAGCACCGGCATCGAGACGTGGATGCTGACGCGCTCTGCGGGAA
The DNA here is from genome assembly GCA_012512265.1 of Armatimonadota bacterium. Taxonomy (GTDB): domain Bacteria; phylum Armatimonadota; class JAAZEB01; order JAAZEB01; family JAAZEB01; genus DUUU01. The sequence continues at coordinate 35,495 of JAAZEM010000105.1, read as the reverse complement.
CGAGCACGCGCCACTCCTACATGGAGATCTCGCCCTGGAATGCCGATGGCTCCTACCTTCTTTTCAACAGCGGGCAACTCGGTAAGGGCTCGCTTCACATGCGTGCCGATGGCTCCGCGTGGCGCTATCTCGACTTCTACGCCTCCAGCCCCATCTGGGATAGGCGTGACCCGGCGCGCGTCTACTACCGGGTCTACCGCGGGCGTGATAAGACCGACCTTTGGGGCCTGGCAGTTGGCAACGTCCTCACCGGGGCGCGCGAGGTGACCCGCCGCTTCGATGGCGATATCGCCCTCTGGCCGATGAGTCAGGATGGAGAGAAGCTGCTTGTTCGCGAGGCGTTTCCCGATCCGGACGGGAAGATGCGCTCGCGCCTCTGGATCATGAACCGGGACGGCAAAGAGGGCCTGATGCTCGATCCGGGGGGATGGGTCCACCAGTCGTGGTTTACCAAGGCGCCTGATTACTCCATCGAGTTCGAGTGGGAGGGGCAGACGCCCCCCGGGCAATACTGCATCTCCACCGACGGGAAGGTGCGCAAGCTGTTCGACCAAACCAGCGGGCACCGCGCGCACAGTCCGGATGGCCGCTGGGTCGCCGTCATGGCCGGGTGCGCCATTCGCGACAAGCGCACGGGCGAGCTGAAGGCGATCAGTGATGAGCCGTCCGATCACCAGACCTGGGAGACGGATCCGAACTGGTACTGCACGAGCAGTGGGCGCTACATGCGCCGGGTGATCGCTTTCGGGAACGAGACCACGCAGCTCCTCGGCGCGCACAACACCGCGTTGAAGCACTCCACCTACTGGTCGGAGGCACACCCCGAGATGAGCCCGGACGGCACAAAGCTGGGCTACGCCTCCTCCATGATGGGGGATATCGAGTTTTACTGGATGGTGATGCGCCGCCCGGATCCGCCTCAGAACCTGCGCGCCCGTCGGGAAGGGAAACGGGTGCATCTCTCCTGGGAGCCGGGCCGATACCACAAGGAGACGAAGGGTTACCTGGTCTACCGCTCCGGGGCTTCTGGCGAGGCTGGCGAGCTGCTGACGCCGGAGCCAATCGCCGCGCTCACCTGGAGTGATACGCCGGATGGCCTCGCCTATTACCGCGTGACCTCCGTGGAGCACTCCGGCCTGGAAGGCCTCCCCTCGAACGAGGTCTGCGCCTTCGACCCGTGGGAGGGGCCGGCGGCGGTCTACGTGGAGGCAGAGACAGGGCACTACCCGAAGCCTGCGGTGGAGGTGTTCGACGCGAGCGCCTCTGGGCTCTACGCGGTTACCCTCGGCAAGCTGCGCGCCCCACCGCCGATGACACTGGGGGCAAACCTTCCGAAAGCGGGCGAATACCGTCTCTGGATTCGAGCGCGGGGCACCGGCTCTCTGAGGGCCTCGGCCGGCGGGTCGGTCTTGGGCGAGGTGCGCTGCGAGGGGAAGGCTTGGCAGTGGCTCGCTTACCCCACCGCGGTGAAGCTGGACAAGGGCGAGGCAAGCCTCTCGCTAGAAGCCACTGTGGTGGGCCTGAGCGTAGACCGCATGCTCCTCACTGATGCGCCCGGCTACCGGCCAGCCGGTTTGGGAGGTGCGGATCGCCAGGCGCCGGCGAAGCCCGCCGGGTTGAAGGCGGAAGCTGCCGGGCGTTATGCCGTGCGCCTCTCCTGGACGCCGGCCCGGGAGCCGGATGTGGCCTATTACAACGTCTATGCCGCGAGCACTGGGGACGTGGCCGCGGTCCAGGAGCGCCTGGTAGGCTCGCCCGCTGAACCACGCTTCGTGGATTGGGGCCTGAAGCCTGGCACGACCTACACCTACCGCGTGACGTCGGTGGACCGCGCCGGCAACGAGAGTCCTGCCTCGGACGCGGTGCAGGCGAAGACGGAGGCGCTTCCTGCCCGGCTCGTCGCCGGCCTGAAGACCACCTGGAACACCACATTGACGCCTTCCGTGGAGCTGTCCTTCACGCTGCCGGCCGATGGGGAAGTGGTTGTGTGGGCGAAGGTGCAGAGTTTGGATGGAAGCGGGAGGGCGCCCATCCGCCTGGAGTTGGATGGAAAAGAGCTGGGGCGGCAGAGTATCCCCTTCAGCTACATCTCCATCGGGCATGGTGGGCCGGTGCTGAAGACATGGCTCTGGAGCTGCTTCCGGCCAGAGCGTGCGAACCCGGCGCCGCCGATGGGCTTCCCGGTGAAAGCGGGCGGGCACCGCCTGACGCTCACTGCCGACCCGGCGGCGAAGGTGCTGTTCGAGGAGTTTGTAATCACCAACGACCTGGGCTTTGTGCCGGAGGGCACGGTCAACTTCCGGGTGGAGCCGTAGGAAGGAAAACGGATGGCAGAGACGCGCGTGCATCATATCAACGTTGAGCTGCCGCAGTGCGGGAACGTAACGATCCCTTATTGGGAGGTGGAGAGCGGGCAGGAAGGGCCGTGCTTCCTCTTGACCGCGGCACAGCATGGGAATGAGGTGCAGGGGCCCGAGGTGATCCGGCGGTTCATCGCTATTGCCGGGCAGCACCTGAAGCGAGGGACGATCCTGGCGGTGCCGTTCTGCAACCTCCCGGCGGTTCAGAGGCGCCGGCACCACATCACCTCCGGGCCGGAGACGGCTTACCGCGACGATGGCGGGCAGAACATGAACCGCACTTGGCCCGGCAAGCCGGATGGGAACGACACCGAGCGCCTGAGCCACGCCATCTATCACGCCGTGGTCACGCGCGCGACCCATTGCCTCGACATCCATAGCTGGGAGCGGTTCGGGGCGACGGCGTGCCTCCCGCGTAAGGACCGGCCCCGGAGCATGGAGTTGGGGCGCATCAGCGCCATGCCCTTCGCCGCCCCGCAGCCCGGGCGCGGCGGCACCGAGACCGAGCCCAAGATACCCTGCACGATCAATGCCTACTTCAATGACAGCGGGCGAGCCGGTCTGACCATCGAGCTTTCTGGCCAGTATGTCGTCTTGGAAAAGGAAGTCCGCCGTGGCCTGCGCGCCGCCTTGAACATCGCGCGCTTCCTCGAGATGCTCCCGGGCACGCCCGAGGGCCTGGACGAGCCGACCGTCTGGCTGGATCGAGCGACCGTTGTCGAGGTGCGCGCCCCAGCCTCGGGGCTCTTTGTCGAGGCTGGGCTGGAGACGTGCGACTGGGTGGAAGCCGGCCAGCCACTGGGGCACCTGCTCTCGGACGTGGATCTCAGCGTGACGCCCATCCTGGCTCCGGTGAGCGGCCGTCTCCGCGGCTACGGCTGCCACCGGATGCACGCCGATGTGGCTCTCCCGGCGATGCACCCCTACGCGAGTGAAGGCGACAGCCTGGCGGTTATTGCTGCCCCTGCCGGGGAGTGAGGTGTCGGGGAAGGTTCTCGGGCCTGATTGGCGTATCCTGGGTGTGAGCGAGCCGGCCGGGGCCGATCCGGAGGCATGTGCTCACCTGCCGAAAGGAGAAGATGAGGATGAGGATCTATGGTCTGCGGATTCTGATGGGGCCATGCGTCCGCGGTGTGGCCTGTCTGCTGGGCCTGGCGGCGTGGCTTCTTCCGGGGGCCGCCATGGCGCAGGTACAGCGGAATGAAGCGGCGATCCGCGACGTTCGCCTCGGCAAGATCCAGGAGGCGAAAGCCTCGTGGTGGGGCTTCGACCCGGACGATTCCACCCGGATGCTGCAAGAGGCGATCAACTCGGGCGCGCGCAAGCTGATCGTGGACAACGTGGGCAAGCCGTGGATCGTGACGGGGATCGCCCTGGCAAGCAACCAGGAGATCCTCTTCGAGAGAGGCGTGGAGGTCCTCGCCAAGAAGGGCGCTTTCAAGGGGAGGAACGACTCGCTTTTCTACGCGGACCTGAAAGAGAACATCACCCTGACCGGCTATGGCGCGACGCTGCGGATGCGCCGGGCGGATTATGACGGCCCGGAGTATGAAAAGGCGGAGTGGCGCCACTGCCTCAGCTTCCGGAGCTGCAGCAATATCAAGGTGTACGGCCTGACACTGGCCGAAAGCGGCGGCGATGGCATCTACCTGGGCACGGCAAAGTCCGGCGTCACGAACAAGGACGTGCATATCAAGGATGTGGTGTGCGACCGGAACTATCGCCAGGGGATCAGCGTGATCACGGCCGAGAACCTCTTGATCGAGAATACGGTGATGAAGGACACGGCTGGCACCGCGCCGCAGGCGGGGATCGATTTCGAGCCCAACCATCCCAGTGAGCGCCTGGTGAACTGTGTGATGCGCAACTGCATCACCCAGAACAATAAGGGGCATGGCTACGTCCTCTACCTACCGCCCCTGAAGGCAACCTCGGAGCCGGTTTCGGTCCGCTTCGAGAACTGCAGGGCGATTGGCGACCAGCTCTCGTCTGCGTGCGTGGTCACCGCGAACACTCCTGATGGCGCCGTGAAGGGGACGATCGAGTTCATCAACTGCCACTTCGAGGCGAGCAAGGGCGCGGGAATTAACGTGTCTGACAAGCCTGCGAATGGCTGCCGGGTTCGCTTCGAGAAGTGCACCGTCGTGAACCCTGCGGCGGAAGCGGCCAACCAGGCGCCTATTGTCCTAATGGCCCGCCAGGGCGCTGGCGACCCGATTGGCGGCGTGGAGTTTGACAGGTGCGTGATCCGCGATTCGGTCGACCGCGTTCCGATGAAGTATGTCGATTCGGCTGGCGGCGTGGGCATCGAGCAGGTGACGGGAACGCTTCTCTTGGAGAAGGACGGGAAGCGCCAGGAGACGCCGCTTACGAAGGAGCTGCTGGCCCAGTGGATGCCGATCATGCGGCTTCGGGTCCTCCCGCGCTTCGAGATGAAGGGGGTCACCTTCAAGCCGCTTGAGGAGACTGTGCCGGCCGAAAAGCGCAACTTCGCTTCGGCTCGCCAGCGCCGGGGTGGCAACTATGTGCTGTATGCCCGCCAGGGCGACGAGGTGAGCCTCCGCTTCACCTACGGGCAGGTCGGGAGATACTCCGGCAGGACGATGCCGGTCATGGTGACGGGGCCCTCGGGCCAGGAAGTCCAGCGCGCCCAGGTGGCGTTCAAGGAGGAGGGTGAGGTGCGCTTCACGGCGCCGGAGACCGGCCTCTACCGCGTGAAAGCCGATCCCGGTGGCAACTACGTGCGCCTGCTGGAGAGCTCGCACGCGGTGAGCCTCAGCGGCGATGGTCAGTCGATTCGCCTCTACATTTCGCCGGGCGATTACTACTTCTGGGTGCCGGAGGGCGTGTCGGAGTTCGCGGTTCGCGTCTTCGGCGAGGGCCTCGGCGAGGCGGTGAAGGCCACGCTGCTGGATCCGGCCGGCAAGGTCGTCCAAGAGGTGGATAACGCGGCGCAGACGCATCAGTTCGAGGTGAAGCTGGCGAAGCCCTCGGCGGGTGAGGCGTGGTGCCTCCGCCTGGAGAAGCCAACGCAGCTGGCGATGGAGGACCACTACGTCGATCTGCGGGTGGTGCCGCCTTTCCTCGCCCCCTCGAAGGAGGCGCTACTCATCCCGGTGAAGTGAGAGCGGGCAGGAACCCCCTCCACTCCCGCGAACTGACTCTGGGAGTGGAGGGGGTTCCTATCTCCATCGAAGTATGATGCCGGTCTGGAGGCCTGATTGATGACAACGCGGATGCAAGCAGTTCGAGACGAGTTCGCGCGCGTGTTCGGTGGCGAGTGCACGCTGGTGCGGGCGCCCGGTCGCGTCAACCTCATCGGCGAGCATACCGACTATAACGAGGGTTTTGTCTTCCCCGTTGCCATCGACCGCGAGGTTCGCTTTGCCGTGAGCCCGCGGGATGACCGCAAGGTGGTCCTCCGGTCGCTCAACTTCGATGCCGAATCGGAATTCTCGCTCTCCAACATCACGAAAGACGCGGATCAGCCCTGGAGCAACTACGTGCGCGGGATCGCCGCCGTGCTCCAGGATGCGGGGCACGTGCTGCGTGGGATGAACGCCGTGATCGAGGGGAATGTGCCCCTCGGCTCGGGGCTCAGCTCTTCCGCCGCGATGGAGATCGGGGCGCTGCTCGCGTTCGAGGCGGTCTCCGGCTTCCAGATCGCGCCTGTCTCCGCGGCCCGGCTGGCGCAAAAGGCCGAGAATCAATTCGTGGGCGTCAACTGCGGCATCATGGACCAGTTTATCTCCCGTCTTGGAAGGAAAGGGCACGCGCTCCTGATTGACTGCCGCACGCTCAGCTACGAGCCGGTGCCCGTCGGCGGAGATGAGGTGCGCATCGTCGTCGCCGACTCCAAGGTGAAGCGGGGGCTGGTCGATTCAGAATACAACAAGCGGCGCGCCGAGTGCGAGCGCGCGGTGGTGCTCCTCTCCGGGCGGCTCTCCAACATCGGTGCCCTACGCGACGTCACTCCTGAGCAACTGGCGGCGCACGGAGACCTTCTGGCAGACGTCACGCGCCGGCGCGCGCGGCACGTGGTGACGGAGAACGACCGCTGCCTGCGCAGCGTCGAGGCCCTTCGCGCGGGCGACCTGGAGGCGTTCGGGAAGCTGATGAATCAGTCGCACATCAGCCTGCGCGATGATTACGAGGTGAGCTGCCGCGAGCTGGACATCCTCGTCGAGGCGGCCTGGGCGGTGCCGGGCGTCCTCGGATCGCGCATGACCGGTGCCGGTTTTGGGGGATGCACCGTCAGCCTGGTGCGCGCGGACGCGGTGGAGCGCTTCCGCGCGGAGGTGTCGCGGGCGTACGAGCAGGCGACGGGGCGCACCCCCGAGATTTACGTGTGTAGCGCCGAGGACGGTGCTGGGATCGCGGAGGCGTGAATGGGCTCCACCAGGGTCGTGCGTTTCAGCGTGGAACCATTTGATATCCCGCTGCCGCGACCGTTCGGGACGGCGCAGGCGCGCCGCACCGAAGCTCACAACTTGCTGCTTACCCTGGAGCTCGCCGGTGGCGCCACGGGTCTGGCCGAGGTTGCCCCGGCGCCCTACGTCACTGGCGAGACACAGGAGGGAGCGCGCCGCGTTCTTGAGGCGTTTGCCGCGGACCTCCAGGGCGCCGATGTTGCCGGCTACCGGGCGATTTCTGCGGCGTTCCACCGCGCATATCCCGAGGCGCACGCCGCCCGCGCCGGACTGGAAGCGCTTCTCCTCGATGCCTATTGCCGCCACCTGGGGGCGCCTCTCTACCAGTTCTTCGGGGGAATGGCGTCTGAGGTGGTGACCGATGTGACGGTTCCCATCGTGCCTCCCGATGAGGCCGCGGATGTTGCGCGCAGCGCGTTCGATGCGGGCTTCACCGATCTGAAGGTGAAGATCGGGCTGGGCGGGCAGGACTTTGAGCGCGTCCTGGCCGTGGCGCGCGCGGCACCGGGGGCGCAGATCCGTCTGGACGGCAACCAGGGCTTCCGCCCCGAGGAAGCCGTTGCGCTCCTTGATCGGCTCTTGGCCGCGGGCGTGCCGGTTTCCCTCTTCGAGCAGCCGGTGCATCGCGATGACCTGGATGGAATGCGCTTTGTTCGCGAGCGCGTTTCCGTGCCGGTGGCGGCCGATGAGAGCGTGATCACCCCCGCGGATGCCTGGCGGGTCATAGAAGCCGGCGCGGCCGACGTGGTGAACATCAAGCTGATGAAGGCGGGCGTCTTGGGCGCCCTCGATATCGCGGCGATTTGCCGGGCCGCGGGCTGCGACTTGATGATCGGCTGCATGTTGGAGTCTCGATTGGGAATCAGCGTCGCGGCGCATCTGGCGGCCGGAGTGGGCGGGTTCTCCTTCATCGACCTCGACGGGCATCTCCTGACGGGCGACACGCGCATGGTAGGGGGCTTCGTCCAGCAGGGCGGGCGGCTCGTGCTCCAGCCTGACCAGCCGGGGCATGGAACGGCGCTTGCCACAACAAGGGGTTGACACCCGGGCGGCGACTCCGGTATACTATAACAAGTTATTGACCCGGATGGGCCGGATCCCCACCGAAACCCGGGCAGGCACGCCCGAGGGGGGCATAAGAGACAGTTCAGGCAGTACTGCGGGGCCGGCGGGTAGAGTTGGTGCCATCCTTCAGGACAGCCAGCCACTATCAGCTTTCCATCGGTCATCCCCGAGCCATGCCGCTCCGCAAGGAAGGGACATGAGGTATTGACCGGGACCAGTCTGAAAAGCACACGCATTGTCGCTGCCGCGACGTCACTCTTGTTTGCCGCATCCGCTCTTGCGCAGAGTGCTCCGGAACGCATTTCGGTGCGCGTTGCCCAGGCCGAGGCCCCGGCCGCCAATCAGGCAACGCACTCTGATACCGCCGAGGAGAAGACCCTCGTCCTGGAGTTGGCACCGACCACCGATGAGGCAACCGATGCGTTGATCATGCGCCTTGTCGCCGAGGCCCGCGAAGAGGAGGCGACGAAGGTCAGCGATAGCGAGGCGAGCGCCAAGATCAAGAGCAAGGCGGTCCAACAGGCGCTGAAACTGCGTGGGTCACGCTATCGATACGGCGGTTCCTCGCGTGGCGGCTTCGATTGCTCCGGCTTCACCCAGTATGTCTACAAGCGGATGGGCGTGAATCTGCCCCACTCCTCCGCAGCCCAATTCAAGTGCGGCGAGCCGGTCGCGCGCAAGGACCTGAAGCCAGGCGACCTGGTCTTCTTTGGCCGGGGCAGTCGCTATGTTGGGCATGTGGGGATCTACATCGGCGACGACAAGTTTGTGCATGCCTCAAATCCAAGCCGCGGCGTCGTCGTTGACAGTCTCTCGTCCAAATACTACGCCAGCCGCTATCGGGGTGCGCGCCGCGTGCGCGAATGAATCTGCGCGCGGGACCTCTCCCTCCGGGACAGCGCCGGAGATGAACCCTTAGCGAGGACGAACGGTTGGTGGGGGCGAACCTTTAGTGTTCGCCCTGCCACGGAAATCGGGCGAACAGCAGAGGCGCGGAGCTAGAAGCTCCGCGCTGCTTGTGTATGAAGCCCTACGGGCTAGGTAGGGCTACATTCCCGGGTAACCCAAGGTAGGGTGTTGGGAGGGGGAGCCCAAATGGCTTTGCCGGGTAGTAGCACGGAGCTTCCAGCCCCGCGCCCGGGCGTGGTCCACGCTCACAGGCTTAGTGCTGCTGCGCGAGTTTGCGCACTACCTCCACCGCCTGCGGCATGATCGGCAGAAGTACCTCCACACCATCTTCGACGCCCTCCAGGCTGCCCCGGAGGTTGACGACCAGGCAGGAGCCGATGGTGCCCGCCAATCCGCGAGAGAGGATGGCGCTGGGGCGTTTGCTATAGCCGCGCGCGCGGATCGCCTCGGCGATGCCAGGGCATTCCCGGTCGAGCACACTGCGCGTCGCTTCAGGCGTGATATCACGCGGGCCAAGCCCTGTGGCCCCGACGGTGAGCACGGCATCACACCGCGCCGCCCACTCGCGCAGTGTGACCCGCACCGTCTCCACCTCGTCCGGGAGAATCGCGTATTCGACGACCTCGTACTCCTCAGCAGGGAGCAACTCGCGAAGCCGCTTCCCCCATTCATCTTCCACCTGACCCTGGGCGGATCGTTGACTGATAACCAACACGCCGACGCGTATCACTCGGTCTCTCCTTTGGGCTCATCCGGGTGCAATGGCACCTGCCGGCGCTGGTAGCGCGCATAGTAACGCATCTGCAGCAAGCGACCTCCCGCATAGAGCAGGATCCCCAATGCGAGCCAGAAAAGAAACCAGCCGGCGTCCGTAGGATCCCGCTGGGCCATCAGCCGCTGCAGAGTGACCGCGGCTGCGGCCCAACACCCGAGGACGGGCGGTGTCGCTGGAATGTCTGTCCAGCCTCCGGCAACCAGGCCGAGGCGGAGCTCGATGCCCTGCGCCAGGCGCAGCACCCCGAACGGGAAGAGGCCCAGCACGATAAAGTTGGAGTCCCATTCCGGGAAAAGCCAGGCGGCAAGAACGGCGAGCGCCAGGTTGAACGACCCCTGCCGCCAGCGCAAACGGGCCGACCGGAGGCGCACAGACTGTGCGTCGATCATCGCTCGGCATGCTCCAGCGCGGCCCTGATGATTCCGGCGAAGAGGGGATGCGCGCGGTTAGGCCGCGATCGGAACTCCGGATGGAACTGCGTGGCAATGAAGAAGGGATGATCTGGCAGCTCTACGATCTCCACCAGACGGCCGTCCGGCGTGGTCCCGCTGATCGAGAGCCCATGCGCCGTGAGCGTATCACGGTAAGCGTTGTTCACCTCGTAGCGGTGGCGGTGCCGCTCCAGGATCTCGGTGGTCTTGTAGAGCTTAGCCGCCAGCGAATCCTCCTTCAAGCGGCAAGGCCACTGGCCAAGCCGCATCGTTCCTCCTCGGTCGGTCACGCCCTCTTGCTCGGGGAGGAGGTGGATCACCGGGTGGGCGCAGTCCTCATCGAACTCTTGCGAAGAGGCGCCATCCAGGCCGCAGGCGTTGCGCGCATACTCGATCACCGCGCATTGCAGCCCCAGGCACAGCCCCAAGAAGGGCACGCCTGTCTCGCGCGCCCAGCGGATCGCCCGGACCTTTCCCTCGATCCCACGCACGCCAAACCCGCCGGCGACGACCACGCCGTGGCATCCGGCGAACGCTTCCTCTGGGTCTCTGCGCTCCAGATCCTCGGACTCGACCCACTCGATTTCGACGCCGCAGTCGTTGGCGATCCCTCCATGCTGGAGCGCCTCAGCGACGCTGATATAGGCATCGCGGAGTTGGGTGTACTTCCCCACCAGGGCAACCCGAGTGTGCCGGCTGGGCCGGTGGATGGTCTCGACCATCCGCCGCCACGCCGTCAGCTCCGGCCGGCCGCCGGGCAGGCCCAGCTCGCGCACTAGATACTCGCCGAAGCCGCCCTCCTCAAAAACGAGCGGGATCTCATAGATCGAATCGACGTCGCGCGCCTCGACGACCCCCTCTTTCGGCACGTCGCAGAAGAGGGAGATCTTGTCGCGCATCTCCTCGCTCAAGGGGGCTTTGGTGCGGCAGACGAGCACATCTGGCTGGATGCCGATCTGGCGGAGCATCATCACGCTGTGCTGCGTGGGCTTCGTCTTCATCTCGGACCAGGGGCCGACGCTTGGCACGAGGGTGACGTGGACGTAGAGCACATTGTCGGCGCCGGCGTCCTTCTTGAACTGGCGAATCGCCTCCAGGAACGGCTGGCCCTCGATGTCACCCACCGTGCCCCCGATCTCCACGATCGCCACGTGGGCGCCGCTCTCCTGCGCGATGCGGTGGATCCGCTCCTTGATCTCGTTGGTGATGTGTGGGATCACCTGGACCGTGCCACCCAGATAATCGCCGCGGCGCTCCTTGGCGATCACCGCGCCGTAGATCGCCCCCGTGGTGATGTTGGAGTTGCGGCTCAGGCTGACGTCCACGAAGCGCTCGTAATGCCCAAGATCCAGATCCGTTTCGGCGCCGTCGTCGGTGACGAATACCTCGCCGTGCTGATAGGGGTTCATCGTACCCGCGTCCACGTTGAGGTACGGATCCAGCTTCTGCAGAGCCACCTTGTAGCCGCGGTTTTTCAGCATGCGGCCCAGTGACGCGGTGGTGATCCCCTTCCCGATAGATGAGACGACCCCGCCAGTCACAAAGATAAACTTCGCCACTCCCGCTCTCCCCTTTCAGGCCTGCTCCGGTTTGGAAGAGATGAGCCGGGCGCCTCCACGGCGTGCGCCGCCATGAACAAACCCAAAGAAGGCCCCTTCGTGCTGAAAGAACATAGATGCCCAGCCGTCAGATTTCACCAGGCGGTTGATGCTCCATGACAGGTAATGTGGCTGCTACGGGCAGCCCTTTGCCAAGTACCTCGGCGTTGCCGATGGCTGCCTCCAGGAATCGGGCAGCGAAGCGCGCGCCCTGGCGGAGATCATCGCCCCGGGCCAGCGCCGCCGTGAGCGCGGCCGAGAAGATCGAGCCGGCGCCGGCCACGACCCCTCGCGCCGGACCCGATGCCACCTGCTCCGCGCCGCGCGCATCAAAAACCAGCACGGTGCTGCCCTCCGGCGCGGGCGCATCCTCCACAACCACGCTCTGAGGGCCCATCGCGCGGATACGCGCGGCCGCGGAGGCAAGCTCCTCCGCGGTCTCTCCCGGAGTTCCGCTCAAGACCTTCAACTCGCGCGCGGTAACGGTCACGACGGTGGCTACCGGGAAAAGCTCGCGGATCATGCGCTTGATCGTGCGCGGCGGCGTCAATGCCATCCCTCGCTCCGACCAAAGAGATGGATCGAGGACCACTGGATGCAGCGAGCGACGGCGCACCCGGCCAGCAATCACCGTGGTGAGCTCGGCGGAATAGTACCAACCAATCTTGCACGCGCCCACGCCCAGATCGGTGGTGACCGCGTCGATCTGCGCGCCCACGATGCTAGCCGGCAGCTTGTAGAGCCTTCGCACCGTGAAGGTGTCCTGCGCGGTGATGGTGGTGACTGCGCACGCGCCGTAGACGCCGCAGCGGTCAAACACCTTCAGATCGCTCTGCACCCCCGACGCCGCGGCGGAGTCGGAGGCCGCGATAGTTATGGCGCGGTGCATACGACCTCCGGGAGACGGGCGAGATCGGGCAGCACGATCTCCGGGCGCATCTCCTCCGGCGCGCTCTCCACGTCTTCGGCGCGCGTCACACCCGTGAGCACAAGCACCGTGTGCAGGCCCATGCGGCGTCCGGCCAGGATGTCGGTATCCATGCGGTCCCCCACCATGAAGGTCCGCTCCGGTGATGCCCCTGTGATCTGGAGGATCCGTTCTACGGCATAGCTCTCCGGCTTGCCGATCATCAGGGGCGCCTTCGATGTGGCGGCCTGCACCGCGGCAATGAGGGAGCCGCCACCCGGGATCACCTTGCCCTCCTCTACGGGGAAGGTGAGGTCTCCATTGGTGGCGATGAAGCGCGCGCCGGCCAGGATCGCCTGCTGAGCACGCAACAGCTTGCGATAGGTGAACTCGCGGTCGAGACCGACAACGACCGATTCCACGGGACCGTTTTCATCACCGCGCAAGACTCGCACGCCCGCGCGCGTGAGCTCGTCGACGAGGCCCTCTTCCCCGATGACGTAAGCCGTCGTGCCGTCGAGATGATTCTCGAGGAAGTACAGGGCGGTCGCGTAGGCGGAGGTCATGATCTCGTTGGGATGGGTGGGGATTCCCATCTCCGTGAGTTTGCGTGAGTAACTCTCGCGTGTGCGCGTAGAGTTGTTGGTGAGGTAGAAAACGGTAGCGCCGCGGCGCCGGAGCGTGGCCACCGCATCGGCAGCATAGGGGAGAACGGTATCGCCTCGGTAGATGACGCCGTCCAGATCGAAAATCACCAATGGTGGCTGCCCAGCCGCCGGGCAGGCCTCGTGCCCGCGACCGACCACGTGCCTCACACAACCCCCTCTGCTTCTGCGCCAGGGCCTGCCCGCGCTCGCTGCACGGGCGGGGCCAAAACCGTTTTGAGTTTAGCATAAAAAGGGGCCGCGAGTCAACGAGGGGACACGGTGGGGTCGTGCCGCCGGGCGCAACGGATAGGGTGGGCTGCTGTGTGGAGACCCTATATGTGCTCCAGGCGGGGCCTCACCAGCATCCGTGCGGTGAGCCCCGCCGCAGCGCCTACAGCCCAAGCAGGTGCGCATTGAGCGTCAGGGTAGCACCCGCCCAGACAACGAGGTAGGTGAACGCCACCACGCGCAGCATCGTTCGTACGAGGCGGTCGTTCCAACGTCGATACCACTCCGCAACGAGGAGGGGCGGGATTACGAAAAGGAGCTTCGCCACGCAGAACGCCGCAATCCCGTAGCTGGCGAAGTAGCCCATGATTGGGTTGGCCTCCTCGGCGAGGCCGAGGTGTAACAGGACCGCCGTGACGACCAGATCCACCAGGCAGATCGCCCCCACTACCAGCGTTTCCGCACAGGGCCGGCGGGCCGGCCGGGTTCCCTCCAGACCTCTCGAGATTGCCATTGACCCCTCGGCGCCCCTTCGGGCGCACTTGGGTCCGCGCGTTGGTTGCTCATTCCCCAACAGCTTCGTGGCCAAACCCCGGATCGCCGGGAAAACCGCCAGTCGCCGGCGCGCCCGGATCCCTACCGGATGCTAGCCACTATCGAGGAGATCCCGCGAAATACCGGCACCGGGAAAGCCATCCCCCTTGTCAGATGACGCAAACAAATAATCTGTGTTTACCGGCGTGTCGGCCAGGGTACACTCCTGGCAGAAACGAAGCGACCTTGACAACCGAATAGAGGATGTGTCGCCGGAATCTTCAGGCAGGAGCGAGGGGATGGCGACGAGGAGTCGCTATCTCGGAAGCGCAATCGAGCAACGGGCATGATCCCGGCCCAGGACGAACGCTGGCGGCGTGCCTGACACATGCAAGTCGAGCGACGCTTGAGGTGTCGTGGAGCGCGAGAGGTGAACGCGGCGATGGCAGCCGGAGGTGCCTCTGGTTCCCGCGAGGGCGGGGGCTGGCAGGGGGTACTCCCGCGCCAGGCAGGCGGATTCTACCGCGCGCAACACGAGACCATCAGCGAAGCGGCGAACGGCTGAGTAACGCGTGGGCAACCTGCCCGGAAGAGGTGGATAGCCTTCCGAAAGGAGGGGTAATCCGCCGTGTTGTTCGTTGCCGCATGGTGACGGACTAAAGGGTCTTCGGACTCGCTTCCGGAGGGGCCCGCGTCCTATCAGGTAGTTGGCGGGATAACAGCCCACCAAGCCGATGACGGGTAGCTGGTCTGGGAGGACGGCCAGCCAGACGGGCACTGAGACACGGGCCCGGCGCCGAAGTCCCTGGGAAGACTGGGGACGTAGGCGGCAGCAGTGGGGAATCTTGCGCAATGGGCGAAAGCCTGACGCAGCGACGCCGCGTGGGGGAAGAAGGCGGCTTTTTGCACCGTTGTAAACCCTTGTTCGGGCGCGAAGAAAGACCGGGTGCGCCCGGTCCCGACGGTAGCGCCCGAGAAAGCACCGACTAACTACGTGCCAGCAGTCGCGTTGAGACGTAGGGTGCGAGCGTTGTCCATGCTCATTGGGCGTAAAGGGCGCGCAGGCGGTGAAGTCTGTCCTCCGTCAAATCCTCCGGCTTCACCGGAGGGCCGCGCGGGGGATACTGCTTCACTCGAGGGCAGGAGGGGAGAGTGGAATTCCCGGAGGAGCGGTGAAATGCGTTGATACCGGGAGGAACACCGAAGGCGAAGGCAGCTCTCTGGAATGTCCCTGACGCTGAACGCGCGAAAGCCGGGGGAGCAAACCGGATTGGAGACCCGGGTAGTCCCGGCCGTAAGAGATGGACACTGGTCCTGGGGAGCCCCGGCCCCGTTGGCCGGCTGATTTTTCCAGGACGAAGCTCACGCGATAAGTGTCCCGCCTGAGGAGTACGGCCGCAAGGCTGAAAATCAAGGGAATTGGCGAGCATCCGCACAAGCGGCCGAGCACGTGGCTTAATTGGATGAGGTCCCAAGAACCTTACCAGGGCTTGACATGCCTCGGACCCCCCGAGAAATCGGGGCTCCATGGAAACATGGCCGGGGCACAGGTGGCGAGTGGCTGCCGTCAGCTCGTGCTGTGAAGCGTTGGGTTCACTCCCATAACGGGCGTAACCCTCGCCCGGTGTTGCCAGCGGGTGTGCCCGAAAGGGCACATGCCGGGAACTCACCGGGGACCGCCGTGGTCTTGCTTCTGTTTTTCTCGCGATGACGGAAGTGGGAAGGCCATGGGAGGAAGGAGGGGATGACGACAAGTCCGTACACCCCGGATGCCCTGGGCTGCACACGTGCTACAGTGGTCCGTACAGAGAGAACCAACGCCGCGAGGCCGAGGAAAGCTCAGAAAGCGGACCAAGGTTCGGATTGCAGTCTGCAACCCGACTGCATGAAGCCTGAAGTCGCTAGTAACCGCGGGTCAGCCATACCGCGGTGAATACGTTCCCGGATGCCGTTCACATTGCCATCCACTACCTCCCAGGTGGGTTGCCCTGAAGCCGCGCCTACCGAATGGGCCATGATGACCCATCGGTGCGCGTCCAGGGGTAGCCCTGACGAGGAGGTTGAAGGGGGGGCAAAGACGCCGTACTGCGAGGTGCGGCAGAGATCCTTGAGGTGCCACACACTCGGGCCTGGAGGGCCCGGCGACACGCCTCTATTTGGGGAGCCAGGGTGGCTGGCACCTTGACAACCAAAGAGAGCATCTGTCGGATCATGTTCACCAAGGGCATATGGTGGATGCCTTGGCGCCAGAGCCGATGAAGGACGCGGCCACCCTGCGAAAAGCCTCGGGAAGCCGGTGGCAGGCTATGAACCGGGGATCTCCGAATGGGGTAACCCAGGGCGGGTCATGCCGCCCTGCGGGAAGAACTCGTTGTCTTCCCGCGGGAACCGGGCGAACGGAAACATCCCAGTAGCTCGAGGAAAAGAAAGCAAATGCGATTCCCCCAGTAGCGGCGAGCGAAAAGGGAACAGCCTAAACTCGGGTTCTGGCCCCTGTGTGGGGGTACAGGCTCGGGGGTCGTGGGGAAGAGAAGGCAGAAATCTGCTTCCGCGGGTCGTTGGGGGCAGCTAGCTGAAGCCTCTGGGAAGGGGCGCCACAGAGGGTGAAAGCCCCGTAAGCCAAAGCTGCTAGAACGATCTGCCTCTTACCCCGAGTAGCACGAGGGACGGGAGCCCTTGTGCGAATTCGCGAGTACCACCTCGCAAGGCTAAATACTCCTGGCGACCGATAGCGAAGAGTACCGTGAGGGAAAGGTGAAAAGAACCCCGGGAGGGGAGTGAAAGAGAACCTGAAACCATATGCCTACAGGCAGTCAGAGTTCCTTCTATGCCATGCTGTGGCGTAGAGTGGGAATGATGGCGTGCCTATTGCAGAAGGAACCGGCGAGTCACTGTCGCTGGCCTTGGTTAAGGCCGAGAGGCCGTAGCCGCAGCGAAAGCGAGTCTGAAGAGGGCGTAGTCGGCGGCAGTGGACCCGAAACCGCGTGATCTCCCCATGGCCAGGGTGAAGCGAGGGTTACACCTCGTGGAGGCCCGAACCCGTTGGTGGTGCAATACCATGGGATGAGCTGTGGGGAGGGGTGAAATGCCAATCGAACGCGGCGATAGCTGGTTCTCCCCGAAATGCATGTCAGTGCAGCCTCGGGCGCATGGTGATGGGGGTAGAGCACTGGATGGCGCTAGGGACCATACCCGGCACCCGAACCCAACCAAACTCCGAATACCATCACCGGAAACCCGGGAGTGAGGCGATGGGGGATAAGCTCCATTGCCAAGAGGGAAACAACCCAGACCGCCGGCTAAGGCCCCTAAGTGCGGGCTCAGTGAGCAAAAGGATGTGGGACGGCGAAGACGCCCGGGATGTTGGCTTGAGAGCAGCCATCGTCCAAGGAGTGCGTAATAGCACACCGGGGGAGTCGCCCTGCGCCGAAAATTCACGGGTCTTAAGTCCGCCGCCGAAGCCGCGGGACTCGTAATACGTGACAGACACACTCCGTTGAGGAGATCTGGGCCGGGTGAGGCGGGTGATGACGAGCTTGCGGCTGCCGGCCCCCTTTTTCGGGGAGGAGCGCATGACGTATTACGAGTCGGTAGGGGAGCGTTCCGTCGTAGGGTGAAGCGCGTGTGAAAACACGCGTGGACGAAACGGAAGTGCGAATGCCGGTATGAGTAGCGTTGCAGGGGTGAGAATCCCCTCCGCCGAAAGCCTAAGGTTTCCTATGCCGCAATGTTCGTCAGCGGCGGGTTAGGCGGGCCTAAGCCGAGGCCGAAAGGCGTAGGCGATGGATAGCCGGTCACATTCCGGCCCCACCAGGGGCAAGGTGGACCACAGGGCACAATGCCAGGCGGCCCTCCCGGGAAACCGGGATATCCGCAGCCTCGCAGCGCCCTCACTGCTCTCGCCAGAGTCTGCCAGAACACGCGGGGAGTATCCCTGCCATGGGCTGGCGGATGAACCAGGCGAGGGCTATCCCGCGGGGACGTGGGACCGTCCTTCCGGGGGGCGGCTGGTAGCCCACCCGGCAGGACCTAACCGCCAAGAAAAGCCGCGGGAGGAACCCCCTGGTGCCCGTACCTCAAACCGACACTGGTAGGCGAGGAGAGAATCCTCAGGCGAGCGGGAGAACCCTCGTTAAGGAACTCGGCAAATTGGCCCCGTAACTTCGGGAGAAGGGGCGCTCCACCCTCTCAACACACCCCAGCGCGGGTTGTGGGAGGACGAGGAGCCGCAGGGAAACGGCCTGGGCGACTGTTTACAAAAAACACAGGTCTCTGCTAAGTCGCAAGAAAGACGACGTATAGGGGCCGACGCCTGCCCAGCGCCAGGACCTAAGGGGATGGGTTCGCGAAACCCATCGCGGGCTCTGAACCGAAACCCTGGTTAGCGGCGGCCGCGACAGGAAGCGGTCCGAAGGTAGCAAGATTCCTTGACAGCTAAATACTGTCCTGCTCCAATGGCGTCACGACCCAGGCGCTGTCTCAACGAGGGACCCGGCGAAATTGCGATATCGGTGAACATGCCGATGACCCGCGGTAGGATGGAGAGACCCCGTGGAGCTTTACCGCAGCTAGCTGTTGGGTGCGGCTGAATGATGAAGAGATCTAGGTGGGAGCCCGATGTCGTCTCTGCCTGCGCGTCAAGCGCGCGGGTAGGCGTGAGTGATGGGCAGAAGTGGAATACCACCCTTCGTTCGGCGCGTGTCCTCATCGCCCCTGTGCAGGGGGCGAGACCGCGGCTGGTGAGCGGTTCCGGCTGGATCGGCATCCTCCCAAAAAGTAACGGAGGAGACCAAAGGTCGCCTCAGCCTGGTTGGAAATCAGGCAGTGACTTGCAAAGGGATAAGGCGGCTTGACTGCGAGAGCGACGGCTCGAGCAGGTGCGAAAGCAGGGCTTATCGACACGATGGTACCTCGTGGGAGGGCCATCGGACAACGGGTACAAGCTCCCCGGGAATACAGGGCTCACCTCGCCCGAGAGATCCCATCGACGGCGAGACGTGGCGCCTCGTTGCCGGCTCATCCCATCCTGGGGCTGAAGCAGGTCCCAAGGGTTGGACTTCTCGTCCATGAAAGGGGTCTGTGAGCTGGGAATAGACCGTCGTGAGACAGGTCGTGTCCTATCCACCGTGGGCGTGGGAGACTTGAGAGGGTCTGCCCCCAGTACGAGAGGACCGGGGCGGGCGGACCACCGGTGTATCTGTTGTGCCGCCAGGCGCACCGCAGAGTAGCTGACGTCCGTTACGGATAAGCACTGAAAGCATCTAAGCGCGAAGCCGGCCTCAAGACAATAGGTCTCCATTCAGGCCCCTGGTAGACCACCAGGTTGATAGACCGGAGGTGTAAGGGTCGCGAGGCCTTTAGCTAACCGGCACTAATCGGCCGAAAACATGAGACGGCAGAGCTCTCTTTGGAGTCATCGCGGGCGTGCCCTCCGATAGGAAGGCGCGCCCGCTTGTCTATGCCCGGCTTATGGCACCGACCGTGGCAGCTCGGCTGGCCCATTCGCGTATGAAGGGACAGGCGCGGATGGGGATGGGCCGGCAGCCCGGCATGCGGGCGCGGAGCTCGAAGCTCCGCGCTGCTTCTGAGCAAAGGCCCTTCGGGGCTCCCCCTCCCAGGCTTCGCCAGCACTGGTTGCCAGCGCGTGCAGGCTGGCCCAGCCCGCCAGGGTTTCGCTTACACGCAGCGCGGTGATCTACCGCCGCGCGTTTCTTGGCTGGTTTTCGCCTGGGCGTCACCCGCGACCGTCGCGCGGTCGCTCCCCTTCCATAGGGCTGGCGCGGAGGGCGGGGCCGGTAACGACCCCGCCTGCCCGATTAGAGCGAGAGCGCGGCGAGGGCTCCCTCCGCGATCGCTTCTGTCACCTGGCGCGGCTTGACGGCGTCGCCCGCGCTGATCACGTGGCCGATGACGCCCTGGAGCTCGCGGACCAGCTCATCGTTGGCGCGCGAGCCCAGGCAGATCACCACGGTGTCTGCCGGCCATTCGTGCGTGCCCTGCGGATCCTCGACGGTCACCGATCCGGCTTTCATCTCGGTGATTTTCGTCCTCACCCGGAACTCGACGCCGCGCTTTCGCAGGCGCTCGAGCAGCAGCTCCCGGTCGGCGCGCGGCGCATCGACGGCGATCTCGTCGAGCATCTCGACGATGACCACGGGGTGCCCGCGCTCGGCCAGGTATTCGGCCGTTTGCGCCCCGGCGCAACCGCCGCCAGCCACGACCACGCGGCCCTTCGCCGTGGCTTTTCCCTCCAACAGGTCGCGGGCAATGACGACATTCGCGAGCTGTACCCCGGGGAAGTCCGGTGTGACGGCGGAGGAGCCGGTGGCGAGGATCACCGCGTCCGGTTTCTCCTGGCGCACGACGTCGGGCGTCACCTTCGTGTTCAAACGGACATCGATGCCCAGGCGGACCATCTCATCGATGAGGTAGTTGTCCAGCTCGGCCCACCCTGGCCGGAAGGGCGCCGCGGTGGCGGCGATGAGCTGGCCTCCCACGTGATCATCCTCTTCGAACAGCACGACCGAATGCCCGCGCTCTGTCGCGACTTTCGCGGCCTCCATGCCGGCCGGGCCGCCGCCGGCGATCAGAACGCGCTTTTTCGTGGCGGGCGCCGGTTTGGAAAACTCGAGCTCGCGCGCGGTGACCGGATTGACGGTGCACCAGACGTCCCGCTGGAGAAAGAGGCGCGAGATGCATCCCTGGTTGCAGGCGATGCAGGGAGTGATCTCCTTGAGCCGGCCCTCGCGCGCCTTGTTTGGCCACTCCGGGTCGGCAAGAAGCGAGCGCCCGATAGCTACAAAGTCGGCCTTGCCGTCGCGAATGAGCTGGTCGCCCAGTTCGGGAGAGCGCAGCTTTCCCACAGCGATCACCGGAATGCCGACCGCCTGCTTCACGCCTTGCGCATAGGGAATCAGTGGGCCATCGGGGATCGCCATCGGCTGAATCATCAGGCCGGTGTTATACGAGTCGTAGCCCCCTGCAGAGATGTGCAGCGCGTCGACTCCCAACTCTTCCAGGCGCCGGGCAATGGCGATGGTGTCCTCCATCTTCAGGCCGTTCGGCAGCAACTCATCCCCCGAAAGGCGCACGATGATCGGGAAGCCGGCACCGACGGCGTCGCGCGTGGCCCGCACCACCTCCTCCAGGAAGCGCATCCGCTTCTCGCGGGAGCCGCCGTAGGCATCGTCGCGCGTGTTGGTGAGCGGCGAGAGAAACTGCATCAGCAGGTAGCCGTGGGCGCCGTGGAGCTCGACGAAGTCGAAGCCGGCCTCCTTGGCCCGGCGCGCCGCCTGCCCGAAGGCGTCCACGATCGTCTGGATCTCCTCCACGCTGAGCGCGCGCGGCTCCTCGCCGACGGTGGCGCAGGTCACCGCTGAGGGGGCAACCGGCTGCGTCCCGGTCACCGCGGCGGAGGTCTGCCGTCCGGCATGAAACAGCTGGGGACCGATCAGCGCCCCCTGGGCATGTGCGAGCTGCGCTAGCTCCGCCAATCCGGGGATCAGGTCATCGGAGTGAATGCCAAGCTGATTGGCAAAGCCTTTCCCTTCGGGAGTGACGTAAGACGCCTCCAGGATCATCGTGCCCACGCCGCCGCGGGCGATCCGCTCCATGTGCGCGAGGAACCTCGGGGTGACCCGGCCTTCGCGATCCGCGTAGTTGCGCACCATCGGCGCCATGACCAACCGATTCTTCGCCTCGCGCGAGCCGATGCGGCCCGGCGAGAACAGGGCTGAGTAAGTGGCCATCTCTCCTCCTGGTGCCAGTGGGCCGCGCGGGCGGGGAACGGCCCAGTGATGGGGGCGCCGCGTGTGGGAGAGCACGGTGGTGGCCTCCCAGATCAAGACTCCCCCTTTTTTCCTTATTGCCCGTAGAGCCAGCGCCTAACCCTCGGAGGAGCGATAACACCGCGCGGGACCACGGATTCGCTGACAAAGGGGCGATTCTGAAGGGAACCGCTGGGGGGAGCCGAATACCACGGGTGCGGCTTCCGCCTCGCCAATGAGGTCCGGCATGCGGAATGCGTCTCCGCAGGAGCCAGGGTGGGGGGCCGATGGATGGAGAGGAAAGGGGATTGGCGCAAGAGGAGAGGCGGTCGGTGGATGAGTATCAGCCCGTGGCCGCTCTGCTGCCGTTGCTCGATTGGGTGCTGGAGTGGTACCTGCGGGGAGTCCGGCGCGAGCTGGTGCGCCTGCTCGCCACGCGGGGCACCCGCGCGGCACTCGACGTCGGCTGTGGCACGGGCGCACTCTCGCGGCTCCTGGCCGATGCCGGGATCACAACCGTCTGCATGGACCCCTCGCGGACGATGCTCTCTATGGCCGAGCGCCGCGCGGGGGTGCCACCGCGGTTCTGCGTCCTCGCCGGCAGCGCCGAGCGCATCCCGTTTGGGCGTGAGTTCAACGCGGTTATCTTTAGTCTGGTCTTGCACGAGCTAGACGCGGAGCAGCGCGAGCTGGCGTGGCGGGAAGCGCACCGCGTCTTACGGCCGGGCGGGGTGGTGGTCGTGGTGGAGTTTACCCGTCCCGAGCGCGGAGGTGGCGCTGCTTGGCTGGGTGGGGCGCTCCTCCGCTTCGTCGAGCGGCAGGCGGGGCGAATCCATCCGCCGCACTACACGGGCTACCGGCATCTGATGGCGGGCGGCGGCTTTGCGGCATGGCTGCGCGCCCACGACGCCCGCGTGCTGGAGGAGCGCCGCTACTTCTGGGGCAACATCGGGCTTTTCGCGGTGGCCGCCCGCCCGGACTGAACCGGCATCCCCGGCGGGGTTCTATACCCGCGCGAACCTGTTGACTAACCCGGGGCCAGCACCTGGCCCGGCAGGGTGTGGCCGACTGAGCTCTTCACGCCAGAAAGGGCATGGCGCAGCTTCTCGGAAGCTTCTCCCATCAAGGGCACCCCATGATAGGGGATCGCCACATCAAAGGAGAGGGTCTCCACGATGGAGCGCATCGTCTCGATGGCATGCCCGGCATCCTGGGTGAAGACCGGCAGCGGGATATGGATCTCGCGACCGTTGTAGTAGAAGAGGTCGGCGGCGAAGAGCACCGAGCGCTGTGGCGCGAAGAGCGCGATATGCCCTGGGCTGTGCCCGGTATCGTGGAGCACCTGCAGCCCGCCGAGGATCGGCAGCATGTCGCCGCCTTGGAGCTCCTCGATCACCTTCACTGCCGGCGGGGTGAAGCTGGCCATCCACTGGCGCATCAACTGGTACTGGGCGTCGTCGATATCGATCCCCAGGGCGCGCAGGCCCTCTGGCGTGACGGGCCGCGCCGGCTCTGGCACGCGCCGCTCCAGGATCGAGACTTCCGCATAGTGCGCGGCCACCACCGCGCCGCTCTCCTGCGCCAGACGAGAGAGGCCTCCCGTATGGTCGCTGTGGTGGTGCGTTACGATGATCCTCTCGACGTCGCTCACCGAGAAGCCGAGCGCCTCGATATAGGCCCGAATCGGGCGCTCGCTCCCCACGGGCCCGGCATCGATCAGCGTCAACGCCCCATCCTCGACCAGCAGCAGGGGATGGACACGCAGCTCGGCGCCAGCCAGGTCGATGGCGACTCCATCAATGGCATGTATTCCGGGTAGCAGCTCCGCCATTCTCCACCTCCGCGTTCCATCTTCCCCGGGCGGCGCCGGGTGAAACGGGCTTCAGAGGCTATGGCCGAGGGGCGCGTGCTTTTCGCAGGATCAGCTGGAGCGCCATGACGAGCAGGGTGACGCAGGCTGCCAGGAGATAGGGAGAGCGGAGTCCGGCGTGTTGCGCCAGCGTGCCGCCGAGGATCGGCCCCAGAACTGATCCGCTCCCGAGGATCGCCTCGTGCAGGGCGCCCATCTTGCCACGGTCAGCGGGGCGGTTCAGGCTGTAGAAGAGGCTTGCGGTGTAGGTGAGCGCGCACGCCGCGCCCACCACAGCGAAAAGGAGCCCGAAGGCGATCGCGGAGGAGACGCGCGCGATCCCGAGGAGCGCCATGACCATCATCGCCTCGGCCACCAGGAAGGGGCCCAGCTGGTACTGCCAGCGGCGCCAGAAGGCAAACGGGATAAAGGCGACCGCCTGCGCGAGCGAGGTGATGGCGATCAACATGCCGATGCTCCCGCCGCTGAAACCGAGGTCGGTTGCGAGCTTGGGGAAGAGCGCCCGGAGACTCACCACGGCGAAGAAGGCGCTGAAGTTGGCAATCCGCGCCAGCGTCAGGTAGTGATCGACGACGTGAGGCGCCACCTTCCCCTCTTCCGGGATGGCTTCCTGGATGGGCGAGGGTGCCTGGCGCGGAGGCCAGAAAAACAGGAGGGGAAGCGCCGCGAGTGCGACTACGCCCCCTGCCGCGAAGGGGAGCTGGGAACCCGCGTCGGCCAGACGGCCGCTTGCCATCGCTCCCATCATCATGCCGCTGGTCCAGCCCACGTTGAAGAGAAGAAGCCCGCGGCCGAGCGGGCCGTGGCCGTAGGCATCCGCTATAGTCGCTTCCAGGGAGGGCCAGTAGAGGCCGCCTGCCGTGCCGATGGCCCCTGCCGCCGCGATCAGCGCGGTGAGTGAGTGGGCATGGTAGGCCCCGAGGAAGGCGAGCGCGTAGGCAAGCGCGCCGACGATCGTGGCCGGGCGCCGGCCCCAGCGGTCGGAGAGTCCCCCGAACAGCAGGCAGGAGAGGACAAAGCAGGCGGGAGAGGCACAGCCCAGCACCCCGAGGTGGAGCGGGGTGGCCCCCAGGCGGATTGCCGCCAGGGGGAAGCCCACGAAGCCGAAGGCGACCCCGGCATCCATCAGCAGGGGCAGCCCCAGCGTCCCCAGATCGAGCATGGCGGGATGGCGCCGGCGCTTCAAGTGATCCACCGAAGGGGCTTCTGTGGTTCGCACGCGTGTCCTTTCCTGCGTGCCGTGCCTGGACACGAGCCTGGCACGGGTGCGCTGTCTCGTCGCTCGCGCGGCGGCACTTGGGCCGGCAGCGGCACGCCTGAATCGTTCCTCGGTCCGGCGACCATCTCCTCTTTGCCCGGCGTTGCCCGGAGGGCCGTCCGCGCGTTCATCCGCGGTGTCGCCGCCGGCCCGGCCCCGCAGGGGTAGGGGATGGGACGCCCGATGTCGAATCTGTGAGCACCCGCGCGCCTCCCGCGTGGCTGAATGGAGTATCTGATGCGTGACGCTTTCCCTCTTGTGAAGAGCCTGAGTAGAAGAATTCGACCTGTTGCCTGCGCCACGTTCACACTGGTGCTTCTCGGATGGATGGGGTGCCCCGATGGAGTGGGCGCCGCCGAGGCGCCGGTGCCGCCAGGCCGTGTCTTCTATGCCTCCTTTGATGACGGGTTTGATGCCATCGAGGGGCGCGGCGGGAAGACCGCCCAGGTGGAGGGAAAGCCTCGCATTGTTCCCGGACGCGCCGGGCAGGCGGTCCTCGTGGGTGACCTGGAGGGGAGCGCCGGCCTCTCCTATCCAACCGAGGGCAACTTCTCGTTGGAGCGGGGCACGATCGCGCTCTGGGTGCAGCCGGTGAACTGGTCGGGCGATGACCGGCGAAACCACGTCTTCTTCAACGCCTGGCCGGAAGAGGGGGGACTCTTCAGCCTCTACAAGTACACCAGCGCGTCCTGGGGGCTCACCTTCTTCCTCGATCCGGGCGATGGGCCGCGCGGCAAGCTCTATTGCTATCAGCCGGTGGCCGATTGGAGGCCGGGCGAGTGGCACCACGTCGCCTGCGCTTGGTCTCACCGGGAAGGGATGCACCTCTATGTCGATGGCCGCCTGGTTAAGTCGGCGCTGGGCATCTCAATGCCCCGGAAGCTCCTGAAGCCCACGATCCGCTTTGGCGGCGTGTGGCAGGCGAACGGGGGGCGCACGCTCCTGGACGAGGCGATGATCTTCGACCGGATGCTCGATGCGCACGAGGTGGCCCGTCTGGCGGGGCAGCCGGCGGAGTTGCCGGATGCAGAGAGTCCGCGCGACGTGCCTGGGGTGGCGCTGGCGCACGCGATCCTGGGGCAGCGCGTGCTCGCCCACGTCTACCGCGATGCCCTGGGCGAAGCCGCGGAGTCGGCCCGGCTCGAGCTCCTTTCGGGGGATGGCCAGCGCGTGGCCGAACAGACCCTGCCGCTCAAGGAGACGACGACGCTCCTCGAGCTCGACATGAAGCCGCTTCCTCGGGGGCGCTACCAGGCCCGGCTGACGCTCTTCTCTGGCGGGAAGCCGCAGGCTGTCGAGACGCTTGCCCTGCGCAAGGAGACGGAGGAGACCTGGGAGAGCGCCGCGCGCATCGCAAAGAAGGACACGTTGCTGCCGCCCTTCACGCCGCTGAAGGTGACGCCGGCGCAGGGCGCGCAGCCGGCCCGCATTGCTCCGTATGGCCGCGAGTACCTCCTGGAAGGCTCGGGTCTGCCCTCCCAGATCCACTCCGACGGGCACCCCTTGCTCACCGGCGCGGTGCGCGTGGTCGCCGAGGGTGCGGGCGCGCTCGCCCCGAAGCGCGTCGCCTTGGAGAGGGCGACCGAGGTGCAGGCGCGCCTCACCGGTGGTCTGGATGGAGACGGGATCGGGGTAGAAACCGCCGTGGTGGCCCGTTACGATGGTACCCTGTGGACGACGCTTCGCTTCCAGCCCAAGAAACCGGTCCGCCTGGAGCGGCTGCGCGTGGAGATTCCGATTCGGGAAGCCGAGGCGAGGTACCTGGCCTACATCGCTATGGGGCGCGTGGACAATAAGCGTCTTGGCTATGACGCGCTGCCGGCCGGCGAGGGCGTGGTGTGGCGCCGCGAGTTTCTTCCCTCCATCTGGATCGGTACGGAAGAGCGCGGCCTGGGCTGGTATGCCGAAAGCGACGAGCACTGGGATACCGATGGCGAAGAGGCGCTAACCGTAGAGCGCCGCGGTGGTACGGCGCTCCTCTGCATGAACGTGATCCGCCAGCCGCGCGAGGTCACAGAGCCGTTTACCATCGAGTTTGGACTCCAGGCCACACCGGTCCGCCCCCTGGCGCCCGATTGGCGGGCGAACCAGTGGGTTTCCTCCGCGGAGATCACCCAGTTCTTCCTCCACCTGCGGAAAAACCCCTACCCGCGCCCTGAAGTAGAAGGGAAAAGCCCGAGCGGGAAGGTGTGCTATCTCTATGCGTACCACGACTACTTTACCAGCACGCTTCCCAAGGATCCCGAGGAGCTTCGCGAGATGATCTCGCGGGCGAAGGCGCATGGCCTCTTCTGCACGCCTTACACCGACACGACTTACCTTCCGGAGAGCTTCGGCGATCTGTGGATGCGCGAGGCGGAGCTCCGCTCGCTGCCGGGCGCGCGCGCCGTCTCTTACGGTCCTGTGTCGAACGCCTCTGTCTGCCACAACGGCCCCTTCGGCGATTGGTTTGTCTGGTATGTGGCCCACCTGGCGCGCGAGTATGGGAGCAACGGGATCTACCTGGATGACACCTGGACCTACGGCTGCATGAACGCCGCCCACGGCTGCGGCTATGTGGGCCGCGACGGAAAGCGCCGGCCCACCTATCCCTTGCGCGCGCGCCACGAAACCTACCGCCGCCTGCGTGAGGTGTTCGCGGCGACCGGCCAGCCCTTCTGGATCACCATGCATATGAGCGGTGGGCGCGTGCCACCCCTGCCCACCTATGGCGATTGCCTCTTGCTGGCCGAGGAGCGGTATCACGACGTGGCCAAGAATCCGGATTACTGCGAGAATACCACGCCGGAGGAGTGGCGCGCCAGCTTTGCCACCGAGGCGTGGGGCATTCCAGTGGTCGTCTTACCTCAGTTCAAGATGAACGCCAACTGGATGAAGGACCCGGAGCTGGCGCACCGCCTGATGGCCGCCGTGGTGCCTCACGACGCCATGATCTGGCCGATCTTCTCGGAGACGGAGACCGTGACGAGCTACCGCCGGGCGCTGATGGAGTTCGGCATTGGGGAAGCAGACACGCGCTTCATCCCCTACTGGAAGAAGGATGCCGGTCTGGAGTGCGCGCACCCGGGGGTGAAGCTGAGCGCCTACCAGCGCCCGGGCAAGCTCCTTCTTCTACTTGCCAACTGGACGGCTGAGGATGCCTCGGGGGTGACCGTCTCCCTGGCGCCGGCCCTCTTGGAAAAGGGCGCACCCACGCGGGCGAGGGATGCGCTCTCGGGAGAGGCGGTGCCGGTAACGGCTGGGGGCCGACTGGTGCTCGCCGTGCCCGCGAAGCGCGTCCGGCTCGTGGAAGTGGTTACGGGGCGGTAGGGCTCTTCTCCCCCTAGCGGCTTTCCTGCTGTATCCGGGCGGCGGATGGCAGGAGGAGCGGCTTGCCCTGGGACAGAGAAGAGCCCCGGGAGGGCCGGGTTCGCGCTGCCCGGACCCTTCCCGGGGGAGATCAGGAGGTTACTACTGGGCCTGGCCACCTCCGCGGCGCGCGCCTCCAGGACGTGCACCTCCGCGGCGCGCGCCTCCAGGACGTGCACCTCCAGGACGCGCGCCACCTTCCGGACGCCTGCCGCCCTCACGGGCACCTTCCGGGCGCCAGCCACCCTCGCCGCGGGGCCCGCGGAATCCCATCCCGTCGCGGCCCATGTCGCGCATCAAGGTTTGCACGTCCTCCTGCGAAGCACCCGTGACAGCGGTGCGTGCCTGCACGACGTCACGGTTATCCGGCTGGCCGAAGGCCGCGAAGTGCTCACCCTCTACCAGCTCCTGCACGCTGACCTGCTTGCGCTGGGCGATTTTCGTCTGCTCGTTGGTGATGACCGTGATCTTCGCATTGTTCGGCCCGGTCAGCACCAGGGGGTTGACCGCGGCGACGGTGGCCGTGATGGCGGTCCGGCCCTGCATCCAATCGCGCCCGGGGAAGCCCTGGCCGGCGGGAGCGCCGGGCGCGGGGGCACCGGGGGCTGCAGGGGCACCGGGGGCTGCGGCGGCGCCTGGCGTGGCAGCGCCGCCAGGCACGATCTCCAGGCTGTCGGCGAGGATCTCGGCCGGTATGCCGCTCACGGTGATCGTCTGGCCGACCGCGAGATCATTCAGGCTAACCGTCTCGCGCTTCGTGATCGTCATCCCTTGCGGGAGCTGCACCCAGCGCTGTCCCTGGGGCGTGTTGAC
This sequence comes from Armatimonadota bacterium, assembly GCA_012512265.1. Classification (GTDB taxonomy): domain Bacteria; phylum Armatimonadota; class JAAZEB01; order JAAZEB01; family JAAZEB01; genus DUUU01. The sequence goes on along the minus strand of JAAZEM010000105.1, from coordinate 6,556 downwards.
CTGCACCGCATTGTGCTGCAGATCCGTCTGCACCACCGTGCCCATCACGAAGTTGCGACCGCCTCCCCCGGGCCGACCTGGGCCGGGAGGGCCGGCGGGCGGCTGTTGGGCAGTCGCCACTCCATAGGTGAGGACAATGCCCAGAGTGATCGCCGAGCCGGCGAATGTCCACGCTACTTTCTCGAGAGTCTTTTTCATGGTGGAAACCTCCTGCTTCCAGCATCTTCTGCCCCTTGCCAGGGGGCGGATCCCACCCCCCTGCCCGACGCGCCTGAGCGGTATCTCTCCGCTCCCTGCCGGCGAGCCGGGGCGTTCGGCTACAGGTTAGACGGGCGTGGTGCCCTTTGCGTTGACCCTCTTTTCGCGGCGAGTGTTAAGAAAGTGCTCACTCCTTCACAGGCGGCCTCGACGTGCCCATTCGGCGTATTGCGCTGGCCATATTTCCCGGGTGGCAAGCGTCATCTCCTTCATCATGGCGTAGAGGGGCGCGCGCTCCTCATCCTGATCTGGGTAGACGCGCTTCTCCCGGATGGCAGCAACCAATTCGCGCCCGAGGGCCGCCGCTTGCGCGAGGGCGGTTTCCGGCTCGCGCACGGAGTTGGCGCCATCGCTCAAGGCGCTGGCGGTACCTACCGTGTAGGCACCGCACATGCGCAGGAAGCCGTTGGCAAACTCCGCCGTCTCCTCCTGGTCGGCGCCGCCCGCCGTGGCTACTGCGGCGCCATACTTGCCCTCCAGCAAGAAGCAGTGGACGAAGTAGGCGCATCGATCCATGAGCACCTTGAGCTGCGCCGACACACTTCGGATGTAGACGGGGCTGCCCAGAACGATTCCATCGGCCGCGAGCATCTGCTCCTTGATCTGCTCCACGTCATCCTTGCGGACGCATCGGCCGGTTCGATAGCACTGCACGCAGCCACGGCAGAACTCCATCTTCAGGCCGGCGAGGTCCACGCGCTCTGTCTGCGCGCCTGCCTCCCGCGCGCTCGCAAGGAGCGCCTCAAGCAGCTTTGCCGTGCTACCGTTCGTGTGTGGGCTACCCAATATACCAAGGATTCTCATAAGCGTGACTTTCAATAGGCCGAGGGGGCACGGAACCCACGATACGTCTGAGGTGCCGGCCACCCCTCTATGAAGTGAACGGATCCGGGTGATGCCGGGGCATGAGCCGGTCCGAGCCGGATCCACCACACCCATTCGGCGCCAGAAAAGCCGGCTCCTCCCAAGGTGAGGGGCCGGCGATGCCCTCTAGCCCGAAGTATTCTGATGAATAATGCGGACTAGGAGCGGGCGCGGGAGCGCACGGCGGCTTTCAGCTCGTGAAGCCAGGGCTTGAACCCGTACCGGAGCATCTCGGCCCACGCACGCTCGAACGGCCATTTCTGCACCTGCACCCGGTAGATCCCGATCATGCACCCGGTGCGATCCGCGCCATGCTGGCAGTGGACGAAGACCGGCCTCTCGGGCGCCTTCGCGAGCGTGGCGAGAAAGGTGGCGACCTGCTTTTCCGTCGGTGCCTCGCGGCCCATCGGAATATGAATCCAGGTGAAGCCCATCTTCTCGGCGAGCGGCTTTTCAACCCTCTTCGCCTGCTTCTCGATCCGCAGGTCGATGATCGTGCGCACGCCCATCTTCGAGAGCGCTTTCAAGCCTTCGCGTGTCGGGGCACCCCCGCGGTAGATGCCGGGGGCGACCGTGTGGAAGTTTGGGATGCCGGCGAGTGCCTTGGTCGCGGGCGCGGCAAGCCCGCCCGCCGAGAAGGAGAAGAGCAGCAGGAGAAGCGAGATCCGTATGCAATACCTCATTGACGCTCCTCCAATTCGTCGAAAGCGGGGTGGGGCGCGAGCGCCGGCTTCATTCTACCCAACGCCCCGAGCCCGCGTCAAGGCGCTCCAAACCGGTCTGAAGGAGCAAGAGGAGCAGATGGGGAGTGCCCGCGCTGGCCGGGCTCGCTCCCGGCAGCAGGGCCTGAAAGGTACACATCGATGAGCGTACAACCGCAGATCGCTTCGACCGAGCACTTCTGGTACCGGCTTCAGCCAGAAGGCCCCTACATCGACACGCAGCGTGATAACAAGGCGTTTGGCTTCAAGGATGGGCGGATCTACCTTTCCGAGGATTGCGGCCACACCTGGCCCTACAGCTCCGAGTTTCCCGAGGCGGAGAAGATCACCTTCAGCGTCATCCTGAAGAATGGCAATATCCTCTTCGCCACCGGCGCGCAGCTCTACCTCAGCACTGATAACCTCAAGAGCTACCATCCGGTGACCGTGAAGAACCCGGATGGTTCCGATTACCTCCCGCACACCCCGCAGAATCCGGAGAACCCGGGCTGGTACTTCCACCCGCTGAACGGCGTGAAGTCGTGGGACGTGAACGGCATCGAGATGCTGGTGTGGGGAAACTACTGCAACGTCCTGGGCGGAGCTTCGCCGGCGAACATCTACTACTCGGTCGATGGCGGGGAGACGGTGAAGATCGCCTATGCCTTCGGCCAAAACCCCTATTTCCGCGATAACGGCTCGCCTGGCGGGGGCCGAGAGGGCACGCTCCTCGGCAATCCGGACAACCCGGTGATCTGCCGGCACGTCCACACCGTCGCCTACAACCCCGACGAGAACGCGTTCTACGCCTGCACCGGCGATGGCGACCGGCCCGAGGGCTTCGAGTGCCACTGGCTGCGGGGCATCTACGACGCCGCGGCGGATCGCTGGGATTGGAAGGTGGTGCACTCGGACCACCTCAACTCGCGGTATAAGGGAGGCGGGATCACCTTCGTCGACGGGATGCTCTACTGGATCAGCGACTCCAACGGGCCCGAGCCGTACGACCGGGGGATCTTCCGGTGCGCGCCCGAGGACCTGACGCATCCCGAGAGGCACGAGCGTCTCTTCAACCCCGAGGTGGAGTCTGCCAACATGGTCATCCAGGACAACGTCATCCTGGCCTCCCACTGCGCGCCGGCCTCGCCGATGGCTACCGGGATCATCGTCTCGCTGGACGGAGGCAAGACGTGGGCGCAGCACGACCTGGCGGAGTTGGGCCAGCGCTCGCCCTGCCGGTTCCATGAGAAGAACACCGAGGGTTGGTTCCGGGTGGACCTGCGCGCCGGCTGGATCGAGCGCGCTGAGGTGCTCTTCATCAAGCCGAAGGAGTGATCATGAGCAGGACCCACACGTGGGAGTTCCCGCTGCCGCGGACGCATACGGGCGTGCTCCTGGGCAACGGCACGCTTGGCGCGATCGTGTGGGGCGCTGGCCCGGAACTGCGGATCACGCTTGGCCGCGCCGACCACTGGGATCACCGCGGCGGGATGCCGTGGACCGAGAAGCACTCCTACCGGGCCATCCGCGAGTGCCTGGAACAGGGCGACGAGCAGCGCCTGCGCGCGCTGTTCGAGGAGAAAGTCCGCGAGGGCGAGCCGCGCCGGCCCACGGTCCTCCCCGTGGGTCGGGTGGACCTTCACCTGGGTGAGGGGGCCACCCTACAATCCGCCACGCTCGAGATGGAGCGCGGCGAGCTGGTGGTGACGCTCGAAAAAGCGGGCGAAACGTGCACGCTGCGCGTGGTGATGGCGATGGACCGGCCGGTGCTGCTCCTCTTGCTGCCGGACGCGCTGAAAGACGCGCGGGCGCGGAGCGTGCCCGCGTGGGAGTACGTGGGCGAGGAGCTGAAAAAAGTCTCTTACGAGCCGCCGGTGGTGCTCGAGGGAGGGGAGATCGTCGGGTGGGTGCAGGCCTGCCCGGCGGATCCCGCGCTCTGCGTCGGCTACCGCCAGGAGAGACGCCTTCTCGCTCTTGCCGTCGAGCGCGGCGAGGGCGTGAATGCCGCCCGCGACCTTGCCGCCAGGCGGGTTGCCGAGGCGCTTGCCCGAGGCTACTCTGCGGAGACAGAGGCGACCTGGCGCTGGTGGCACGCCTACTGGGCGACGGTGCCGCGCGTGGAGATCCCCAACGAGACCTTGTCCTTCCTGTACGATTACGGGATGTACAAGTTCGCGGCCTTCACCAATCCGGACGGCGTGCCGGCCACCTTGCAGGGCGCGTGGGTCGAGGAGTACCGGCTGCCCCCCTGGTCGAACGACTATCACTTCAACATCAACGTGCAGCTCTGCTACCAGCCTGCCTACCACGGGAACCGTCTGGAGAACCTCCGCCCTCTCTTCCAGATGATCGACTCGTGGCGCGAGGTGTTGCGGCACAATGCGAGGGTTTTCGTGGGCATCGACGACGGCGTGATGCTCCCGCACGCGGTGGATGACCGGTGTACCTGCATGGGCGGGTTCTGGACCGGGAGCATCGACCACGGGTGTACGGCGTGGGTGGCGCTGATGATGTACCGCTACTACCGCTACACCCTGGATCGCGACTTCTTGCGCGAGACCGCATACCCCTTCATGCACGGGGCGATGCGCGTTTATGAGGAGATGCTGGAGCGCGAGGGAGAGAGGCTCCTCCTCCCGGTGAGCGTGTCGCCGGAGTATCGAGGCGCGCAGATGAACGCATGGGGGCGCAATGCCAGCTTCCAGCTCGCCGCGATCCATGCGCTTTGCGAGGCGCTGGAGCAGGCCGCCGCCGATCTGGGCGAGGAGCCACGGCCGATCTGGCGGGAGATCCGAGAACGCCTGCCGCGGGCGTGCCTGATGGATGGCCAGATCATCCTCTGGGAGGGCACTCCTCTGGAGGAGAGCCACCGGCATCACTCGCACCTCGCCGGGATTACTCCCTTCGATATCCTCGACCTGGAAGACCCGGTGTGGCGGGGCCACATCGAGCGCTCTCTGCGCCACTGGATCTTGATGGGACCGGGGCTCTGGTCGGGGTGGTGCGTGCCATGGGCTTCGATGATCCACAGTCGCGTGGGGAACGCCGAGGCAGCGGAGCTCCTCCTGGAGGTGTTCGACCGGTTCTATACAAACGAGGGGCACGGCACGCTGCACGATGCCGCCGCAGCCGGATTCTCGCTGATGGGGATGCCGGCGATCCAGGGGCCCCCTAGCCGCCCGGACCTGATGCAGATGGATGGGGGGATGGGAGCGGTGGCGGCGGTCCAGGAGATGCTGTTGCATACGCGCCGGGGGGTGAACTACCTCTTTGCGGGTGCGCCTGCCCGTTGGAAGCGAGTCTCCTTTGAGGGGATGCGCACCGATGGCGCTTTCCTGGTGAGCGCGCTCCGGGAGAAAGGCGTCGTGGAGCACGTCACGGTGGAGAGCGAGGCGGGGGGCGTCTTCCGCGTGCGCAACCCGTGGCCGGGGGCGGCGCGAATTCGCCGGTCATCGGGTGAGGAGCGGGTCGAAGGCATGCTCCTGGAGATCCCGATGCACCCGGGCGAGCGGGTGGTGCTTGCTCCCACCGGATAGGTGAGGAGCTCCAGCGGCTCTGGGATACTAAGGCAGCCGCCTCGCGCAAGGCGGCTGCTGTTGCTACTTGTTTATTGCGCGCTGGGAAACTGGAGCCAGCCGGTCCCACCAGCGCGCAGAACCGTCTACGGCGCGTCGTAGCGCCAGAAGCGGCTGGATGTCGAGTACGCGGGCACCGCGTTGATCTTGATCCACTTCACGTGGCCGTCTGTGTAGCAGACGTTGGCGCCGTCGGAATGGCGCATATCGATCTTGTAGTCGTTGATCCCGTCGCCGTTGGTATCGGGATTGCCCGTGGTGATATCGAAGCGATACGAGTTTGATGCCGCCGTGTTCGAATCGGCGAAATACATCAGCTCCGAGGGATAGTTGATCGCGGCCATGGCCCGGCCCGCCGAACCGAAGGATTGCTCGTTGATGCCGTAGCACATCGTCCCCGAGTAGACGCCCGTCCACTTGTAACTGCTGGAGGGGCAGTTGTACACCTGGATGTTCTTCACATAGGGGTAGATGAGCGTTGGCCAGAGCACATGGGTACTCGTGTAGGTAGTGCCATTCGGCAGCACATAGCTGACCGCGGAAGGGGATGAGATGTAGAGTCCCGGATAGGTCTCATCGTAGTCCTGAGCATACTGTTGCACGGCCATGCCCAGCTGTTTCAGGTTCGATTGGCAGGAGCTCTTGCGCGCGTTCTCCCGCGCTCGCGCGAAGACGGGGAAGAGGATCGCAGCCAGTATAGCGATAATGGCGATTACGACGAGCAGTTCAATTAGAGTGAAGCCGGTGTACTCGCGTTTCATGCAAGTGGTCCTTTCTCGGGCAGCCACCATTTGTTGGCGATGCCATTCGCGCAAAGGCATTATACCACAATACGGCCCCGATGTGCAGCCTTATCTCTAGGAGCCGCTTCCGGTTTCCGGCCGCCCTGGGCAAGGAGGCCACGGGAGATCTGAGTCTCGAAACACAAGGAGGAACGCATGTTGAATGCACAGGAGATCAAGAGGGTGGCGAGAGAGGAGTATGGCGCCGATCTGGTCGGCATCGCCTCCATCGACCGTTTTGCCAACCTGCCGGCAGAGGCCAGCCCGGTAAGCATCCAGCCGGATGCCAGGGCGGTCATCGTGCTCGGGTTCAGCATCCCTCGTGGTGGCCTGCGCGGCGTCGAGGCGGGGACGGCCTGGAGTACCTTCAATCTGT
>JAAZEM010000104.1 GCA_012512265.1 Armatimonadota bacterium | reverse complement strand
TTCATGCCCTGATCGGCATCGTTGCTATCGCGTGGCAAGGCGAATCGTCGCGCCGTGAGCGGGGATCCTGGGATTCCGAGATAAGGAATCCGAAGCCTCGGAGGCATTGCGCAACCCGGCGCGCGGCGATAAGTCACCGCGCTGCTTGCGAGCGAAGCCCTGCCGGGCTAGGTGGGGATACTCCCAGATGTCTCAAAACGGCGGTGGCTGGGAGGAGAAGCCCCGAAAGGGCTTTGCCGGAAAGCAGCACGGAGCTTCGAGCTCCGCGCGTGCGCGCGGCCCTCTCCTTTGTCGGGATCCCAGGCGGGGATCACTCCTCCCCGCCCACGCGCTCTTCTCGGACCAACTCGTCGCCCACATACACCCGGATGGTAGCGGGACCTCGGGTCTCCACCGTCGTGGCAAACTTGTCGCCCGAGGGGTGGACGGCGTTATACGCCACCTTCTCGGTGCCGTCCTCTACAACGACGATCCGGACGTTCTGCGCCTCCGATCTGAGAGGCACTTCGACCGCAACCTCCCAGCGCTGCGGCTTGGCCGGCGGTGGTGGCGGGGGAGCGACCTGGAGCTCCGGCTGCTCGACGGCCGGCTCCTCTGGAGTGGCAACCGGCTCCGGCGGCACGTAATTCCCCTTGCTCACCGTGAGCATCACCGACGTGCCGCGCACGACATGCCGGTCGGGTCCGGGATCCTGGGCAACGACCTGGCCTTTGGGAACCACGTCGTCATACCGTTCTCGAATCGTTCCAGCCTTCAGGCCCGATTCCGTGAGAACCCGCTTGGCCTCCGCGAGAGTGGTGTGCAGCAGATCCGGCACGCGCACCGTCTCTGGGCCCCTGCTCAAGGTGACGCGAATCTCCCGGCCCTCCGTCACCTGCCGCCCCGGCTCCGGCGCGGCGTAGATGACGTAATTCGCCGGTTGGTCGCTATGCTGCTCCTGCACAACCTTCATCGAAAGGCCTACCTGGCGGAGCATCTCCTCAGCCTCGAAACGCGGCTTGCCCACGATGTCGGGCACCACCACGTCCTTCGGCAGGCCAAACCCGGTGAAGAAGAAGCCAGCGAGACCCGCGGCCAGGGCCAGCACGACGAACGTCAGGATCGTTGTGGTGACGCGCCAGCCATCCCAGCGTCGGCGAGGCTCCACGAGCGCATCCTCCTCATCGTCGCTCTCCACGCGCGTCGCCTCCGCATCCATCGGCGACCACGAGAGGGGCCGTCCCACCCGGATGCACTCCTCCGCGCGTCTCAGGTCACGCAGCATGGCAAGCATACTCGGGTAGCGGGCCGCCGGATCCTTGGCCATCGCCTTGGCAATAATGCCATCCAATGCGCGAGGCACGCTTGGATTGACCGCTCTGGCGGAGGGCGTCGGTTCCTGTGCGTGCTTCAGGGCCACGGCAATCGGCGTATCGCCGGCATAGGGAAGCGTGCCCGTGAGCATCTCGAACAGTATCACGCCAACCGAATAGATATCGGATGCCACGGTGGCCTCGCCACCCTGAGCAACCTCTGGGGCGAGGTAGTGCACACCGCGAAGCACCGCGTTCGAGTGCGATAGCGAAGACGCCCCGGCCGCGCGGCTGATCCCGAAATCGGTGACCTTTACATCGAGCTCGGGAGTGATCAGCACGTTATAGGGGGTGACATCACCGTGAACCGTCCCCGCACGATGCGCGTAATCGACCGCCTGAAGCAGCCCGATCGCCAGAGAAACCGCGTCACTTAGCGCAAACGGGGCCGCTCGTCGAATCCGCTCCTTGAGGTCCGTGCCACGCACAAACTCGGTGGCGACGTAGGGACGGCCCTCTATCTCGCCGATTTCATAGATCCGCGCGATCCCGCTGTGCGTCAGCGCCGCTGCAGTGGACAACTCGGCGCGCAGGCGCTCCACGAACTGGGCGTTCGTGGCAAACCGCGCCGAGAGGACCTTCAACGCAACTGTGCGGTCGAGAACACGGTCGCGTGCCTTGTAGATGGTGAAGAAGCTGCCTTCATTGACCCGCTCCAGCACCTCGTATCGCGCGTCTATCACCCTACCTGTCACCGGGCACCTCCTTGGCCAGGGAGAGCCGGCTCGCTCCAGCGCACAGGAGCAAGGCGAGCCCAACCACCCAGTAGCCAGGCGCGAGATCGAGCCTCGGGCTAGAGGGCACCGCCCACGCTGCCGACGCCACCACAGCCACGTGCTGTGCCACCGCCAGCGTGCTCCAGAGTGCCAACAGCAGGTCCACGAATGTGCTCAGATGAAGCCTCATTCCTCTCCTGATCATCTCCTGGTCTCAGGGCAGGCCGGCGCACAGGCGCAAAATGGCCGCCCCTCACCTTTCACTCTCCAAGAAGCGCCGGCACACCGAACGAACGGCATCGATGGGAATGTCATCCGCCACCACACCCGCTCCGATGCGCGTGGCGAGCACAAATCGGAGCCGCCCCCGCGCCACCTTCTTATCGTGCTCCATGGCGGCCAGAAGACGATCCACACTGATCTGACCGCCCGGCTTCACAGCGACCGGCAGGCCGGCTGCGCGCAGCAGCTGGCGCTGTCGCAGCGCATCCTCCTGGCTCAACAAGCCGAGATCGCGCGAAAGCATCGCAGCCATCTCCATGCCGAGCGCCACGGCCTCGCCATGCTTGTAGCGCCGGTAGCAGGTCACCGTCTCCAACGCGTGACCGAATGTGTGCCCGTAGTTCAGCAGCGCACGGCGCCCAGTTTCGCGCTCATCGGCCGCCACCACGGAAGCCTTTAGGGCGCACGAGCCGGCAATCGCTTCGCTCAGCTCGTCTCGATCCAGGGTGCGGAGGCGAGGCATGCCGCGCTCCAGGCGCGCGAAGTAGTCGGCATCTAGGATGACGCCATGCTTCACCATCTCCGCCAAACCCGCCCCTACTTCGCGTTTCGGAAGCGTCTCCAGCACGCAGGGGTCGATCACAACAAGCCGCGGCTGATGGAAGCATCCCACCAGATTCTTGCCAGCGCGGTGATTCACCGCTGTCTTCCCGCCCACCGATGCGTCCACCTGGGCAAGCAAAGAAGTGGGCACCTGAATGAAGGACACACCGCGCAGGTAAATGGCTGCAACGAATCCGGCGAGGTCACCGATCACCCCGCCCCCGAGTGCCACGATCGCGGACGAACGCTCGAGTCGTTCCGCCACGGCACGATCGATCACCCGCTCTGCGTTGCGCAACGACTTGGCGCGGTCCCCAGCCGGAACGAGAGTCATGGACGCGCGGATACCGGCTTCGTCCAGGGCCCCCATGACCACTTCGCCATACCGGTCGGCAATCGCCGGGTTGCTCACCACCAACACTCCGTGCGGGCGCGCATGTTCCGCAATCAGACGGCCTAGACGGCTCAGACACCCCGCCTCGATGACGATCGGATACGAGCGGTCGGCCAGGGATACGGTGACAACGGGCACAGATGACCTCCCAGCGCCCCGGGGGCGCACTCTAGATGCATGCGCACGGGAGCCCCGCGGGCCGTCTCGCAAGATGGGCTGATACCACCCCTCGTGCCGACTCCGAATGGACGCCCGCCCGGCGCTGCTCCCATCAATGCGCAAGGCGGAGAGCGAAGGAGGAGCCGCTCCGCTCCCCCACTCGCCCCCCGCCTCGTGTCTGAATGCCTACTTCGGCGGATCCCGAACTGTGGCCGCTAACGGCCTCTGGATGCTACCGCCTGCCTACATGCCGACGGGGGTTGGCGCCACGGCGCCGGCTGCCGGCACGCTACCCGGACCATCCTCGTTCGGCAAGATCTTCGGCGTAACGAAGATCAGCAGTTCCATGTCCTGCTCGCGATCCTGCCGGGTTCGGAACAGGTTGCCGATGAGCGGAAGGTCGGAGAAGAATGGCAGCTTTCGCGACGTCTTCGAGTCGGTGCGCCGCACCAGGCCGCCCATTGCCAGCGTCTCGCCATCCTTCACGCGGATCTCAGGAACTGAAATGTACTGGGATTGGATGATCGGCAGCTGCTCGCCGTTGGGCCCCTCAGAGTAGCCCATAACATCCTGCACAACCGGCATCAGGAACATCGTGATGGTATCGTCGCCGTTGATCCTCGGGAAGACCATGAGCTGGATCGTCACCGGGATCTGGACAGGTGTCTTGTTCGTGACCGTTGCGCCACCGAAGGGGTTGACGATGGTTTCGGTATTCGTGTACCACAGCGTTTGCTGAGAGGCAATCACCGCGGGGCGCTGGTTCACCGCGGTCACGCGCGGCGCGATGATGGTGCGCCCGCGATCCGCCTTCTTCAGAGCCTGGAGCGCCAAGCTGAAGTTCCCCGTGGCATAGCGGACATTGAGGTCTCCACCGACGGCCAGCGACGCATCAATCGTGGTCTGACCATCGGTAGTCGACCAGTTGAAGCCGAAGAGCGCCTCATCGTTCATGTTCACGGTGAGGAACTCGGCCTCGATGCGCACCTGGCGCGGGGCCACATCGAGATAGCGGCTGATGATGTCGCGCAGCTCCGCGATCGCCTCATCCGTGCCCCGGACGAGCAGCGAGTTTGTCAGGTCGTAGGGAACGATATCCTCGATACCGGGGGGAAGGAGGGCGCTTCCGCCACCACCTGCGGCCCCGCCAGCCGCGCCGGCCACGCCGCCGCCGGCTCCCGGATCCACACCTGGGCCACCGGGGAACTGGGCGAAGCCGCCACCGGCCACGCCGTTAGGAAACGCCGGCCGAGCGGAAAAGCCACCACTATTCAGACGCCCATACAGGTCATTGCCACCCGCGGGCGTTGCGGTGTTGTTCTGGAAGAACTGCGGGATGCCAGTCGTAGGCACGCCGCTCTCGCGCATCATGGATGCCATCAGGTCGATGCTCGAGGTCATCGTGCCCTTCTCCAGCAGATCCGCCGCCGCGTAGGGATCGAGATGGCGGAGGGGGATCGATTGGAGGCTGGTTTTCGGGCGTGGCGCAGCCGCCTCGACCGAGCGCGGGTTCAGATCGATCGCACCCGTGACCTCAGGGGCGGCCGGCGGAGCGGGGGGCGCTTCCGCAGCCGCGACGGGCGCCGCAGCGGGACTGGCGATGGGCTGGCGCGTGATGACGTACACATCGTTCTTCTTGTGCCAGTGCAGTCCCTTGGCCTGCGTGAGGAGATCGAGGACTTCCTCGAGCGTCTTGTCGCGGAGCTGGCACGTCACTCTGCCGCTGACCTCACCGTCGACGATGATGTTCGCCCCGCTCGCCTGCATCAGCGTGCGGATTGCCGCCCCAATCTCACAATCGCGAAGATCGATCGAAATCGGGGCGCTCATCGCATCCTCCGCCGGTGCCGGCGGGGCCACTAGAATGATGGCAAAGAGCGCGGCGAGCCAGAACAGCGGCCTATGGGCCGGTCTCAGAAAATCGGTATGTGCTGTCATATTGTACCTGCGCGTGTCTCACTGCCAACCTGGAGGACGGGTGTCCCGCGATGAGCCAATGATGATCGATTCGCGCCCTAAGCGGACCTCTCGAGCCTCAGCTCCACGGCACATATCCGGGAGTTGGGGAGACTCGCCTGCCCTCTCCAGTTCCTCGCTTGTCATCCGGACGCACCTGACACGTCGCCCGCACCTGTATGGGGCGTGCCCGTAGGCCGCCGAGCCTTCAGGGCGCCACGGTTGGCGCCCTGAAAGCGAGTTCATCACTCACTTACCGGCGAAGCTGCGGCCGGAACACTTGCTGGCCGGTGTTGAACTGGCCCTGGCCGGAGCTGCCGCCTCCAAAGCTGCTGCCCCCGAAGCTGCCCAGACCGCCGCCGAGGCCACCCAGGCCACCGCCAAGGCTGCCCATGCTGCCGCCGAAGCCGCCCATGCTGCCGAAGCCGAAGCCACCCATGCTGCCGCCGAAGCTGCCCATGCCACCGCCGAAGCTGCTGCCCCCGAAGCTGCCCATTCCGCCGCCGAAGCTGCCCATGCCACCGCCGAAGCCGCTTCCCATGCTGCCGAAGCCGCCACCGCCAACGCCGCCAAACTGGCCGCCCTGGTTGCTCTGGCCACGGAGCACCGCGATGAGGTACCATGGATCGAGGTGCGTCAGCTTGATCTGCTCCAGCTTGCTCTCGCGCTTCCCAGCGGGAGCCGCGGCGCCGCCACCGGCTTCAGCGCCGGTCGCCGCCGGACGCGCCACACCGGGTGCCCCGGCCGGCATCGCCTCGCCACCCGGAACGGCCATTCCTCCGGGAACGCCCATCCCGCCGGGGTTCGCGCCCGGCCGCGGCTTGATGACGTAGACGCCCCCCTCCTTGGAGTACTGAAGCCCCTTGCTCTTCAGCAGGATATCGAGCGCCCGCTCGCGGGGCACTCCGTCCAGCTTCAGCGTCACATTGGTGGCGTACACACCATCCGCGAAGGTGTAGTTGAGAGGGGTGTCTTTGAAGATCAGGGTGACCGCGTCACGCAAATCGGCATCGACAAGATCGAGCGAGATCTTCTCTTGTGCCGCGTTCTCCTGCGCCTGCGCAGGCAGGGCAGCCAGGCCGGCAGCCAGCCCCAGGCTCAGGAGAATCGAGCACCCCCGCCTGTACCACGATCTGCCGAATCTCCTTCGACTACGCATCGTTCCCACCTCTTCCTCTCTCGCGACGGCAGCGCCCCGCCGCCGCGATTCGCCTCCCATCTCTTTCCTTTGGCGCCCAACGGCTGTAACCGACGACACCACTTCGCAATGGGCCGGGAGGTTGGCCCAGCGGCGCGTAGACTGCGCTCCCTCTGCGCGTCACGCACCGATCACACCCTCGCTAGCAACTAACTCTGAACTCTATGGAGCGGGCATTCCGCCAGGAAATGCGCCCGGGTCGCCAGGCATACCGGGCATCCCGCCCGGGCCGAGTCCCATCGCCGGTTGTCTTTGCGCTTCCTTGAGATCGACCACGATCTCCTCGCGGCCCCGTTCCCCATCCTCTCGAACAAGCACCATCTGCGATCGCGAGATCGACTTCACCCAAAGATCCTTGCCGACCTGCTCGCCGGGCTGCACAATCGCCCTTTGCGCCTCGTCGGACGACTCCAGGATGGCGAAGACCTTTCCATTCCAGAGCACGCCAGAGAGGCGTCGCTGGACTTCCGCGCGGATCGCCGCGCTTCCGCGGGCAATAATGCTCGTCGGAATCACGTTCACCGTCGCCGGAACCACCATCGGTTGGGGTGGCTGGCGTACCACCACCAGCGGTGGCAGCACTGGCGTGGGCCTCGGAGCTTCCAGCTTGGCCGCGGTCACGAAGGGATCTGGCCGATACGGCTCCACCGGTGGCCCCTTCGGAATCGTGCCTCCATCGCCCTCCGCCTCGAACGGCTTCGGGGCCGGCTGGGCTTCCGGGGCAGATCCTTCGTCGGGACCAGCCGGCGTTCCTGCCGGTGGCTCGCCCGGGCCTCCTGCCGGCTCTGCGGGGCCAGCCGCAGCCATCTCCGGGCCCTCCGGGGCTGCTCCCGCGTCGCCCTCTGGTCCCGGGCCGCCCGCATCCGGCGTCGCGGGCATCCCCTCCACCTCGGCGCCCCGGGGGAGCGGGCCGCGCGCCTCGCGCGCCTCCTCCGCCCGGCGGGCTTCCTCAGAAACCTTGGGCCCTCCGGAGAAGACCACAAAGAAGAGCGCCGCGGCGAAAGCCACCCCGGCAAGACTTGCCAGGATGATCAGGTTCCTCTTGTTGCTCAGGTCGATCTTCACGCCGCTGGTCCCTCACCCACCTCAGTGCTTCCGAGCTCACTCTCCACGACTATTGGGAGTTGTGTCACATCCCCCTCGTGTTTGGGACGCTTTGTCACTCCCGCCTGTTCCTACTCTCCCGCATCGGCGTCGCCTGGCGGGCCTCCGGCGTCCGCTGGAGGCGACCCACCAGCATCAGGCGGCATCCCCGGGTCGCCCGGCATACCGGGCTCGCCCGGTCCTCCACCGCCCGCTGGCGCCGGCGGGGCACCACCTTCCACCAGATAGTAGACGGTCAAAGGCACCGTAACGGTCAAATTCGGACTCGTACCACTAATCGAAGGTGCTCCCACCGCCACCAGTCTCGGGGCCCGGGTGAAGGAGCGCAAGAAGCTAAGCACTTGCGGGAAGCCCCTGGTTGTCCGCGCGGTGATACTCCCCAAACTCACAGTATAGACGCCGGGGGTAATCCCCGCCGGCGTCTCCGGCGGCTTGGGCACCGGGATCACAGCCGACCCGGTGCTGGCATTGAAGCGCTGACCCGCAACAAGATTGGCGAAAACATTCGGGCCCGTCCCGGCGACCTCCAGCCCGGTGCTGGCAATATGCCGCTCCATCAGTGGCCCCAGCACCTCGCTCTGCTCCCGCCACAGGCGTACCATGCTATGATACTGATCGACTTGCGTGTTGAGCGACAGCGGGATCATCTTGGTCCGCTGGTAGATCGCCAGCCGGCGCCGCGCCGCGCGCAGCTCTGCCTTAGCCTGCGCCAGCTCTTCCTCCGCCCGAGGCTTCTCTTTCGCCTTCGCTTCCACTCCTTGCAGCTCGGTCGTGAGTTTGGCGATCTCCTCCTGCTGCTTCTTGATCATCAGGAAGTACAACGACGCCCCGATGATCGCGCACACCACGATCCCGATGATGGTCACCTGTATCCAGGTCAATTTAGCCAGGGCGCCACGCACGTCTGCTCACTCCGTTCTCTGTGACTCGATCCACTCTCTGCCCTACGGCGCACCTGGTGGCGCGCCAGCATCCGGGGGCATGCCTTCCATGCCTGGGCCCGGACCCATACCGGGATCGCCCGGCATTCCGCCAGGCATGCCACCTCCGCCGCCACCGCCGCCACCCGGTGGCTGCGGCATATTGACACGGTGGTCCGGGTCCAGGGTCGCGGTGATTTGCAGCGGATAGTCCATCGGCCGGAATCGCGGATGGACATCGGCCGGAGAGGCCGTAGAGGGGTACCCCTGCGGCCCGTTGATCGTCACCTGGGTCCACTTCGGGTTGCGTAGAGCGTTGAGCAGGTAGCGCGCCGCGGTCCGCAGATTTGGGGTGTGCCCCTGCATGCTGATGGTATCCCCGGAGATGGTCATCGAGTTCAGCGTGACGCCGGCATGGGTGTACTCCGCCGCATTCTGGAGGAGTGCGCACCATTTCTCCGGAAGCGCGACCACCTGGTCGAGGAACGCCAGTTGCGTCTGGATCGGGCCGATCTCAGCGCGGACGGCGCTCGCCTCTTGCTGGAGGCGCTCCGCCTCTCTCTTGGTGGGCATCAGCTCGTCGATCTGCTGCTGCAGGGCCTGTGCCTGCTGTTGGAGCGTGAAGTTCCAGTAGAGGAAACCGCCAATGGTGACCAGCACTGCGACGATCACCCCGGCGATGGCACGCTTGACGAGACGACGCTGGCGAATATAGGCGGGCAGCAGGTTGATCTTGAGCATCTCAGAACACCGTCTCTCGCAGCCCCAGCCCCACGGCCACAGAAAAGAGCGGCGCAATCTGCTTTAGGTACTCCTCGGGGTACTGCGTGGATTGCACCGGAACCGCCTGGAAGGGATCTGCCACGACGACGGGCACATCGAGCTCGCCTTCCAGGAGCCGGTCGAGGTCTGGCAGGCAAGCAGTGCCACCGCTCAACAGTATCACATCGATTGTCGCGTCGCTGGTTCGACCGCGGTAGTAATCCACCGAGCGCTTGATCTCGGTGACGAGGTCGCTCAACGGTTCCCTGATTATATCAAAGACCTGCCGGGGTGTCAAATCATCGGCTGAGCTACTTGCGCCCCCACTGGCCTGGCCTTCCGCGCCAGCGTCTGCATCACCAACGCTTTCCCACTCGCCTCCCGTCAGGGCGGCGATCCCGAATGGATCTTGGTCGCTGGCCGTCTCTTCGGGAGTGCTCTGAGCGTCGCCATCCGCCGCGGCAAAGGGCCCGAGGTCAATCGTCTCATCCTCCGCCGCGGTCGCGAAGGGATTCAGCTCTTGCGGTGCACTCTCTTCCTCCGCCGTTGCGAAGGGGTTCAGCTCTTGGGGCTCGCTCTCCTCCGCTGCCGCGAAGGGATTTAGCTCCTGTGGCGCGCTCTCCTCGGCGGCCGCAAACGGATTTAGCTCCTGTGGTGCGCTCTCTTCCTGCGCTGCCGCGAAGGGGTTCAGCTCTTGCGGTGCACTCTCCTCCTCCGCCGTTGCGAAGGGGTTCAGCTCTTGTGGTGCACTCTCCTCCGCGGTCGCGAAGGGATTGAACAGCGTGGGCTCCTCGGGTGCGGGCGTGCCCCCATCTGGAGTGCCGAAGCCGGGCATGCCAAATCCAAAGGCCTCCGTGCCACCCCCAAAGGGATCGGACGCAGCAGGCTGAACCGCATAGGCCTCGAGGTCTACCGCGGCCTTCATCTTCTTAATCCGGTCGGCATGCTCGCGACTGACGTTGGTCGCGCCGGCGATCGCCTCGGTGAGAGAGTTTCCTCCGGTTGCGATGGTGCGCTGGAAAAGAAGGGTGCCGTCGCGCACGATGCTCAGATCCGTAAAGAGGGCGCCGATGTTGACGATGGCCACCGTCTGCTTCTGACGCTCCGGATCCTGGACTTCGACCAGAGAACGCGCCAGCGCCAGCGGCTCCACATCGATCGCCACCGGATCGAGCCCCGCCTCGATGAGGGTGTCCACGTGCGTCGTGATCATCTCCTGCTGGGCAACGGCCAGGAATACATCCATGGTCTGTGCCTCTGGGGGCGCGTCCGGCCGATCGATGATCTTGTAATCCATCTGGAGTTCGGAGGAGGCAAAGGGCACGTGGCGCTCCACCTCCCACTTCATCGTCTCGGCCAGCTCCTTCTCGCTCATCTTCGGCACTTCGATGATGCGGACGACGAGCGCCTGCTGGCCTCCGACAGAGCTGACCACTCGTTTCTCGCGCACCCCGGCGCTGGCAAGCAGCTCCTTGATGGCAGCAGTGAGTGCCTCGGGATCGGTGACGACGCTCTGCTGGACACTATCAGGGGGGGTGGGGATCACGCCAAGAGCGGTGATGCGGGGCCGCCCACCACTCACGCGCACTTCCGCCACCTTGATGGTGGTGTTGCCGATATCTAAGCCGACGACCGCTTTCAAGCCCATAGAAGGATGTCTTCCGATGTCGGCGCGGCTGCGAGCCGGCGCCTCCCAATCACTGGCATGGAATAGCGCGACAAGCTTGCCCGCGGTTTGTTGGTAGCCGGTATTGCTCCTCAGGGATACCGTGCGACTTTCAATCGATACGGTACTTCCGAGCCGTTCCCCTCCCTGCTGCTGCAGCGGAGACGAGTTCGCGCTTGCCCCTGTACCGCCGTATCTCCCAGAGAAAGCCGATGAACGGCCTCGCGTCCGGCGTCGTGGGAGAAGCGGGCCTCTCGCGCGATGCCGGCAGGCCGAAATCGGCACTAGATTAGCACGAAAGCGAGCCGCATGTCAAGATGCGCTTCGAAGCCTGACAGGCGCTCCGTGCTCACTAATCTCCTTATTGAAGCCCGCACCCCCAGATTCCTTCACGCCGGCCGACCTTATCGCCCTATTTTTCACTTTCAACACGCGCGCCTCTCTCGAAAGGCTGGCTTCGCCCCCATCGCCACTGGGCAACACCCGATAGCGCCCGGCGATTGGGCCGCCCTGGGCGAGGGGCCCGGCGGAAGGAGTGCGCGGATCAGGCGCGTTCCTTATGGCGCAGATACTCCAGGGCGACCGTGGTGGCATCGCACTCGCCCCACACGGCGATCCGATCAATGGCGCGGTCAATCGTGCGCATCACGGTATCCGTGTCCATCCCGGAAGCCACCAGCTGGCCCTCCGCGCCTGCCAGCATCTGGGCCGCGTCACGAACAAACCGGGCTCGCGACTGCGACATGGTCCGGTGCGGGAGCGCCGAGAAGATCTTGTAGGCCCGGTTGAGGATATCATTCACGTTCTCGATCGCGGCGCTTTGCGCATCCACTGCCGCATCGGGCACGGGCGATTGCTCACCGCTCTTCTGGTCCACTGCAGCCCGCGGCCTCTGACCATTGATGAGGGCCATCTGGGCCGCTCGCTTGCGCTCTTCTGCAACCTTGTAGGTTTTCCATTCCTCCACGCTTCCGCACTCCACCACGCGGAAGGTGAGCGACCGCTGTGTAATCTGGGTGAGGACCTCTTCAATCAGATTGCGATGCTCGGGAACGAGGAGATGGCCGCTTTGGGAGTAGCTCTCGCCGGGCAAGCCCAAGACTAGAGTACCCCCCTCATAGTCCAGCACGATGGCCGACTCCATCGCGCGCCACACGGCGATATTAGTGATCCGCTTCTTGATCTGATCGGTGGCGATCTGCCAGAGCTTTTGTAGCTTCTCCAGGTCAGGCACGGTGAGGTACTCCTTCCTCGCGGCACGCGCTGCTGTGAGCGCGTCTGTATCATTCTACCGCTTTTGTGGTACCTTGGCAAGGTGGTATGCACCTGTCTCGCCCTTGCGCCGCGCGGAGTCAGTGTGGTATACTGGACATTGATGGAAGCGGCGGCATTCGTGGCTTGGAGTGGTGACTTGCCGCATGCAGGAAGGCCGGCCTGGCCGTTTCCGGTGGTGCCGCTCGCCGCAGGATGGGGATTCTCTGGTGGCCATAACATTCTATAACTACCTCACTCGACGCAAAGAGGAGTTTGTCCCGCTGCACGATCCCTTCGTGGGGATGTACGTGTGCGGGCCGACGGTGTACGATCTGCCGCACCTTGGGCATGCCAAGACATACGTCGCCTTCGACACGATCGTTCGCTACCTGCGACACCGCGGCTACAAGGTGCTGTATGTTCAGAACATCACCGACGTGGGTCACCTCACGGACGAGCTGGCCGGCGAAGGCGAGGATAAGATCATCGCTCGCGCGCGCCTGCGCCAGGTACACCCGATGCAGCTGGCGGAGACGTACACTCGCGAGTACTTCCGGGCGATGGACGCCCTGGGCGTGCTCCGACCGGATATTTCGCCGCGCGCCGCGGGGCATATCCCGGAGATCATCGCGCTCGTCCAGAAGCTCATCGAGAAAGGCCACGCCTACGAGTCCAACGGCTCGGTCTACTTCGATGTCAGCACCTTCCCGGAGTATGGCAAGCTCTCGCATCGCGAAGTGAACGCCGCGTCCGAGGAGGAGAGCCGGGTGGCTCAGGAGGAGAAGCGGCATCCGGCGGATTTCGCCATCTGGAAGCGGGCCGAGCCCGAGCATATCCTCCAGTGGCCGAGTCCCTGGGGAATGGGCTTCCCTGGCTGGCACATCGAGTGCTCTGCCATGGCGAACAAGTACCTGGGCGCCACCGTAGACATCCACGGGGGCGGGATCGAGAACATCTTCCCGCACAACGAGGATGAGATTGCCCAGTCGGAAGCGGCAAACGACGCGCCCTATGTGCGCTATTGGCTCCTCACCGGCAGCCTGAAAATCGGCGGCCAGAAGATGAGCAAGTCGCTGGGCAACTTCGTGACGATCGAGCAAGCCCTGGAGAACCACTCCGCTGAGGCGCTCCGTTTCTACCTGTTGCAGGCCCACTACGCCAGCCCCATTGATTTCTCGTGGGATCCTGAGCGGAAAGTCTCGCCCAGCATTGAGGAGGCGCAGCGCGGCCTGGATCGCCTCTATGGCGCACTGCGCGCCGCTGACGAATGGCTGCAAGGGGCCCCTCCTGCCGCCGAGGGCGAGGCGTCTGCTGACGCCCAGGCGCTGGAGGCACGCCGCGCGGAGAGCCACGCCGAGTTCTACGAGGCGATGGATGACGACTGCAACACGCCGCGTGCCATTGCCGTTCTCTTCACGCTGGCAGCTGCCATCAACCGCTTTGCCACCGGCGCCGTGCCCGCCGCCGGCACCGACCGGGCGATTGTCCAGGCTGCCCGCGATGAGCTGTGCGTCCTGGCAGGCGTGCTTGGCCTCCTGGAACAGGGCGCCGTGCAGGAATCCGCAGCGACCGATCTCGACGCGGTGATTGAGAAGATCATCGCATGGCGCCAGGATGCGAGACAGCGCAAAGAGTTCGCTCTTTCTGA
Organism: Armatimonadota bacterium; assembly: GCA_012512265.1. Classification (GTDB taxonomy): domain Bacteria; phylum Armatimonadota; class JAAZEB01; order JAAZEB01; family JAAZEB01; genus DUUU01. The sequence goes on along the minus strand of JAAZEM010000104.1, from coordinate 7,116 downwards.
TCGGATCCGAGACGACCTGCGCGATGTGGGGATCCTCCTTGAGGACCACCCGGGCGGCAAGACAACCTGGAAACGAGCTCGATAAGACCGCCGATGGAAAGACGCCCTCGATCCACCACAGCCCCGCATGACGACACCTCCGGTGGCTCCTGGGCTGCCGGCCCGGCATCCTGGTCCTTGCCGCGGCGGCGCGGAGCGCGTGCCCGTCGATGGACCGGTCTGCTGCTTGGGAGCGCGCTTCTCTCTGGATCGGCGCTCCTGGGGGCGACCTTGGGTCTGCGCCCCCCGCCAGGTCGGATTCTCCCCGGCGTCGCTGTTTGGCAGATCGACGTGGGCGCGCGCACGCCACAAGAAGCCCGCGTCGTGCTAGAGAAGCACCTGCTTCCCGCCCTGGAACGCAAGATTCCCCTCGTCGATGGCCCTCGCCAGTGGGAGGTCACGCCCCGCGAACTGGGGTGCAGCTATGACCTCGACGCGACTATCGAGAAGGCTCTGAGCATCGGGCGCCAGGGGAACCTGTTGCGACGCGCTCGCGATGGCTGGGAGGCACGCCGGCGGGGTGTCGTCATCAAGCCGCGGGTGGAGTTCGACCGCAAGGCGATGCGCGCGCGCCTGAAGCGGTTGGCGCGCGCCACGGACATTCCCGCCCGTAACGCCACCATCCGCTTTGATGGGCGCGAGTTCGTGATCGGCGCAGAGCGCGTGGGGCACGTGTTGGATGTCGATGCCACCGAAAAGAACATCGTGCGCTACTTCGTGCCGCATTCCCACCGCGACCTGCGTCTCGTCGTCCGCGAGGACCGCCCGCGGATCACCGCGGCGGAGTTGAGCCAGATTGATGGGCGCATCTCCACCTACACCACGCGCTACAACCCGGCTGACGTCAACCGCGCCGTGAATCTGCGGCTGGCGGCGCGCGCGCTCGATGGCACCATTGTTCCTGCCGGTGGCGTCTTCTCCTACAATACCGTCGTCGGGCCGCGCACCGAGGCGAGGGGCTACCGCGTTGCGAAGATCTTTCAGAAGGGGGAGATCCTCGACGGCATCGGTGGCGGCATCTGCCAGGTGAGCACCACCCTCTATAATGCCGCCCTGGAAGGCCGGATGCGGATCCTGGAGCGCGCCCAGCATTCGCGCCCGGTCACCTACGCCCCCCCCGGCCGCGACGCGACCGTGTCTTATGGCGGCGTCGATTTCCGCTTTCGGAACACGACCGGCGCGCCGATCCTGATCCAGACGTACGCGAGAGCTGGCGTGCTCACCGTTGACATCTACGGGAAGCGCCCGGTGCGCCAGACAGGAAAACGCCCTGGTGCTGCGGCCCGCGGCACTACTCGCGATCTGGTGCATGGCACAGGCTAATTTTCATGCCCGCAGCCTATTGACGAAATGAGCAGTCGATAGTATAATAGGCGTGGATGGAACGCGGAGGCATTCCCAATCGACCAGCGGGCTCCGCGTGTAGGACGGAGGCAGCGCCCATGGGTTCGTGCGCCGACGACGCCCCGATTACCTTCTCCGGGATGCTGGACGAAGAGGTTGTCCTCTATGCCAAGAATGGGAGCGATCGGGCTGTAGATTACCTGTTGCAGAAGTACAGGAGTCTCGTCGAAAGCAAGGCGCGGTTGTACTTTCTCGTTGGCGCGGACCACGACGATGTGGTTCAAGAAGGGATGATCGGCCTCTACAAGGCGATCCGGGATTTTCGTGACGATAAGTCCAAGTTCCGGGCGTTTGCAGAGTTATGTGTGACGCGCCAGATCATCACCGCCATCAAGACGGCAACCCGTCAGAAGCACGTGCCGCTGAACTCTTACGTCTCGTTGCATAAGTGCATCGCGGACGAAGAGTCCGATCAGACGCTGATCGACGTGATCCCGGATAGCCGGATGGTCAACCCTGAGGAGATCGTCCTCGGTCGCCAGTTGGCGCACTACATTGACCACGGCATGGATCACGACCTCAGTCGCCTGGAGGCTCAGGTTTTGCGCCAGTACCTGGAGGGTAAGACCTATAAGGAAATGGCAGATGACCTGAAATGCCGAACCAAGTCCATCGATAACGCGCTTCAGCGTGCGAAGCGCAAAATCAGTGAGCGTATGGAGCGTGACTGAGACTGCCGGCGTAGCTCAGTGGCAGAGCAGCTGTTTTGTAAACAGCTTGTCATCCGTTCGAATCGGATCGTCGGCTCCAGTTTCGTGGGTGGGTGTCCGAGTGGCTAAAGGAGACGGTCTGTAAAATCGTTGGCGTACGCCTACAGAGGTTCGAATCCTCTCCCACCCACCAGCAAGGGGCGAAGCACCGCAAGGGCTTCGCCCCTTCTGATTCATCGCCACCGCCGCTCCGGGCTGCTACGCCCGCTCTGCCTGGCCTTCCCGACCCCGTGGCAACGTCTCCGGGTGCGGTTCGATATGCAGCATCACATCCAGCCGCGGCCGGCGCTTCACGAGTTGCGCGCGCAACTCCTCCTCCAGTGCATCCGCATCCTCCAGCGTGGTGCCTGCTGCAACGGTGACGTGCGCATCGAGATAGGCCCAGGCCCCTGCCGAGCGCGAGCGGACGCAGTGGCATCCCATCACGGCCGGGTGTTCCTCAATCCACCGCACCAGCTCCCTCTCCTCCTCTGCCGGCAGACGCGTATCCAGAAGCGGGTGCGCCGCGCGATGGCTCAGCTCCCAGGCAATCCGACCGATCACAATCGCCAGCACGAGCGCCACGAGCGGATCCAGGAAGCTCCACCCGGTCACCCGAATCAACAGCAGGCCGAGCGCGACGCCCAGCGAGGTGTAGACATCCACGCTCAGGTGATGAGCATCTGCCTCGAGCGCGACGGAGTTGCTCTCCCGCGCGACCCGGAACAGCCGGCGCGAGACGCACACGTTCACCCCCGCGGAAACCGCCATTACCACCAAGCCAAGGCCGCTCGCATGAACCGGCCGGGGATCCACCAAACGCTGGAGCGCCTCCCAAGCAATCCATCCCGCAGTGAAGAGGATGAGCGCCGCTTCTACCGTACCCGACAGGTTCTCCACCTTGCCGTGACCATAGGGGTGTTCCTCATCCGGTGGAGCGTCCGCCGCGCGCACGGCGACCCAGGCAATCCCGGCCGCCACCAGATCCAGCCCAGAGTGGAGCGCCTCCGCGAGGATGCTGACCGAGCCGGTCAGCATCCCGACGATCACCTTCATCGTCACCAGCGCCGTGTTGGAGAGTACCGATAGCCGCGCTGCGGCGCTCTTTGCGCTCTTCATCCCGCCTCCCACTTCAAGCACCAGCGTTCTGCTTCCGTTTCCTCTTAGTACAAACAAAAGCAGGACGACCCAAGCGGAGATGTAGTCCCGCAGGTCATCCTGCTGCTTCGATCACTGAAGCCCGGCCCCGGTGGCATACGCCACCCGCCTGCTCTACTCAACCAACCCCATCCTACCACACGATTTCCAGCGCGTCAATGAGAGAGCGCCGCGATACCACGATGAAGGGGGCAGGCATGGATGAGCCGTGTGCGGACACCCGGGGTTGTGCGTCCGTCCGGGTTTGAGGGGACCGCCGCACGCCGGTCGCAGGGGATCCGGGTTGAGAGAGGGCCGGGCTAGGCGGCGGATGGACAGAGGTCACGCAGGCAGCAGCGATCGCATTCCGGTTTGCGCGCGAAGCAGACGCGCCGGCCATGCCAGATCAAGGCGTGGGAGGCGAACACCCACTCTTCCTCGGGGAGCAACGCCTGTAGGTCTCGCTCGATCCGGTTGGGGTCGTCGCTCTCAGTCAGACCCAGGCGCCTCGCCAGGCGGGTGACATGGGTATCTACTGGAAGGGCCGGCACGCCGAACCAGGAGCCCAGGACCACGCTCGCGGTCTTCCGTCCGACACCGGGCAGCGCCACGAGCTCTTCCATCGTATTCGGGATCTCGCCGCCGTGGCGCTCCAGCACCGCCCGCGCCATCCCGATGATCGCCTTCGCCTTGTTTCGATAGAAGCCCGCCGTGAAGATGTCGCGCTCCAGCTCCTCCTGGTCCGCCGCGGCGAAGTCTTCGATGGTGGGGTACTTCCGAAACAGCCCCGGGGTAATCTGGTTGACCCGCGCGTCGGTACACTGCGCCGAGAGGATCGTCGCGACGAGCAGCTCCAGGGCACTGGAGTGCCCCAGCGCACAGTGCGCCTCTGGGTACTCCTGATGCAGCCTGCGGATGATCTCCTCCGCGCGAGAGGAGGCATCTTGGAGCAGGGCCGCGTCATGCGGGTGCGAGGAGGAACGCAGGTGTGAAGTCATCGCGGTTTCGCTTGCCCACCGTGTGAAACGGCGTCCTCAGACGATCCCTGCCTTGAGCAGATCCTTCAGGGTGACGACTCCGACCAGGCGGCCTTCGTCATCCAGCACGGGGAGATCGCCGATTGCCCCGGGCCGGTGCGATTCCATCACCTGGAGAGCCTCGGCTGCAAGACGGTCAACGGTGATTGTCGCTGGCGACCGGTTCATCACGCCCGCCACCTTGCGATGCAGGCAATCTGGATCGTCCAGCAGCAGCCGGCGCACGTCGCCATCGGTGATAATCCCCTCCAGATGCTGCTCCTCGTCCACGATGATGGCGCATCCCGCGCGCGCCTGGGTGATCGCCAGGAGCGTATCCAGGATCGTCGTATCGCCCTGAACGCTCGCGACCAGATCGCCGGTGCGCATCAGATCGGAGACGCGCAGGAGCAGGCGCCGGCCGAGGGAGCCTCCTGGGTGGAAGCGCGCATAGTCATCGCGCGTGAAGCGACGCTCCTTCATCGCGCAGAGCGCCAGGGCATCGCCCACAGCGAGCATCACCGTCGTGCTTGTGGTGGGCGCCAGGCCCAGCGGGCACGCTTCGCGCTCGACCGAGGTATCGAGGAAGACCTCCGATTGCTCGCCGAGCGTGGAGTGAGGATTGCCGCAGAGCGCGATGATCGGAATTCCCAGCCGCTTGAAGGCAGGCAGGATGCGCACAATCTCCTCGGTCTCGCCGCTGTGAGAGAGGACGATCACCAGATCGCCCCGGGTCGCCATGCCGAGATCGCCATGCACGCCTTCCGCCGGATGCAGGAAAAGCGAGGGCGTGCCAGTGCTGGCGAGGGTGGCAGCAATCTTGTGGGCGATTGCTCCGGACTTGCCTATCCCCGTCACAACCACGCGTCCGGTGCAGGCGAGAATGAGTTTCACGGCTCGCGTGAAGCTCTCATCCAGGCGCTCGCGCAACTTCAGAATGGCACGCGCTTCAATCTCAAGGACCTCGGCGGCCAGTTGTTGTATCGATTGAGTATTCTCTTGTGGTGGAGTCATCGCCGGTTCTGTTCGCCTTTCGCGAGGCAATTCCTGCTTGCCGCGGTCACTTCGGCGATTGCGCCGCAGATCAGGCAGGCTGCCCATCCCACTGGTAAGGTGATACTCTCCCGTTTATCCCGGCTCGACGGCAGAGCGATAGGCGGTCCAGTGGGGGAACAGCGCCTCCGCGAACGCAACACTGGCGGCGTCTCCCTTCAGCCGTCCGAGATGGTGTGCGACGGTTGGGCGCAGGTATCCAGTATAGATCTGCGAGAAGGAGGCGATCTCCGCGTGCAGACGCATCGGCGCGGCGGAGTGCATCGTGCGGCTGGCACTGGTCACCAGTTCGCCGTCGGATACTTCTACGGTCACACGCAGCGGCTCGTCCGGGCGTGCCGGGTCATCAAGGGTGAACGCGATGGCACCGCGCAGCCCGGGCGGGGGCGGCAGGAGCGCCAGGGCCACCACCGGATCCACGATACGGAAGGCGAAACCTGGCTCGAGCATCGTCGCCACCTGACGCGGGTCCGGCACCTGGGCGCGAAAGCGGTCATCGGCGGGCGCCCTGAAAGCGATTTCGCCCGGCTCTTCGCGCGCTAGCGCCGCGAGCAGGCGCAACCGAACCTCCGGGGAAGATGCGACCAGCTCGCGAGCGTTCAACCGGCGCTCCTCGCCCACCGGTGGAGTGTAGAGGGCGTAGCCCACCACCTCACCCCCTTCACGGTAGATGATCATCCGTGAGGTCGCCTTCTCCTCTGGAGCGAATGGCGCAACGCCCTTGTTCCTCAGCAACTCCTGCCACCAGCGCTGAGAGCGATCGGTGCAGAACGCCAGGGTACGTGCATAGGCGGAAAAAAGATCGACCACCTCGGGCAGGTCTCCGGCTTGAAGGGGCTCCACCCCATCCGGCTCCGGGAGCGGGCCGATCTTCGTGGGATCGAAGCGGTAGGTGCGATGCTCGCATCCGAAGTCCCAGCCAAACTTCCGATAATAGGCGTAGGAGAAGGGCCACAGCGCCGAAGTGGCGAGGCCCAGCTCCTGCATGCGGCGGACGACGGCACGCATCAACTCGCCCGCGTAGCCCCGCCTCCGGTAATCGGGCAGCGTGGCAACGCCACCGACGGCACCTAGAGTGAGCCTCCGGTCACCCACCCACACGGGAGCCGGCAGGCACGTGCACGCCGAGACGAAGCGGCCATCTTCCTCGACGACGAGGAAGGCATCGCGCCCGAAGAGCTGCTCGATGGCGCGGTAGCGATCTCGCCATGGCTCGCTCAGCGCATCGGGCCCGAAAGCAGCTGCCGCCACATCCGCCTGCGCGGCAACCTCATCGGAAGATCGTGGACTACGGATGACCATTGGCTATCTCCTCTATTCCGAGCAACTCGCGCACCGCCGCCGAACACCGGTCCCAGCCCCACCCATCCGGAGGCGAGCATTCCAGCGTGGCCGGCGCGGTGCATCCCGTCTCCTGGTAGATGCGCGCGAACTCCCCCCAATCGATGGCACCGCAGCCGGGGAGCAGATGCTGGTCTTCGGCACCATCATTGTCATGGAGATGGATCATCACCGCGCGTGGCAGGAGCGCCCCCGCCGTCGCGGGCAGGTGACCCGCCAGATGCGCATGACCCGTATCAAAGCAGATCCCCACGCAGGGCGACCCGATGGCATCGAGCGTATCGAGGAGCTCTCCTGCCGCGCTTCCCGGCTGACACTCCCACGGCTAAAGCCTGTGGGGTTCTGGTTTCTCACGCGGCAGCCAGTGCTGCCACATCCACCAAGGCGGTGCCCCCGCCCTTCTTTCGGATGTTCAGGGCGGCGTTGTGGTCGCGGTG
>JAAZEM010000103.1 GCA_012512265.1 Armatimonadota bacterium | reverse complement strand
GGCGCTGGGGCTCGCCGCGATCCCGGATGAATCGCGCGTCGCGCGCGCCGTGCGCGTGATGCAGGAGACGTGGCAGCGGACGGGGAGCTGGGAGGCCACTCGCCAGGCAATCCTGGAGGCAGAGGGCCGCTGGAACTTCACCGACGCGCCCCAGAATATCGCGTTCACACTCCTGGGATGGTACTCGTCGCCCAATGACTTCGGCCAGGCGATCTGCGATTCGGTCAACTGCGGCTATGACACCGACTGCACCGGCGCGACGCTGGGCGCCATCCTCGGCACGGCCTGGGGGGCGCGCCGCCTCCCAGAGCGGTGGATGAAGCCACTCGGCGATTCCATCGCCATCGATCCCCGGCGCACGCGCCTGCACGCGGTGCCGAAAACACTTCAGGAGCTCGCGGAGCGCACGGCGGCTATCGCCGTGGCGATGCTGGCGCAACACGGCTACGCCTTCGGCCCCGGGCGCGTGCTCGAGGTTGCGCTTCCCACGCCGGAGGAGCTGCGCCAGCAGATGCAGGATGCCGGCCTGTGGCGGAACCGCCGCGATGAGGTGGAGCGCCGCTTCCATCATGGGCGCGTCCGCGTCCGATACCCTGGCGGGCCCGTGCTCGCCCCGGGCGGCAAGAGCCAGGTGACAGTCACCGTGACGAACGACACCGAGCGGCGCATGGAGGGGCCTGTCGCCGTGGCGCCTCTCGCGCCCGGGCTTTCGGCGAGGATCGCGCCCGAGGCGGTCGACCTGCTTCCCGGCGAGAGCGCGGAGCTTACCATCGAGTTGTCACTCGATGCCGGGGCGCCTCCGCGCGCCCATAGTGACGCGGCCATTGCCCTCCTGGCCGAGGGGATTGCCCCCTGGAGCTTCACGGTATCGGTCATTCGCCCGATGTATTGGCAGATGGAACGCTGGCCAGCCGAGGCGTATGAGAGCACCGAGGACGCGGCTCCCATTCCGGGCGGAGAGCGCGTGGCGGTCGAGGGAAACCGGATGCCGCTTCCGGAACCGGGGATGTGGGTAGGCCGGACGCGCGTGCTGAACCCTTCGGCGCACGAGCGCCCGGTGCGGATCTGCTCGCCGTCCAACTACCCGGTCCGCGTCTGGCTGAATGGTGAGAAGGTGGTGGAGAACCCGGGCGGGCCGATTCGCCCGAGCTATCATGCCAATCCGGCGCACCACTACGGGGCGGGAATCCTGCTGCCAGGGTGGAACGAGCTGGCGGCGGCATGGCTGCGCGGCGACGAGCCGGGCGAGGCGCACCTCTTCCTCACTGCGCCTGACGGTACCGGATGGGGAGACCTCGTCTTCGAGCCGTAGTCCATGAAGATGCGTGGCTACTTCCGGATGATAAGGATGATAATGCCTGGCGGCACGCCGCCGGCGGGGGAGGGATGAAGGTGTTGACACAGAGGATCCGGGTTTCGAGCCCGCTCTGGATGGCCTGGGGGCTCCTGTTTGTGGCCGTGTGCCTGGCGGGCAGCGCGACGCGCGTGTCGGCCGCGGCGCAGGATGGAAAGCCGCCCACTTATACTGCTTTGCCGGTGCGGGTGCCGATGAAGATCGATGGCGCGCTCACTCCCGAGGAGTGGGCCGGTATCGATCCGGCGAAGGCGATGGTACTTTCCGCCGGGGAAGCGACGGCGCGCGCCTGGGCGGTTCACGCGGGCCACTCGCTCGTGATCGGCATCGATGCCGGCGATGGCCCGACGCGCGACGAAGGAACCGAGTGGGGGCAGCGCGACGGCGTGCAGGTGGCGCTTGCGGCGATTGGCCAGCCGGACCAGGTGTGGGTTCTGCGTGGCTATACGGACGGGAAGTTCACCTGGGGGCGGCTTGCCGGCGCTAGCACAGAGCCGGAGCCGCAGCCCGCGAGGGGGCTTGTTTACCGGGTCCGGGCGCGCGAGGGCGGCGGCTGGACCGCCGAGTGCCGGATCCCCTTCCAGATCATTCGGATTCGAGGGGTCGGCCGGCAGCCGGTAGCGCTCCATCTCACCGTGCGCCGCGCCGCCCTCGATCGGTGGTTGACGTGGCCGGCGGGCGCCGGCCCGACGCTTGCGATGGGAAAGGCAGGAATCTTGGATTGGCCTGAAGTGAAGCGGTGGGAAGAATCGATTCTGGCGTTCGAGGGGCGTGACCGGCAGAATCCGCCTCCGAAGGGCGCGCTCCTCTTCGTCGGCAGCTCGAGCATCGTCGGCTGGGACGTGGCCCGGTTCTTCCCTGACGTACCAACGATCAACCGGGGCTTCGGCGGGTCGCAACTCGCTGACTCCGTGTACTACTTTGACCGGATCGTGCTGCCCCACCGGCCCAAGGTGGTGGTCCTCTACGCGGGAGACAACGACATCCCATCCGGAAAGAGCCCGGAGGTCGTCGCCGCGGACTTCGAGCAGTTCCTGGCCCGGGTGAAGCGCGATCTGCCGGGCACGCACCTGGTCTACATCGCCACGAAGCCAAGCATTTCGCGCTGGGCGCTGCGAGACCAGTATCAGAAGGCCAACGCGCTGATCCGCGAGCAGTGCGAGCGCGAGCCTCTTGCGAGCTACCTCGATATCTGGCCGGCGATGCTCGGCGACGACGGCACGCCGCGCCCCGAGCTTTTCAAGGAGGACGGCCTTCACCTGAGTGAAGCCGGATACCAGCTCTGGACGGCGCTCCTCAGAGATCACCTGAAGAAGGAGACGGCGTTCCTCCCGTGACAGGGGGAGTGGCATCTACCGGCGGCGCGCCCCTCATCGCCGGGCGCCCGCCGGTTTTTGTTTGAGAGCTGCCTCCAGCGCCTCGAACTCCCTCGCCGTGGTCAGGTAGACCACCTCGGTTCCGAGGGGCGTGCCACCACTGAGCGGGTTGCCGAAAAGATCCAGGCAGGTGATCCCAGGCGCTTCGGGAAGCGTGTAAGGGGCATGGCCCACGTCGGGAGAGAGGGCGGCGACTGCTCGCGACCGGCCCGAGAAGAGGTAGGCAAAGACGCCCTCGCATGGCGAAAGGCACTTCACGAACCGCGTGTCTTCAATCAGCCAGGCGAGGGTGGAGTGGGCCGCGCCTTGCGGGTGGAGCGCGCCGTCGGCGGAGACGAGCGCCGTCCACGGATAGCGCACGCCGAAGGCGCCGTGGCCGTGGATGGTGTAGAGGAAGCTCTTCTCCACGCCGAGCGCGCGCTGGCTGATCAGGTAGCGTGCCAGCCGGTCCGCGGCGCTTATCACCCTGGACGGCGCGTCGTAGGGCAGCGTCCAGCGATAGAAGCCGTTTTCCAGGGGGCAATCGAGGACATTCCCCTCGCTCATCCACACCGGCCTGGGCACGCGCCCGAGCTTCTCCACGAAGGGGCCAATCGCCTCCTCGTAGCGCTTAGCCGGGGCATCCTGGGGCTTGCCAAGGATGCCGCCGGAGTAGTCGTGGTAGGAGATGATGTCGCAGCTCTCCACGGCGCCGTGTTCGAGCAGCTCGCGGGTCCACTGCCCGGGCATGGTGTTGAACCCGAGGATGCGCGCCCCCGGGGCCTCGGCTCTCGCCGTCTCATAGGCCGTCTTCTGGAGGATGGCGTAATCCTTGGCCGCGGTCTTGCTTCGGATCACGCGCTCTCTAAACGGCTTATCGGTCTTCTCCCGGTCGTAGCTGCCGATCCAGAAGAGGGTGCCCCACGGCTCGTTCCATATCTCCCAGTGATCGATGACGCCCTGGTAGCGCCGGGTGATGACACGGACGGCGTTCGCCCAATCCTCCATCTTCTTCGGCTGGAAGTAGCGCTCGAAGTAGCTCTTCGTGGGCTGGCCCCAATCGGTAGCCCATCCGGGCGCGGTGCTCAGCAGGCCGAGAATCATCAGCCGGTGCTTCCGGTAGCGGTGGATCGGCTCGTCGAAGAACTGCCACTTCCCCTTTTCCGGCTCCAGGTGTGCCCAGCCGATGTACTGAGTGCCGGCGTCGTGCAGCCGGACCCAGTTGCAGCCCACCGCCTTCGCCATCAGGATGTGCCTGGTGGTGGCGTTCGTGTGGATCCCGAAGGGCGAGTTGGGCGCGTCCTTGCCCCAGTAGCGCGGGCGGCGAAGACGGTGGACCACCAGCTCGGTCTCCGGGCTGAGGCGCCGGCCCGTGGCGTCTTCTACCCACGCCTCGATCCGGTGGGTGCCGTAGGACCGCCCGGGGAAGATCGCGTAGCGCATCCTTCCCTGGTGCAGCTTGCCTTGCCGGAGGCGCACGTCGGGCAGGGGACTCTCGACGCCATAGACGTTGATGACCCTCGCCTTGAGCACCGCGCCGGGAGCCTCGCCGGTCACGCAGTAGAGGACCACGGCGGGCTCGTCCTCAAACTGGACGAGGGCAGGGGAGGCGTCCGATGGGGGCAGGGCGAGCGAGACCTCGCACGGGGCCGGGGGCGTGTAGGCGGTCGTCTCGCGTCCTTCCTCTACTTGGAGCGCGTCGACCCAGAAGGTGCCCGTGGCTTCGATCCGGACCACGTGGGCTTTGGCGAAGAGCGCCGCCGTGAAGCTGACACGATCGCGCTGCCACTCATCCGTGGCGGTGAAAGGCGCCTCCGCGAGCGTTCGCCCGTCGGCGATGGCGACGAGTTTGCCCTGGGCGCGTCCTCTCACCGCCAGGCTCGCGGTGTGCTCCTTCCCGCTCCAGGGGGGCACCAGGAAAGGCGCAGTCGTGATCTCGATCCCCTTCTCGGCGGCAATCCGCAGCGCGGGGAAGCCGGACGGGCCGGGTAGCTCGCGGTCGGGGACCACGGTCACCTCATCGCCATCCGAGTAATCGCGCCCGATGAGCCAGCCAGCTGGCAGCCCGAGGGGGAAGCGCGTGGCGTGCGCCCGGTTCTTCGCCGCGGGCGCCGGATAGCGCTCGCGTAGCTCGGCGAGGATCTCCTCGCGAGAGAGCTTCACCAGGCGCAGGTGCTGGAGGTCGAGGGTGCCCTCGTCAATCCAGATCCAAAACCCAACCGGTTGGGGCTGCTTGCCCAGCCGGAACTCAAACGAGTGCTCTTGCCACTCAGGGCCGATCTCGGGCCGAGAAGACCAACACATGGTGTAGGGCACGCTGATGAAGCGAATCCCCACCGAGCCGCCCGTGCCTTTCGGCGAGCGCGCCGTAAGCGTGAGCCGGTAGAAGCCCTCTTCCTTCTCCAAGCCGGGCAGGGGATGCGCGAACTGGGCGCCTCCGCCCTTTAGGTGAGTGATCCGGAGGAACCGCCGCCCGCCCTCGGTCAGCACGCGGTATTCGACGTGGACTTCCTTCTTCCAGCCGGTGTCGTCACGCCAGCCGGGCGGCACCACGCCCGTGATCGACTTCTGCCCGCCGGGGTCGACGTTTCGGACCTCGACGGTGGCGTCACCGAAATCGGTCTCCAGGATCGTCACGGGCGCAGCGCTCGCCCCGCTTCTGAATAGGACGGTGAGGCACAGGCAGGCGGCCAGGAGGGCCGTCCTCACGTGCTTATCGAACGTAGCATCCGGCTGGCCACCGCTAGGCCAGCCCTGACGTCGGATGGTGCATCGTGGCATGGCACGACCCTCCCTCCCATAGGATGGGGCTTTAGCGCGCCACTGTGTACCCCGCCTTCACCACTCGGCCCGTGAACAGCTCCTTCGCGCTCAGCTCCCACTGGCCGGCCGGATCGTTCACCGCGACCGGCAGCGGCACGCTCGTTCCGGACGGCGGCACCATCACGACGCGGCGCAGCCAGTCGGCCTCGGTGCCATCGGGCTGGCGTGCCGTCAGCAGGAACGCCTGGAGCCCGCCGGACGAGCCACCCCGGAGCGTCACCTGGCCGGTCTGGCCCGGCTTCAGCGCCTTCGCGGAAAGCGACAGCCGCGCCGGCTGGATCGGAGTGGGCGAGAGTGCCAGGAAGGTAGCCCGGCACGGTCGCAGTTCGCACGTGACTTTGGCCGTCTTGCCCCACGCCTTGCCGCTCCGGAGGTCGTAGACATACGCCGGCTCGGGCAGAACGAGCTGCACCTGGCTGGGCTGGCCAGCTTCACGGAAGAGGGCGACGAGCGTTGTATCGCCGTTGTGCCAGCACACCGTTTCCAGGTTGCGTTCGCGCGCTCCGGCGGGGTTCGTCACGCGCACGCGCGGCGTGACGCCGGCATCGGTGAAGAGCCGGGCGAAGAGGCTGGCTACCGCCTCGGGCGTGTCGCCGACCCAGATCCCGGGGAAGGCGTGGATCGGGGCGTTGAGGAGAACTGCCCGGCCCTTGCCGTGGGCGCGGGTGATCAAGAGCGGCGTCTCGCCGCACCGGCCGGCCGCCTGGCCTCCAGCAAGCCGCACCGTGGGATCGCACAGCGCGTTCTCCAGGCGCAGGGGAGCCTCACCGCCGGTGAAGGTCGCTTCGCCGCGCGCGGGATCAGCCTGCTGCGGCGCGCGCGAGATCCCGAAAAGGTCATCCAGCACCCCGCGCTCGAACGGCTTGCAGTGGCCATTATAGAGCCCCGGGCGCACGTCGGCGATCAGCGTGCCCCCATTCTCGACGAAGCGACGGAGCACGGCGGCCTCCTCCGGACCGATCGCCTCCGTGCGCGCCAGGACGACCACCTTGAACTCCGACGGGTTGAACTCGCCCCGGCGGAGCATACGATCGGTGACGTAGCGGTACTGAAGGCCGAGGTCACGCACCGTGCGCGACCAGGCGGTGTGCGCCGACAGGTAGTTCCCGTAGGCGGGGCCTTTCTCCACGCGCGTGGCGTAGGCCGAGGGCATCGAGTAGACGAAGGCGATGCCGTCGTGCTGCATCTCGGAGTGGATCAGCAGTGTGCCGAGGCCATCGCGGACCACCTGGGTGTCACGGAGGATCTCCTTCGTCGCTTCGTAGGGGCCGAGATGCGGCGCGAGCCAGCCGTGGAACCGCCCGACGCCATCCCAGCGCCAGTACCAGACGCTGTCGCATCCGCGCGTTACCATGCGCCAGTACTTGCTGAGGAGCGAGTCGGCGTCGCGGGTGTAGCCCATCCAGTTGGAGCGCGGGAAGCCCTTGGGTGCGAGCGAGCGGATCACCTCGTCGCCCATGTCGGGGTAGGGCGCCCAGAAGCCGTTGGCGCGCACGATCGCGTCGTAGTCATCGCCCGCGTTGAAGTTGCCCGCTCCCTCGAAGCCGACGAGCGCCTCCGGGTCCAGCTGCTTGAACGCCTCGACGAAGCGGCTGCAGATCCGGGCGAAGTTGTAGGAGTGGAACGCCTGCCGGTCGTACCAGCGCGGGTAGTTGCCCTGATTCTTCGCGACCGAGGCGTCGCTATCGTCCGGCGGGTCGAGGTTCACCTGGTCGAACGACGCGTACCGGGTGCCCCAGGATGCGTTCAGGGCGTCGATGGTGCCATACTCCTCGCGCAGGTAGTTCCGAAACGCGTTCAGGCAGGCCGGGTGGAGGCAGGCGCCGCGCGTGACGCCCTCGTCACCCAGTGAGTAGACGAAGACACCGGACTGCCGGCTCTCGCGGTAGGGCTCGACAATCTTCTGAACGTACTGAGTGATCGCCTCCTCGTCGTTCCAACAGCAGGGTTTCATGATTCCCTGCTCGGTCTTGGGCGACATGATGCGCGTGGTGTAGGGCACCCAGGCGACGTCGTAGGCCTGCACGTAGCGCGGCGGCGTCCCGCTCCGCAGCTGGAGGGTCATCCCACAGCGGACCAGGCTCTCCTGGGCGTAGGGCGCCAGCGTGCCGTTTGGCGTATCCCAGATCAGGAAGTTGAACTGGCCGCGGTTGCGCTTGGTGACGTTGAAATAGGTGTAGGCGCGGGTGGCCGGCTCGTTGCCGGAGAGGAGCGTCGCCTCCACCCGGACGAGCATCGGGAACCACTCAGGCACGGGGAAGGAGAACGCCACAGAGCTACCCGTGAGGGGGGCTTCGTGGCGCATCAGGACGCGGTTTCGGCGGTCGCACAGGTCGATCCGGATGCGCTCGCCGGCGAGTGTCGGGATGCCCTCGACGGTGACGCGCCCGGCGAGTTTCCCTCCCACCTCCGAGAACGGCTGCTCCAGCGCGATCTCTTTGATCGACCGGGGACACTCCACGCGGAAGCCGGCGCTCGCCCAGGTGGCGACGCCTTTGGACCCGCGCGCGATGGCATCCAGGTAGTATTCCCCGGCGGGAAGTAGGGGGATCTCCACCGTGGCCTGACCGCGCTCCTGGGGCCGCGAGACTTCTGGCAGCGCGCGAGAAGAGCCATCGGCGCCGCGCAGGCGGAGCGAGATCACCGGGCGCGCCTTCGTATCCAGGCCATTCCATGAGATCGTCGCGGCCTGCTTGCGCGGCAGGGAAGCGCGCCCCAGGGCACGCTCGCTCATCTCCACGGAGAGCGCCGCTTTCGGCTCGCGCCCGGCGGCCCAGAGGATGGCGCGCCCGACGAGCGACTGCCAGTAGTCGTACTCCGTCTCCCATCCCGGATGGTAGTCGATCTCGGGCCGCGGTGGCAGGCGCACCCCACGCCCTTCGCGCACCTGATAGCAGGCGACCATGCGCTCGGCGACCGCGGCAACCGACGATGCACCCTCCCCAGGCTTCGGCAGGTAGGACGCCTGCACGAAGGGAAGCTCCAGGAGCGGCACGCCCTCGCGGAGGAACGCTGGCAATGGCAGCTTCCGCGCCGGCTTCAGCACGCGCGGGTCATCCTTGCCCATCAGGACGATGCCGGCGCCTTTAGTCACCGCCTCCAGCGCGCGATACTGCTGCTCGGGCGGCAGACGGTCCGGCGCCAGATTGATGAAGACGTAGCAGTCCCACGGTTTTTCCAGGAGGCGCTTCATCCGCGCCACGCCCGCGTCGCCGCCATGCCAGTGGTAGCGCGTGGTGTCGACGATCTTCGCCCAGAAGACGGCCTCGGCGTCGAGGTCGAACCGCTGCTTTAGCTCGACAATCTCGCGCGGCCAGGTGCCACCGTAGCCCATGTCGATGAAGAAGAGCGCGCGCAGCTTTCCGCCGGCGTAGGGCTGGGCCCACTTCGTGTGCGGCGTCTCAAACTCAGTGGAGAGCGAGTGCTCTTCCTCCAACTCCTCGGTGCTGGCCCTCGCGCCAGGCATCCACGAGAGCAGGGCGGCCAGCGTGAAGAATGTCACCCATCCGAGCGAGCGGTTCCGCATGGTCGTCTCCTCATGGTTGAACAAAGGCGTCCAACGCCTCGCGGCAGACGGGCACGGGCATCCCTGTGCGGATCGACTGGATCGCCAGGCCCGCTAGATAAGTGGCCCGGGCGCCACGCCGCTCGTCGACCGGGGAAGGCAGGTCGTCGCGCACCGCGCGAATGAACGCGTCGAGTAGCGCCCGGTGCCCCTTGTCGGGGGCGAGGACCGGCATCTTGCCTGTCTCCAGGAAGCGGCGCTCGGCCAGGGCACGTTTCGCCAGATACGCCGTGAACCCCTCCTCGGGCACCTCGGCACGCAGGTCGTCGAACTGCATCGGGTAGGTCTTCCGGACCGCCTCGCCCCGGCCATAGACCGCCGTCTCGACGAAGAACTCGTTCAGGAAGAGCGCGCCGCCGCTGGTGAGCTCGTAGCGCTCCTTCGGATAGTCGAAAGTGCCGCAGACGGAGAAGAAGAGGGTGGCCATCGAGCCATCCTCGAAGTCGAGCGTCACGGAATGGCTGAGCCGGGTGGAGCCGGAGGCGAGCACGCGCACGGGCCGGCGGTCGATGAGCCAGCACGCGAGATCGAACCAGTGGCAGCTCTCGCCCAGGATCTGCCCGCCGCCGCGCGTGGGATCGAGGTGCTGGGGGCGGTAGGAATCGATCTCGTCGTTGATCGTGATCACCAGGTTGGTGGCCCGCTCCTCTGGAAGCGTGGGGAATCCGGAAACGCGCCTGCTTCTCCAGGGGCTCGTCACCGGGTCGGTCCGGTGCTCCTCCAGCGCCTCTTTGATCGCCCGCATCGAGGGCGAGAAGGGCCGGTTGTAATCGACGCACAACTTGATCCCGCTCTGCTTCACCAGGCGGAGCGCCTGCAGCGACTCCTCCTGTGTCATCGTCATCGGCTTCTCGATCAGGAGGTGCTTGCCGCTGCGCGCCGCCTCCGCGATGAGCGGCAGGTGCGCCGAATGGTCGGTCGCCGCCAGGACCGCGTCCACGTCGGAACGGCGGAAAACCTCGGCGCTGTCGGTCACGAGCGAGGCCCGCTCGAGCCCGAACCGGCGGGCCACCTCCTCCAGGCGCTCCCGGCGGAGGTCGCACAGGGCGACGACCTCCACATCCGGATGCGCCACGCAGTTGGGAATGTGCTGTGACTCGGCGAATGCGCCACACCCGATGATTGCTACTCGGACCATCTATAAATCACCTGTTCTAGCTCTAGTGCGATTCGGGGAGAGTAGGCCTCCCCTGGGAATGAACTGGTTTGGCGAGGGGGTCTGCCGCTAGCGTTCCTCCTTCAGAGCGACCGCCTGATAGACACCCAGGCGTGGCAGCACGAAACCCTCAGCCGTGAGCGCGACCGGCGTGCCTTCCGGCTCCAGCGACGCTGCGGTGACCGCCTCTCGCAGCCAGGGCGCGAGGCGCACTGGTATCTCGCGAAGGAACTCCTCCTCGCCCTCACCGGGGATCGCCTCCCCGGCGCCGTAGGCGTGATTCAGGAAGTGCAGCAGCCATCGATCTGGCTGTCGCGACAGGAAAACCTCCACCTGGCCGCACACTCTCAGCGAGACGAGCGGCTGGCCCAGGAGCGAGCGCACGCAGTTGAGCGCGAGTATCCGCGGCCACGGGCAGCGGTCAGAGTCGCGGTTCGGCGCGGTGAGGGGGAGCACCGAGAGGAGCACGCGGCCTTTCCCAACCCGGTTGAGAATAAGCCCCGGGTGGCGCGGGGCTTGGTCGGGCCTCGCCCAGTAGTTGGCCACGGTCTGGATGTCGGAGGTGCGCACCTTATCGGCGAACTGGGGCACCACGTGGCCCATCGCCTCGCCAGTGGTCAGCTCGAGGCACGCGTAGGAGTTGACGTAGTAGAGCACCGGGTCGCCCTCGGGCAATCCGGCGGAAAGCTCCGGCTCTTCTGGGAGCAGGTAGAAAGCGTAGGCGCGCGGC
This sequence comes from Armatimonadota bacterium, assembly GCA_012512265.1. Taxonomy (GTDB): domain Bacteria; phylum Armatimonadota; class JAAZEB01; order JAAZEB01; family JAAZEB01; genus DUUU01. The sequence goes on along the minus strand of JAAZEM010000103.1, from coordinate 4,824 downwards.
TCGCGAAGCTGCCGGACGCCAGCCAGCTCATCGATCCAGGGGAGGTGGTCGCGCAGCGCCGCAGCCGGATACTCCAGGAGGAGGTGGCCGCCGCCTTCAACGTACTCGCGGAGCCGGCGTGCCTCTTCCTCGGAGAGAGTGCGTGCGTGCGGCACCACGATGAGCCGGTAGCGCCCCAGACCTTCGGGCGCCGGCGGGTAGCCAAGGGCGGCGTTTAGATCCATGAAGACGTTGAACTGGAAGTGACCCTGACGCAGCCACGAAGCCCACGTCTCGATCCCGGTTGGCCCGAGCTCGGGTGCCAGGATACCCACCTCGCAGACCGGCTCGCTCTCCTGGAAGAGGGATGCGCGCTCGTGGATCCACCGGCTCCAGCGCTCCAGACGGTTGATGTTCGCGGGTGAGAGACGGCCGTCGGGGGCGTGCGTGATCCCGATGGTGTAGGTGCCGCCGGCGATCAGCGTGGAAAGGCTTTCCAGCCGGATGAGCGTCTCGGGCTTCATCTGGTTGTGCGACCAGCAGACTTCAGCGCAGCTTAGGAGCTCGAACGGCCGTCCGTCGTTGCGATGGCTCCGGGATGTGATGCTGAGCGAGAGCGGGTTGTGCGCCTCGCCGGAGAGGAGGTCGGCTAGGTCGTCGCAGATCTTGTAGCCGGGCATCCGCCGCCGGCCGGCCCCGTTGAACGTTAGGAGCAGGGGGCGATCCTGCGCCAGGAGCATCTCCTTCAGCCGTGCGAGGAAGTTGCGGTAGGTGAGCGCGCGAAACTCATCATGCCGGGGCGTGCCAGCGGCGTCAACCAGGTGCTCGCCGTGGAACCACTCCGAGTACTGCCGGTGGCAGTGCTCGCAGAAGCAGACTTCCTCCTGAAGGTCGGTCTTGTGCCACGGCAGGTAGAGGATGTCAATCCAGACGCCCTCCACCGGGTAGTTCTGCACCACCTCCTGGAGCTGCTGGATGGCGAAATCGCGGTAGGGGCTGTTGAGGCAGAGCCAGTGGTAGTGCGAGAAGCCGCGGTAATCCACGGGATGGGCGCGCCCGGCGAGATCGCGGATCCGCCACTCCGGGTGCTCGCTTCCCACCAGGCTGTCGAGTGAGAGCGAGTAGTAGGCGAGGACGCGGATCCCGCGCTTGCGGCACGCAGCCACCTGCTCGCCGAAGTAATCGCGGCCCGGCTGCTGGTGCGAGAGACGGGAGGGGTAGAGGAGACAGCCGTCGTGATGCCCCGTGAGCAGGGTGACGGAGCGAAACCCGAGCCGCTCCCAGCATTCGGCGTAGTACTCTGGGTCGAAATGCGAGCGATCCGTGTTCCACGCAGGCGAGATGAAATGCGGGATCCCGCGCACCCGCTCCTCACGCAGCCACGGGAAAAGCCGGTCGATCTCCTCGGGGGTGCGTATCAGGTGGCTGACGTCCATCATCTCCCTCTTCCTGCGGCGCCGGGCCAGCGCTCGCGGATCATCGAAAGGCACTTCCGGAAGGAGCGCAGGTCGTCGCGCACCGGAGACTCGATGCAGAAGGTTCCATCGAAGCCGAGCGTGGCGAGCGTGTCGTAGATCCGGTCGAACGGCACCGTGCCGGCGGCATACGCGCAGTGCAGGTCGTCGCGGCCATCGTTGTCGGCCAGGTGGATGTGCTGCAGGTGGTCGCTCAGGCTGGTCAGGAGCTCGTCGATGTTGCGCGTCATGTGGGCGTGCCCGGTATCGAAGCAGATCCGCAGCGCCGGGCTCTCCAGCGAGAGGACCTCTTGAAACTCCCACGGCTCGCTGAACAGCTCGTGACAGTTGCGGTAGTCGTAGGCGTAGTGGTTCTCCAGGAGGAGCGTGACGCCTTGCCGCTCGAACTGGGGCAGGACTCGCTCCAGGAGGCGGCGCGTCCGCGCGATCCCTTCCCGCTGGTCGTCATAACTGCCGCCGTGGATGACCAGGCCGGTGACGCCAGTTCGCCCGCAAAGCTCGAGCCAACCCCGGAGCGCGTCCTCGGCGGAGCCAGGCTCCATGCGCGCCAGGTTTTCCCAGATGTGCGCGCACAGCTCGATGCCGCTGCCGGGCGCCAGCCGGACGAGCTGCTCGATATCTTCGCGCGTGCAGTGGGGGCGGGCAAAGGAGGAATGCCACGAGAGCTCCACACCGTCCAGGCCCAGGCCCGCGGTCACGTGCCGGAGGCATGCCTCCATATCACTCCAGGGGTAGTGGAGCGCGCTGATTACGACCTTCATCGCTGCCTCTATCTTTCAAAGCGGTGGGACGATCCGTTGCGCGGTTCCATCTCGCTCCCGGCGCTTCTGGAGCCGGGATCACCCTCTCGTTCGACGGGAAGGCGGCCACTCCTGCGGCGCGTCTCGGAAAGAGTGCTCGCCCGCCGGGCCGGTGGCAGGAGGACGGCGAGCGCGTGTAGAAGCAGCCAGACGGCGGCGCGCGCTTGAGGGCCGACAAATGCTGCCCGCGGGGAGTGTTACGGGGTGGCGTAAAGAAGGGTGCAGAGCGGGAAACGCACCGCGCTCCTGTCGGGGAGCACCGGCCGGCGGGAGCGCGGCGCGCTTCGCGACGGGTTGGGAGACAGCCGGGAGATGGCACACCGGGTAGTGAGAGCGCTGGCATGTATCACGTTCCTCCTGCTATTCCCTGCTGCCTCAGAGGCGGCACCAGCGGTGACGGCGGCGCGGGTTCTCCGCGTGGCGGATGATGGCACGCTCGCGCTCGATACCGGGGAGCATCTCCGCCTCCTGGGCACCGACTTTCCCCATGACCCAGTGGCCGCCTTGAAAAGCAGACGCATCCTGGAAAGCATGGTGGGCGGCAAGAACGTGCGCGTGGTGACCGGTGAGCCGCGCGAGGATGCTCAAGGCGTGAGTCTGGCGTATATCTATCTGGAGGATGGCGCGCTGGTCAACGCCCGACTGATCAAGCAAGGCTACGCCTTCGCCGCCGCGGGCTACCCCTTCGCAAAACGCGAGGAGTTCCGGCAGTATCAACGCCAGGCGCGTGACGCCGGGGCCGGTGTGTGGGCAAAGCCCAAGGAAATTGTGCATCGCGCGTCAGATCCGGCGCCCTCGCCGGGCCGGATGCCGGCGCCGGCCTCTCGCGCGTCTCGGAGCGGCTCCGGGTTCCGATTGCCGGTTTCGGAGAGCGTGGGCGGGCGCCTTCTGGCGGCGACCGTTATAGGCTTCCTCTCTTTCTACCTCCTGGTTTATCTCGTGCTCCTCTGGAAGAGTGAGGCGCGCGCCGACCGGCTTCTCGCGCAGCTGGCGATGAGCGGCCTGGGCGCCGTGGGACTCACGCTGTTGATGCCTCTGGTGCTCCTACTCCTGAGCGAGAGTTTCGAACCGACGGGCGGGAGCTGGGCAGCAGGCGTGCTCACCGCGCTGGGCGTTCTCTCCGGGCGTTCAGCGGCACGGGCGTGGCAGCGGGGCCAGCTGTTGCGCGGGACCCCAACGACGCGCCTACGGAGCACATCGCACGGCTTCTGCAAGGCGCGAGGCTTTACGTACCCTGCCTACGGCATCCTCCGCAGTGGCATCGGCGGGATCCCGTGCCTCTACTACTCGGAAGTGACTGAGGAGTACCAACGCCATACCGAAACCTACTACGACGCGCAGGCGAAGAAGACGCGAACGCGCGTCGTCTACCGGTGGGTGCCCATCCACAGCGCCACGCGCGCGGTCAACTTCGGGCTGAACGACAACACTGCGACGGCGACCGTTGTGGTGGACGGGGCGCAATTCTTTCCGGCGCACCGAGCGTTCCTCTACAACAACCGCCCGGCGGGGCACCTGCCATGGATCGCCCGGGTTGGCGATATCCGTACGACGGTGGAGTATATCGCCCCAGAGACGGCGCTCACCGTGTGGGGACGCTATGTGGAGACGGGCCGGGAGAGCGTGGACCAGGTGGATCGCCAGATCCGCTACGATGAGCACCACGGCTGCCTGGTCATCTGCGAAGGGAATGAGTCTCGGGTGTACGGGCACCACACTGGCGCTGGGTTGGGATTGGCGCTGCTGACGGCAATCATCTTTCTGGGGGTCATCCTGCTTATCGCTGTGCCCGTGGCGACGGGCTTCTGAGGGGAAGGGTGGTATCGGATGGATACGCTTTCGACGATCGCGGTCGTGGGGTTTGTGCTCGGTTGTATCGTGGTGATCTGGCTGATTTCCACTTACAACTCGCTCGTGAATCTGAATGGACAGGTGAAGCGCGCGTGGGCCAACGTCGATGTGGTTCTGAAGCAGCGTTGGGACCTGGTGCCGAACCTCGTGGAGACGGTGAAGGGCTACGCGCGGCACGAGCAGGAGGTGTTCGGGCGCATCGCCGAGCTCCGCGCCCAGGCGTTGGGCGCGCCGAACCGGAAGCAGCGGATCAACGCCGAGCAGCAGTTGGATCGGCTCATGCCGCGGGTGGTCGCCTGGCTCGAGCAGTACCCGATGCTTCGGGCGAGCGAGAACTTCGGCCAGCTGCAGGCCGAGCTGAGCCGCCTGGAAGAGCAGATCGCCGACCGGCGCGAGCTGTATAACGAGGCGGCGACGCACTACAACGTGTACCGGGCGTCCTTCCCGGCGCTTCTCCTGGCGCAGAGCCTCGGCAGCGAGGAAGCCCCGCTCTTCGAGATCGTGGCCCAGGAGCGCGAGGCCCCGCGCGTCAAGTTCTAAGCCGGCACGCGCTGCTCGTGTCGCGCGGATCTCAAGCTCCGCGCGCGGGCTAGGTGCCTAGCCCCCGGCCCCTTCCCTGGCCTCCGGCCCCGCGCTGGCCCCAGGGAAGGGGAGCTGTCGCGTGGCCGTCGCGGACAATGCGACATCCAAGCGAACGTTCGGTGGGGGCGAACCCTTGG
>JAAZEM010000102.1 GCA_012512265.1 Armatimonadota bacterium | reverse complement strand
TGCCTCGGGCATGAGAATGCCCGGCGGCCCGTGATGGGAGGGATCCCATGAGTCCATGGCTTTTGCTGGCATTGGTGGCTGCCGCCGGAGCGCCAGAGCAGCCGCTCGTTTGGAGCTTTGAAGACCCACAGACCTCCTGGCGCCCGCGTGCCGCGGGCATTACCCTCGAGCACGCGCCGGGCGTATCGGCGGCCCCCGAGGGGAAGGGGAGCCTCCGCATCCACGGTCGGATCGGGGATGGCTGGAACTATGCCCTATCGGAGACGCATCCGATGTCGGCTGGCCGGTATTATAAGCTCTCGGCCTGGGTGCGGGTGGATCGGCTGGTGCCCCACGCGCCTGCGCCTTTCCTGAAGTGTGAGTTCGTCGCGGAGGACGGGCGCTCGCTGGGGCGCGCAACGACGGAGAGCTACCAGACGGCACGGATGGGACAATGGCAGCGCGTGGAAGGAGAGTTCGAGGCGCCGAAGGACACGGCAAAGTGCTGGGTGGCTCTAGAGAAGGGCACGGAGGGCGCGATGGAGATCGATGCCTATCTAGATGAGGTGCGCATCGAGCCGATCTCCACGCTACAGGTGTTTGAGCGGTATCGGCTCAAGCCGCTGCCAGCGCCGCTGCACGCGCGCCGCGGCGTCCACCCGCGCCTCTTTCTCGATACCGCGCGCGTGGAGCAGTTGCGCCAGGCGATTGGCCATACCCACGCGGATGTCTGGCAGGAGGTCCGGGCGCTCGCCGACCGGGCGGTTCGATCAGGACCGCCACCCTATCGGGAGCACGATAGTTACAGCGGCGATGAGCAGCTGTGGCAGCGCGAAGTGGGCAACACGATGCCCACCCTGGCGATTGCCTACCTCCTCACCCGGGACGTAAAGTACCTCGACGCGGCGCGCGCATGGGCGCTGGCGTCGTGCTCCTATCCAACCTGGGGCCTGGGCCGCCTGGATGGCATGGACCTGGCCACCGGCCACCAGCTCCTGGGACTGGCCCTCGTCTATGACTGGTGTTACCAGGATTTGGGCGAGGATGCGCGCCGCACCATCCGGGAGACACTGGCTCGCCGGGCCGGCAAGATGTTCGAGGCCGCCGCGACAGGCAGGGTCGGGTGGCGGCGCGCCTATCTGCAGAACCACCTCTGGGTGAATATCTGCGGGATGCAGGCCGCAGGGCTTGCCCTCTACGACGAGCTGGACGACGCCCCCCTCTGGGCGGGGCTTGCCCTGGAGAAGCTGCGCCTCACCATCGAGGCGCTCGGCCCGGACGGCGCCAGCCACGAGGGCGCGGCCTACTGGCAGTACGGCGCGGAGTACCTGCTGAAGCTGATGCACCTCTCCCGAGAGCTGCTGGCTGCCGACTTCTATGACCATCCCTGGTGGAAGAATACCGCCGCGTACGCGCTCTATCTCTCGCTGCCGCGCCAGGTCTGGACCCGCAGGAACTGCATCGTCGACATCGCCGATTGCCCCCGCGGCAACTGGTATGGCCCCGACTACATTCTGCGCGGGTTGGCGCGCGAGTACCGCGACGGGCACGCGCAGTGGCTCGCCGCCGAGGTGGACGCGGCCAATATCGATGCGCCCGGCGCGCGCTGGCTCAACCTGATCTGGCTCGATCCCGAGGTGCCACCGCTCCCGCCCACGAATCTGCCGACGCTGCGTCACTTCGAGGATATGGGCATCGTCTCCGCGCGCACCGATTGGAGCGGCAACGAGGCGCTCCTCGTCTTCAAGTGCGGGCCGTTCATCGGGCACCACGCGGTTGAGGCGTTTGACTATGATCCAGGGGGTGGCCATGTCCATCCCGATGCCAACCACTTCGTGCTCTTCGGCGCCGGCGAGTGGCTGATCCGCGACGATGGCTACCTCCCAAAGGCGACCGAGCACCACAACACCCTCCTGGTAGATGGCAAAGGCCAGCTGGGCGAGGGGAAGATGTGGTTCGCGGGAAGCGAGGCCCTGGCGGTCAAATCGCGCCCGCGCATTCTCCTGGCTCGTTCTACTGCGGCGGTGGACCATCTCGTGGGCGATGCGACCGAGGCCTATCCCAAGGAGAGCGGCCTCCGCCGCTACGTGCGCCACCTCTTCTTCTTGAAGCCGGACGTGCTGATCGTCGCCGATGAGATCGTGACCGACCAGCCGCGCACGTTGGAGCTCCGGTTTCACCCGGAGCGGCCGGCGGCGCGCGGGGAGGATGGCGCTTTCCTCGCCCGCGGCGAGAAGAGCGCGCTGCGCATCGAGGTGCTGACACCCGAGGGCGCTGAAGTGACGGCGGAGGAGCTGCCAGCCCGGAGCCAGGGCCATCGCCAGGGCGGGTTGTTGCCCACCATCCGCGTGCGCGCCGAGAGGCAGGAGTGGCGAAACGCGGTGGCGCTTTCTTGGTCGGACGCCGGTTCCATACCGGTGCGCGTGACGATGAAGACGGAGGGCGACCGCTGGATCTTCGCCACGAAGGGGCGCACCATCACGCTCGACTGGCGAGAGGGAAGGGGGGACATTGCGCGCTGAGGCGGCGTGAAGCGATCCGCCCAGCTCTACCGGGCTTCGAGGAGGAGGATGGCAAAGCCGCCGCCCTCCACATCGATGGAGAGGCGTTCCAGGGCGCCACCCAGATAGGAGCCCAGGCGCGTCCACCGGTCCACCTCGCTACTGTAGAGCGTGACCTCGTAGCGCCGCACATTCTCCAGGAGCGCGCGCAGGGCGATCAGATGCGGTTGTTTTGCTGCGCTGGTGCTGCCCAGGCAGAGGAGGATCCGCCCGGAACCAGCAAACGCGGCGACGCTGATGTTGCCCCCCTCGGGGATGACGAGGTCGCTCACGTCCTCGTCGAATCGCTCCATGATGAGCGGCGTCTCGACGGGATCGGTGGTGAGGAGGTGCAGGCCATCGCCGTAGCGCGCCAGGAACCACGAGAGCGA
>JAAZEM010000101.1 GCA_012512265.1 Armatimonadota bacterium | reverse complement strand
GGTACGGGCGAGAATGCGCCGAGCTGGATCGCTTCGTTTACGAGAACCCGGATATGGTCTTGCTCTTCGCGGCTGGCAACGAGGGCGACGATGCCAACTCCGACGGCGTGATCGACCAAGTTCCTCCGTCCATCACGCCGGAAGCGAGCGCCAAGAATATCCTATCCATTGGCGCAAGCGAGGGCTACCGCCCGCCGAGCGAGAACTGGGGAGGCGCATCGAAGAGCACCTGGGGTGCCTTCTTCCCATGGGCGCCGTTCGATACCGACTACATTTCCGACAACCCCAATGGAATGGCAGCCTTCAGCAGCCGCGGTCCCGCGGCCGACGGCCGGATCAAACCCGACCTGGTAGCGCCGGGAACCAACATCATCTCCGTCTGGTCACGTCCGGCTGCTCAGCTCGGCAACAGTGGCTGGGGCGAGTTCGCCGGCCCCTACCGCGATGGGAGCTCGCGCAGCAAGTACTGCTACATGGGAGGCACAAGCATGGCGACACCGCTCGCGGCGGGCGCCTGCGCCCTCGTCCGCGAGTACTTCCTCAAGGGGAGACCGAGTTGGAATCCCTCCGCGGCGCTGGTGAAGGCAGTGCTCATCAACGGCGCGTATGACCTCAGCCCAGGCCAGTACGGCACGGGGGCCACGCGCGAGGTCTTCAACCGCCCCAACGGCGTCGAGGGATGGGGCCGCATCGACCTCGCCCGGTCGCTCTATCCGGAGAAGCCGCGCACGCTCTTCTGGATTGACCGCCCGCAGGGCCTGATGACCGACCAGCACCACCGGCTGCGCTACCGCGTCACGGATTCCTCGGAGCCGCTCATCGTCAACATCGTGTGGACGGATCCCCCCGCGACTCCGGTCGCCTACCGCGCCCTGGTGAACGACCTGAATCTGCGCGTTGTCACTCCTGATGGCACGGTGATCTACGGCAACCGGTCACCGGGCGCCACCGTTCCGGATCAGGTCAACAACGTCGAGATGGTGCAGATCGACCAGCCGGCTGTGGGCGTCTACGAGTTCTACATCGAGGGTGCCAACGTCGTCTTCCCGGTGGAGAACCCGCGCCAGACCTACGCTCTGGCCGTCTCCGGCGGAGGCGCACCGGTTGGTGGGCGCTTCCCCGATATCGTGCCGCCTCAGGTGAGCTTCGTTTCGCCAGGCGATGGCGCAGCCCTCCGGGGCACGGCGCGCATCGAGGTGAGCGCCATGGATGATCAGATGATCGACCGGGTGACCGTGAAGGTGGATGGCAAGATCAACCTTGGTTCTCGGTTTGGCGCGCCCTACGTCTTCTACTGGAACACCGCGATGTGGAGCCGAGGAGCGCACACGATCACCGCCGAAGCCACTGACTTCGGCAACAACACAACGACCGCCAGCATCACTGTCGTCCTACCCTGAGAGCACGCGAGGGCGGCGGCCCTTCGGCCGCCGCCCTCGCTCTCCATCCGCCCTCTTTCCCCACCGCCCCAAACTATCCCAGAGCCATCACGGAAGACCCGCTCCCTAAGCTCCCCCTCGATCGGCTGTGCGCCCCTCGGGCTTGGGATTCCGAGATAAGTAAGACCCGGATGGTTGCCTGCGTTCTCCCACCCGCGCCCTGCCTTCGATACCAGGGATGAAGGCACGGACACGGATGGAGAGGCGCGGGCACCTGAGGTTGTGCGATCCATCCGGGATCGGGGCATGGCCCGAGCGAGACGCTCTCGGAGGACCGCCTGCGGGGCTATGGGAGAAGATGCCGGAGAGGTCCGGCATTTCAGCCCCTGGTCTATCCCCAACCAGCACGCTGGCGGGTCCTCGGCGCACTGCTGAGGGGTGCTGTCGGTTGCTCAGGAATCCTCGGGGGAGAGATCGTCCGGCCAGGGCACCTCGCTGAGGAAGTAGGGATCCTGGATCAGCCGGCGATAGGTGTTGAGAACTTTGGGATCGCTGGTCACGCTGTAGTCATTCCGAGCCAGGCCTGCCTTGATCGTGTTGACGTTGAACAGGTTCACCATCTTCACCCGGGGGAATCGCTTCTGAAGGCTGCGGTAGAAGAGGGTCATCGTCTGGATGGCGAACTCCGGGCGAGGCTTCCCCTCGACCTGGCAGAAGTGCGTGGCGCCAAACTCCGAGATCTGAACCGGCTTGCGCGCGGCGTATTCCCGGTAGAACTCTGAAAGCGCGCGAATGCAGTCCGTCTCATGGCCCTTCAGGCGCAGGCTCCCGGAGTAGTGGCAGACGCTGTAGATATTGACGCCCACCCAGTCCACATAGGCATCGCCAGGGTACCAGGCGCGAAACCGCATCGGTCCGCCCCGCCGGTGGTAGTAGAAGACCGTCCACACCATCGCGACGTTGGGAGCTTCCTGGGCCATCACCCGGTGGACGAGGCGAAACTTCTCGATATAGAGCGACGCGGGCGCATGATAGGCGGTCCAGTGGCCGTTCATCTCCGAGGCCCAGCGGAGGAAGATGGGGCAGCCGGCCGCGCGTGCCGCGCGTGCCCACCGGCGCAGGTAGGGGCCATCCTGCACCTCCTGCAGCCCACGGTTGGGCTCGAAAGCGATATGCGGCACGGCACCGAGCGACTTCACGTGCTCCACCCACGCCGTGGGAAAAGGCCGGCCATAGCCGACATAGTGAAAGTAGGAGGCATGCTTGCGCCCGGTCATCGCCTCGAAGCGCCGGATATCGGCACCAGGCCCTACCGGGCGCAGGTGTGCGCCGAGGTAGCATCCGCGCGCCGGCTCGAACTTAGCCAGTCGGGGGCTACCGGCCGCGCGCTGAGAGGGGAGCAGGAAGAGCCCGCAGAGCGCCACAAGCCATGCAAGTGCGCTCAGCCAGGGCGCGCTCGAGGAAGCCTGCGGCCTATCGCGAGAGGGCGAGAGATGAAGTTCACCCCGATATCGCTCCAATGAGAGGCCTTCTCCCCGGCGTCAGGCAACCGCCCGTCGTGCCGCGTCCAGCGTGTTCCGCAGGAGCATGGCAATCGTCATCGGCCCGACACCGCCCGGAACAGGGGTGATCGCCCCTGCTACCTGCGAAGCCGACTCGAAATGAACGTCACCCAGGAGCTTTCCATCAACCCGGTTGATGCCTACATCGATCACGGTCGCTCCCGGCTTGATCCAATCGCCTCGCACCATCTCGGGCTTGCCCACGGCAACCACGAGGATCTCCGCGGTGCGACACACCTCGGGGAGGTCGGCGGTGCGCGAGTGGCATATCGTCACAGTGGCGTGTTGGGAGAGGAGAAGGAGCGCCGCCGGCTTGCCGACGATATGGCTGCGGCCCACCACGACCGCATGCTTCCCCGCAACGGAAACGCCCGTCCGGCGAAGCAGCTCCATAATGCCCAACGGCGTGCTGGGAACGAACCCGGGCAGGCCGAGGACGAGACGGCCCATATTCACGGGATGAAAGCCATCGACATCCTTCTCCGGGTCAATCGCGGCTAGCACTTCCTGGGCGTCCAGCGGTTCAGGCAGCGGGAGCTGCACCAGAATGCCGTGGATGCGGGGATCCTCATTCAGGCGGCCCACAAGGCTGAGGAGATCCTGCTGAGAGATACCCTCGGGGAATGCATACTCTTCGGAGTGGATGCCCGCTTCGGCGCACGCCTTGCGCTTCATGTTGACATAGGTGCGTGACGCGGGGTTCTCACCGACAATAACCGCTGCCAGACCAGGCACGATCCCCCGGCTCTCTTTGAGCGCCGCCACGTCTCGGGCCACTTCCGCGCGGATCTCCTCCGCGATTGCCTTCCCATCGATAATCTCTGCCGCCATACTCTCCTCCAGCCATCCTCGAGTCCTGCTGTCTTGCGGCCTCGTGACGGCGCCTATTGTACCACACCATCCAGGCGCCGTCAACGCAGGCTTGACACTCTCCTGCCTTTCTGGTACACTAGCTTGCGTAGGCCTCCTGATGCGAATTCTTCGTCACAGATCGAGTGCCAGCGCAAGCCCACTCGCTTTGACGGTTGATGGCCAAAGTGCACTCACCATCGTAGGACCTGAAAGGGACCCGCGAGCGAGCAACAGTGCGAAAGAGTCGACGCTACGAACGGTTGTCGTGGACAGTTAGCGGATAGCGGCAGCTCCTCGCGTGCATGTGCGAGCCGATGGGCGTATTGCTGGAGGTCGCAGATCCCCGCAACACTTCCCGGAACTGCCGCGGTTGTGCGCGCTTCCAGATATAACCGGCATAGCAGAGCGCTCTCTTCCATCAGGTGTTGCGGCTTCCAGGGGCATGCGAACCACGTTGGCGCTCTCACTGTGTGCCGCCAGGCCTCGGAGGCACGGGCCGGATACACGTGGCCTATGGTCTCGAAGCTCGCACCAGTTGAGTGAGTGCCGGGGATAAATCCCACACCCTCTGGGGGCGGAATCGGTAATCCAGGAGCACTGAAAGGCTGCAGGACCATGCACTTCCGGAGACGTCTCGAGGCGGTCACTTCAGGCCAGTGGCACGCATGCGGACCCAGAGTCCTTCGCACGGTCACACTCCTCTCACTCTGCTTGCCCGCCCTGCTCTGCTCCGTGCCGGTCATCGCCTCGGAAGCGTCGGACAAGGCAGCGCGAGTGGAGGCCGGCACCAACCGCACTGCGGACTCCTCCACCTCGAAGAAGCAGGCCGAAACCGAGAAGGACTCTCTCGAGCAGGCCAGGCCGCCTCTGAAGCGCGTGGAGGTCGGGCTCGTGGATCGCCTGGCTACCAGGGAGAGTTACCGCACCATCGCCGGCAAGGAGTATCTCCTGGGTCCATATGACGAGCTCTCCATCTCGGTGCGTGGCCCGAAGCCGGAGACGTGGTCCGTCACCGTGTCACCCCAAGGGGTGTTCGAGATCCCCCTGGTCGGCGTCGTCCGATGCGCGGGAATGAGTGTCGCCGAGCTGGAGAAGAGCCTCACGGCCAAGCTGAACCGCTATCTTCGCAATTTCACGCTCAGCATCATCGTCACCCGATTGCGTGGCATCCAGGTGACGGTGACCGGGCAGGTAGCCGTGCCGGGCAGCTATAGCCTTCCGGGCCAGGCATCCCTGTGGGAGGCGATTCAGGCGAGCGGTGGCATCACGGAGGCGGGTTCGGTCCGCGCCGTCCACGTCCGCAGCGCGGATGGCAAGGAGCGGCGCGTCGATCTTTATCCGTTTCTTTTCCAGGGGCAGATGCAGCCAGGCATGACCCTCGCACCTGGCGATACGGTGCATGTCCCCGCCGTGGAGCGCATCGTGGGACTCGACGGTGAGGTGCGCCGGCCCGGCCTTTACGAGTTTCTCCCTGGGGAGACGATGGCCGAACTCCTTGCGTTCGCCGGAGGGCCCTCGGCCCAGGCGGCACTCGACCGAGCCTACGTGGAGCGGATCCTCCCCGACCGTCAGAAGCTAATCCTCGCCGCCAACCTCGCCCCGAGCTCCCGCCAGACGCCGTCTATCGAGCTGCGGGATGGCGATATCCTCACACTGCCCCCGGTCAGCCTCTATCTGGGAAGCGTTGAGATCACGGGAGAGGTGCATCGGCCCGGCACCTATGAGCGCAGGCAGAACATGCGCCTGCGGGATCTGCTCAACCTGGCCGGTGGTTTCACCGGAAGCGCTGCCCCCGACCGGTCATACATTTACCGCGTGCGAGAGAACCGCGCGCTCGAGGTGATCTGGGTGAACCTGGCACGCGCGGTAGAGGGGGCCGCCGAAGCCAACATCGAGCTTCATGAAGGCGACCGCGTGGTGGTGCCGGCAGTCGAGACGTTCGCGGGCAAGGTGACCGTCGCCGGGGAAGTCCGGATGCCGCTCACCCGTCCTCTGGCCGCCGACATGACCGTTCGCGACCTCGTCTCGCTCGCTGGCGGGCTGACGGTAAGCGCAGCGCCCAACAAGGCGTTTATCGAGCGCATCCCGGCCCCTGGGAGCGCCAAGCATCTGGTCTGGCTGGATGTCGCGCGCGCGGCGGCCGGCGATCCGCAGCACAACCTGGTCCTCCAGGATGGCGACACCCTCGTGATCCCGAGCAGCACCGCTTCCTACGGCAAGGTGAGCATCACAGGCGAGCTTCGCCGCCTGGTCGCCGAGCAGGTGGCTGAGAGCAAGCAGGCAGGACTCGGCGAGAGTGCCGGGGCGGATGTGCGCGCCGAACTTGCGGCCGTGATGCATTTTGACCTGACGCATCAGATGCGCATCAGTGACCTGGTCCGGCTGGCAGGAGGGCCCACGGCGACGGCAGCTCTGCAATCCGCGCGGCTGATTCGCGTGGGTCCGGATGGCATCCGCCGGGCTATCGATGTCGATCTCACGGCGGTGCTCGGAAACATTGGCGGGGAGCAGGATCTCCTCCTCCAGGATGGCGACTCGGTCCATGTTCCATCCATCTCGCTCTTCCAGCAGACGGTACGCGTCGCCGGCGAGCTGGTTGGAACGGGGATCTTTAAAGCGTCTGAGGACACCATCCAGCGGCGAGGCCTTTACGAGCTGAAGGAGGGCGACACGGTTCGGGATCTCGTGCAGGCCGCCGGGGGATGCACTGCAAACGCCGCGTTGCGCGCGGCCCGCATCGAGCGCCACCGCCCCGATGGTACCATCGAGCGCATCCCCGTTGACCTCCACCGTCTCCTCGTGGAGAATGATGAGAGCGCGGATGTGGTGCTCCAGAATGGCGATGAGTTCACGGTGCCCGCCATCGCAGACGTGGTGTACGTCGTCGGCGCGGTGAACCGGCCCGGCGCCTACGAGTATCGCGAGGGGAACAACCGCATGATAGACATGCTGGCCCGTGCGGGCGGGGCAACATCTCGCGCCATCCTGGATGCCACCCGCCTGATCCGAAACGAGGGCGGCGTCAAGCAGGATCCGATCCGGGTGGACATGGACGCTGTCATCAGGAAGGGGAAGATCCACCTCGATCCTGGCGTGCGCCCCGGAGATATCATCTTCGTGCCAGAGAAGTCCGTGATGCTGCAGGACATCATGCAGCTCCTCGCCAACATCAGCCTGCTGCGCTTCTACCTGGATCAGTAGCATCAATGAGGGAGGGGTTCTTGGATCACCACGCGGACGACCTGGATCTGCTTCAGTACTGGCAGGCGCTGATGCGCCGGCGC
>JAAZEM010000100.1 GCA_012512265.1 Armatimonadota bacterium | reverse complement strand
GATTGGCAGTTCGCCTTACGGGCATTCTCCCGCGCTCGCGCGAAGACGGGGAAGAGGATTGCTGCAAGAATAGCTATGATCGCTATCACCACGAGCAGCTCGATCAACGTGAAACCGCGGTTCCGTTCTTTCACAGGTGCTATCCTTTCGCCGGTAGCGAGCCGCCCGGCAATGAAGCATACGAGGCAGCGCTACGTCGGCTCCTCTCTGGGGAGCCTTATCTCTTCATCCGTATTCTATCATACGTCGATGGAGAGCGCAACAGGAAACAGGAGTGAGTGACCGCCGGTCGGTCCAGCGAAGCGCGCCAGCCTTCAGGGGGGAGGAGCGCGCCCGGGACCCGCGAAAAGGGGGAGAAACAGGCGCCTGTAGGCCGGCCGTGTGAGCCAAACGCCCCGGCCGGAGGGCGCATCGCAAAGCGCCAGAGGGGCGATGACTGGGCATTGAGGATCGCGGCGGCTGTTGCCGGGCCCCATCCCCGGGCGCCCTGGAACCTGGCGGACGGGCGTTCACTGGCCCATCTCACGGAGGAGCATACCATGGCAGGCTTCAATGGACTGGGAATGCACTTGGGCAACCTTGCGCGCCTCTCCAGCGCCAGGTCGCGCTCGATCAGCCCGGAGAACTTCACGGGCGAGAAGGGGATGGGCGGCATGGCGACGGAGGGAACCGGCGCCGACAAGGCTCGCGACCTGGGTCCGGGCTGGAAGATCTCGCCCTCGGTGCGAATCAGCCCGGGAGAGACCTTCACGCTGGCGGATATCCGCGAGCCGGGCGCCATCCAGCATATCTGGATGACACCGACGGGGCCCTGGCGCTTCAGCATCCTCCGGATCTACTGGGACGACTGCGAGGTCCCGTCGGTCGAGTGCCCCGTGGGCGATTTCTTCGCGTGCGGATGGGGGAAGTTCGCCCAGGTCTCCTCGCTCGCCGTGTGCGTCAATCCCGGCAGTGGCTTCAACTGCTACTGGGAGATGCCGTTCCGCAAGCGCTGCCGGATGACGATGACCAACCTCGGTGACGAGGCGATGACCCTCTACTACCAGATCGACTACACGCTCACCGAGGTGCCCGACGACGCCGCCTACTTCCACGCGCAGTTCCGGCGCGTCAACCCGCTTCCCTATAAGCAGGTCTACACCATTCTGGACGGAGTGAAGGGCCGAGGCCACTATGTGGGCACCTACATGGCGTGGGGGGTGAACAACACCGGCTGGTGGGGCGAGGGCGAGATCAAGTTCTACCTCGATGGCGATGAGTACCCGACGATCTGCGGCACCGGCACCGAGGACTACTTCTGCGGCTCCTACAACTTCGAGAACCGCGAGACGCGCCAGTATCAGGAGTTCACCACGCCCTATTCCGGACTGCCCCAGGTGATCCGTCCGGACGGCCTCTACCAGTCGCAGCAGCGGTTTGGTCTTTACCGCTGGCACATCATGGATCCGATTCGCTTCGAGCAGGATCTGCGGGTGACGATCCAGGCGCTCGGATGGCGTAGCGGCGGGCGCTACCTTCCCCTGCAAGACGACATCGCGTCCGTCGCCTACTGGTATCAGACGCTGCCGCCCGCGCCCTTCCCGCCGCTGCCGGACCGGGACTATCTGGAGATCATCTGAGGGGCTCTCCGCGCGCCCTGCACCCAAGCGGAAGCAGTTCCTCTTCGCCGCCTCCTCTCGGGCGGCGAAGAGGCGCCTGGGCCGGGCCCGGCCGATCCTCGCTTCTTGGAACTTCCCGGGGAGTGACAGGTGTCCTAAGAGGGAGAGGAGTTGGGGTGCAGGCCCCGAAGCCGGTACTGGAGGCGTGATCCGGGCCGGTCGAGTGCCAGGAAGGGGGATCGGGCGATGCGATACCTACGTTGGTGCTTCTCGCTGCTGTTGGTTGTGGCCGGCGTGCCCGCCAGTGCGTTCGCGGAGGGCGCTCCTGCCGGGCTGATCCAGCGATTGCCCGAGGCCACGATTGAATGGGGCGAGGCGCGAGTCTTCCTGTTTGGCGAGGGCCAGCCACGAGAGGGCGTTGAGGGCCTGCGGAAGCAGCTGTCAGCGCGGAACGCGGCGCGCAGGCATGCCCTCACCGCTTGTGAGAAGCTCGCCGCGTCGTTCCTGCCGGGCGATGCCCAGCTGACGGATGAGCAGCGCTCCCGCCTGAGAGACCTCCTTCGAAGCAGCCGGCTGCATACGAAGGAGGCTCCCGAGACCCGGCTGGCCGGCTATCCGGAGCTCGGCTGGAACGCCGCCAAGGAGCGCTTCCGGGTGGTGGTCGAGGTGCCGCTCTTTGGCGCGCGCAGCATCGCCGCCGCGTTGTCGCCCCTCCCCATGCCGCCGGCAGGCACCCAAACTCCCGAGGGCGAGGCGGCTGGTGAGACGCGCTCCGCGGGCCAGGTAGCTACCGGTCTGATCATCAACTGTACTCGCACCCAGTTGAAGCCCTCCCTGCATCCGGCGCTGCTTCGGAAAGGCGACGCGAAGCCATTCTACGGGCCGGCATCCGTCACGCCCGAGACGGCGACTCGCGCCGGGCTGGCGCGCTACTATCCCTCCCTGGAAGCTGCTCGCGCGGCGACAGAGCGCGTGGGTGCCAACCCGCTGGTGATCGAGGCGCTGGAAGCAACCGGGACCACCGTGACCATCTCCGAGGCCGATGCGCAGCGCATTCTCGATGCCGACAAGACTTCTGAGTTCCTTGCCCGTTGCGCCGTGATCCTCGTCGTGAAGCCGGAGGGGTAGACTCCTGGGATTTCGGAGATAAGGAATGCGATCCGGGGCACAGAGATTCCCGGCTCCAATGCCCAGACCTCTCCGGTCTCTTCTACCATAGCCCTGCCCCGAAGGGACCGCACAACTGAGCCCAGGGTATCCGCACCTCGGGCTGTGCTGCTACCACGCATTTGTCGAACCCTCTCAGGGTTCCAGGTGTTTTCTGGACGCTAGACCTAGGGTCAGGATGCCCAGGGCTATACTGTGGGACCACTTCGCGGTCTTGCGAGAGCGTCTCGTCTGGGCCATGCCCCGATCCCGGATGGACTGCGCAGCCCCAGGTGCCCGCATCTCTCCATCGGTGTTCGGGCGTTCATCTGTGGTACCGACCCCGCCTCGGGTGTCCGGATACGAGACGGTGTCTCCCTCACTCGTTCTCCCAACCAGCGTCTTGCCGCCTTTGCGATGCCAGACGCCCTATAGGAATTGCTCCGACCGCCGATAATCATAGTGGGAGATCTGCACGGGCACGGCATGCGTTCGACCCTACGGAGAGGCGAGGGCAGCTCTCCGGGGCCCCGTTCGCCGCATGCCTGCCCTGGGCGCGCATCGGGCCATGCCTGTCGTCGCCGAGCCACACGTGATTCTGCACGAGGGAGAGAGATGAGCTTCAGCAAACGAGTGTCCCTGCGCTGGTTGGCGCTCCAGGCCATGCTCTGGATGAGCCTGATGGCAGTGGCCGGCGCCGCACCGGCGCCGCGTCCCCCGGACGTGCCCGGGGACCATTGGGCGGCCCCGGCCGTTCTTGCCCTGCTCCGTCCGGAGACGAACCTGGTCGAGCTGTTCGGCGATGGCTCGTTCCAGGGTGGCGAAACGCTCCGCCGCTACGACTTCGTGAAAAACCTCGACAACCTGGTGCGCCACCTGGGCAGGCACGGGGTGCGCCTCGGGCCGGGCGGCCCGTTGCCTGATTGCCCATACACGGATGTTCCGGAAGGCCACTACTCGCGAGACGCGATCCGGCGCCTCCTCTGGATGATTCCGGGGAGCAAGAACCACTTTGGCGGACGGCAGCCGATGACGCGGCTCGATATGGCGGTGTGGCTGCACGCGCTTCTGAAGGATGTGCCGAAAGCGGCCTCCGTCAAGCCCGCCCCCAGGCCGACCGACGTGGACGCGCATCTGGCACCGATGGTCTGCTGGGCGCTGGCCGCGGGCGAGGAAGGCCTTATCTCCGCCTATCCGGATGGCCGGTTCCATCCCGACCGCGCGCTGACGCGCTACGAGATGGCCTATACGATGTACCAGGTGTTGCGCTGGCTGACCACGGCGGCGCCGAGCCCCGTGGAAGTGGTGCAGCAGCCTGGCACCCAGAGGGATCGTGCCGCTCCCGAGCTCCGCGTTTTCGAGCCGGAGGTGGATGGCGCGCGCGATTTCGTGGTCGTCGTGCGCAAGAAGCAGCTGCGAGTGTCGGGTATCGCGGCGGATGACACCGGAATCCAGCAGGTGACGGTCAACGATCACGAAGCGAAGCTGGAGTTTGGTGACGAGGCGGACCTGGTCAAGGCGGATCTCAAGGGTCCGGTGGCGATGTGGTTCCACGCGCAGATCCCCTTCCCGGAGGCCAACGCTGATGGGAAATCCAAGCTGGTGATCCAGGTCACCGATAAGGCGAAGAAGCGCGTGACGAAGACGTACACCATCGGCTCGCCAAAGCCGGACGCGCCGCAGGTGGTGCACGCCTCCACACAGCCCGAGGGTACCACGCGCGTAGGGCGCAAATGGGCGCTCCTGGTAGGCGTCAATCGTTACGACGATGTGGAGAACATCCCCACTCTGCGCTATTCCGTGGGAGACGTGACGGCTGTCTACAAGGTGCTCGTCGATCCCCAGCGAGGCGGGTTTGGCAAGGACACCGTCTATCTGCTCACGGACGACACGCCAGATAAGCCAACGAATATCAATATCATCAAGTACCTGAACCGCATTGCCCGCCGCGCCGAGCCGGAGGATATGGTGCTGGTCTACTTCTCGGGCCATGGCTACGAGGAAGCGGGCCGGGGCTATATCCTGCCATGCAACACCGATGTTGAGGCGCTGGCGGCCAGCGCGGTGGACAACACGGTGCTCATCGATACGCTCGACCGGATGAAGGCCCAGCGGATCGTGACGATCATTGATGCGTGCCACAGCGGCGCCATGCGGCGCACGGGTGGGGGCGCGCCGGCCCTCAGCGGGCAGTACTACAGTGCCTATGGCTCTGGCAAGGGCCGCGTGGTGCTTGCCTCTGCTTCCGCCGGCCAGAAAGCATGGGAAGACGCGCGCCTGAAGCACGGCGTTTTCACCGAGTACGTCAAGCAGGGTTTCTATGGTGAGGCCGACCGGAATCGCGACGGCGCCGTCACCTTCATGGAGCTCGCGAAGTACGTTTACGACAACGTGAAGAAGTGGGCGGAAGCGAACAACAAGGAGCAGGAGCCGATGATCCAGGCGGAGAACTTTGCGGCTTCGGATATCATCCTGGCCCTGAACCCGGAGGCGCTGCCCACCGGACCTCTGGCGGAGAAGAAGCGGAAGGTCTATGCCGCCCTCGAGCCTGAGGATGCGGATTATGCCTGCTTGCTCCTGGAGAAGTCGGTCCCGACCGACCAGGAGAAGCGGATTCTGAAGTACCTGGATGAGATGATCGCCGGGCGGATCACGGCCCAGCGCTATCTCGATTTTGTGCGCATGATGAACCCGGGTGGCCGGTAGGCCCGCACGCCGGCTTAGAGAGACGTTGCGGTATACCCGCGTGCGCAGCAGGCCAGGAGAGATGAGTATGGAGGCATCCGGCAGCCGCCGTGAAAGGCGCGAACGAATGGGGCTGGAGGAGGCAGGCGGCGATAGGTCGCCGTCCCACTCTGCTCGTGCGCCGATGCTCATGCTCCCGGACTGCGTACCCGTTTACGGCCGCTCCCAGGATAGGCGGCTGGAAGGAGAGATTGCGAGATGAGGCTCAGCAAAGTGTTGTGCGTGGGCGCCCTGGCGGCGGCTGTCAGCGCCGTGCCTGTGCAGGCCGCCCGCCGTGATGTGGCGGTTGGCGTGCAGCAGCACGTGACGGTGAATGTGAACCTTGGCCAGAGTGGCGTGCCGCACCGAATCAACGGCTTGGTCGACTATGGCAACAATCTGGTTTATATCAAGACGGAGGGTCTCCCCAAGGAGGGCGTGCGCTCCAAGGCTCAGAAGCGGTGGACCGCGCGGGAAGCGGCCGGCCTCTATGCCTACCGTGACTTGGCGTTGATGGTAGTGGGCATGATGGTTGGCGGGCGCATCGGCGCCAAGGAGGGCGCGCTCGTCGAATCGATGGTGGCCGGCGCGTTCAAGGCAAAGGTTCGCGGCGGGAAGATCTATGACGATCCCAACGATCCGAAGATGCGGGCGCTCGGTCTGGCGAAAGACCTGGGATGGAACCGCGATGACGAGGTCTACACCATCGTGATGGAGGCGCGGCTGTATGGCGCGGAGAGCGTCTCGGATGCGTGGTGCTCGGAGCAGGTGCAGCAGGCCCTCGCGAAGATCGAGGAGATGAAGCCCCAGCAGGCGGCAGCGCCGGGAGGTTTGGAAGAAGCCACTCCCACCGCGCCCGTACAATACTCCAACGTGGAGCCTGTGAAATCCGCGCCCGCGCTTGGCGCTAAGACGGGCGTGATCGTGCTCTGCGATGGGCTGGGTGTTCAGGCCGGCCTCGCGCCGAAGATCTTCCGCGGCGAGCAGGGCGATGCCATCTTTGGTGCCAACGTGCCGACGAAGGTCGCCGTCGAGATGGGCGCCGTCGGCTATGCGGCGAGCGAAGCGGAAGCGCGCAAGAATTCCCGCGTAGGCAGCGATCCGATTGTGATCAAGGGGATCAAGAAGCGCGGCAACTACGGAGTCGCCATCAGCGAGGAAGACGCTGACATGCTTCTGAAGGAGAACGAGAAGGGCAAGTTCCTGGATAGCTTCTCCGTGGTCTTCGTCGTCAAGGATGACGTAGAGTAAGGGCTAGTCTACAGAGGGCGTCGCAGCCGGTGGCAACTGACTGCGACGCCCGGTTGTCTTGGTAACAGGGCACGGCCAGCGCGCGTGCCTGGCGTATGCTGCCAACGTCCCACGGTGGCGTGCCTGAGGCTATCGAAAGCGAGGTTGCCGCCGCGGCGTTTGAGCGAGGGAGAACGGATGCGTTTTCTAGAGCGTGCGATCATGATGGCTGCCCTGCTGCTGGTCGCCGCCACCGGTGGAAGCGAGGGGGCGGAACGCCTGCACCGGCCCGAGAAGCAGACGGTTACCGTGAAGGGCACTGCGGTGATCGAAGGGGGCAATGTGGCGGCGGCAGAGAAGGCGGCGCGTGCCGACGCCATGCGCAAGGGGATCGAGCAGGTCATCGGCGCCTATGTCTCTGGCAAGGCGAAGGCCGAGAATGGCCAGCTCATCGACAGTCTGGTTACCGAGAAGTTCGGCGGCTTCGCGCAGATCGTGCGCGTCCTCTCGCAAAAGCAGGAGGACGGGATGTATGAGATCCAGGCCGAGGTCGCGGTCTCCCCGGTGCCGATGCTTGAGATCATGCGCAAGAATGGTCTCATGCGCGAGTGGCGAGTGATGGTGATCATCCCCGAGCAGCATATCTCGACGCCCGTGCCCGATCCGGCGGCCGAGACAGAGTTCATCCGTCAGTTTGTGAATGCCGGCTACAAGGTGATCGACCAGAAGCGTTACGCGGAGCTGCGCCAGCAGAACGCATCGCGCCTGAAGGACCCGGCCGTGGCCGCGGAGATCGGTCGCAAGATGGGCGCCGACATTGTGATCACCGGCGAGGCTTTCAGCCAGCGGGTGGTGCCGGACCCGGCGCCTGGCTTTGTCTCGTGCCGCGCGCGCGTCGAGGTGCGCGCGATTCTGGCGGATACCGCAGAGATCGTGGCCGCGGATGCCACCGAGGGCCCGGGCGCGGACCTCGTGGAGTCCGTCTCGGCAAAGAAGGCGCTGCAGAACACGGCGAAGAAGCTGGCGCCTCTCTTTGTCCGGGATATCACGCTGCTTCCCGCCTCGGAAAGCCGCAACATCCAGGTTGAGGTGAGCGTCTTCGCTTCCTTCGCAAAGGCGGCGCGTTTCGAGCGGGCGCTGAAAGGCCTGCCCGGCGTGACCAAGGTGAGTCGGGAGTCGTATGACGAGGGCGTTCTGGTTTTGAACGTGGAGTCTGATACCGAATCGGCCGAGGACTTCGCGCTTGCATTGGAAGAGGCCGAGGCGATGAAGCCATTCGGCCTTACGGTGGGCGCGGTCAGCAAGACGCGCATCCGTGCGACAGTGAAGCAAGAGTAGCGGAAGTGCCTCGCGATGGGACGGGTGCGTTGTGGCAGGGGTGTGTTGACGGATCCATCGTGGCGGTAAGGAGTGTTGGATGCCAAAGAAGATCTGGCTGATCGCCTTATCAGTGATGGCGACGATGGCCCTCGCGGCGTTTCCTGCCCGGGCCCAGGAGGAGAGCCCGGAGCGGGTGGCCGTGGCCGTGATGGATTTCACCACGGGCGCGGTGCCGTGGGACTTGCGCGACGACAACATCGGGCGAATCTGCGCCAACGCGCTGACGGTGCTCCTCCAGCGCAACCCCTACTTCGAGGTGGCCGAGCGCGCGCGGATCGAGACGGTGGCGAACGAGATCCGTATGGGAGCGAGCGGTCTCGTTGATCCAGACAAAGCCGCCGAGATCGGCAAGCTGCTCGCGGTCAAGTACCTGGTCTACGGCGATGTCCAGAGCATCGAGATCGGCGAGGGGATCGCGAGCGCGATCAGCGGCGCCATTGGCGGGGGCATCTTGGGAGGCAAGGTCAGGGTCAAGGGCACGCATTGTCGCGCCCACGTCAACTACAAGATGGTGGAGGTGGAGACCGGCAAGATCGTGCTCTCGCGCACCTTCAAGGAGATCATGGATGTCACCCATGTGGTGGACGGGCCCGAGGCCCGGCTCAAGCTGGTGAATGAGACACTGTCGAAGACCGCGGAGCGGATGGCGCGGGCGATGATGCCGAAGATCGAGGCGATCGTGGCCGCCGTCAACGCTGAGGACGGCACGGTGGTCATCACCGCTGGCGCCACGCATGGTGTGGTCGAAGGCGCGATGTTCCGTGTCTACCGCAAGAACAACGAGGTGAAGAACCCGGTCACCGGCGAGGTGATCGACGTGCAGATTACCGAGCTGGCGAAGGCGCGCTGCACCGACGTGCGCGAGAAGGCGAGCACCCTTCAGGTGGGCGACTACGTCAAGGCGAAACGCAGCAATAAGCAAGAGTGGAAGGTGCTGAAGGAGAAGCTGGCCGAGATCAAGGTCGGCGATCTCGTAGGCGCGCTTGAAGCCGAGTGAACCTTGTAGTGCAGCAGTTTCGCGACTTCGAGGCGCGGGGAGGGCACCCAGGTGTCCTCCCCGCGCTTTTATCTCCGAACTGATCAGGATGCCTCTGGCAAGAAGGGCTTTGACTGGGCCGACCGTGTGCTTCGAGGGCGGAACGGTAGCAGTGGTGCGCCTCCGGCACCCGTGTGCCCCTGCCAGGGACCGCTACAGTGCGTCGACGAGAGGTGTGCGATCCGGAATGGCGGCGACGGTGGCGGCTTTGCCCTCTCGCCGGCACATCTCGAGGACGACCGTGGTGCCGGTGGGGCCGGTTGTCAGGTAGAGCCGGTCGGAGAGAGCGAGCATCAGAGTGTAGCCCATGCCGAGCGATGGCTTTGTGGAGTAGCCACGCTCGAGGACGACGCGCGGCAACATCAGGTCGGCGATCCCCGGGCCGTGATCCGTCACGCGCACCCAAACGCAATCGGCTCCCACGTGAACAGAGACTCTCCCGCCATTGGCGTGCTTGATCGCGTTGGTGATCGCTTCGCCGGCGGCGACGACGAGATCGGCGGCGCGTTCGTCACGGATCCCAGCGGCGAGGGCGGCTTCCCGTATCTTCTCGCGCACTCCGGATGCTTGCGCCGCCGAAACGACGTCTTCCTCCATCTGGGGGGGCGTCGGCATGGCCGCAAGAGCTCCGGGGCTGCGAACAAGCATCTTGCCTTCGGTGATTGCCGTGATCGTGTTTTGGAAGAAGAGGCGCTTCTGCTGCTCCGCCCGCTCGACGGCGATCCGATAGGCGCGTTCCGCATCCAGAATGCGCCTGGCATGTTGCCGGAGTAGAACGTAGAGCAGGCCACCAGTGACGAGGACGAAACTCCAGCCTTTCAGCAACGACACGAAGAGCACCCACGAGGAATCGGATGGGATGGTGAGGAGCACCAGGTCGCTGAGGAAGATCCAGACAGTCGCCACTACCACGTAACCCAGCGCCACTAGCAGCGCCGAGCGATACGCGGTGCTCGCTTGCAGGGTCTGTAAGGGCTCGCCTTCAGCCACGGGCGCGGGTCCCTTCCCGGTGGTCACATCCACTGGCGGCGCGTTGCCTCGCGCAGCCACTCTCGCCGGGATTCTACCCGCCAGGGCGTGCGGCTAACCGTCTGAAAGATCCCCGGGGCCTCGGGAGGAGTAACGCAGGCCCGAGGCCAGGGAGTGCTGGTGAGGATGCAGGCAGATCTCAGCCCCATCCATCCATAGGCGGCGGGATAGGTGGAACACCGAAACAGGGGCTATGGCATCGGCGGGGGCATTCCCGGACCGCCACCCATGGCCGGGTCCATTGGACCAGGCATTCCTGGGGCGCCACCCATGCCCATCTCCGGCCCGCCCATTCCGGGCATGCCACCCTCCATGCCCGCCGTGATGGTCTGCTGCGGCTTATAGGCCGCGCGGATCGACTCAATTGCGCGATCGACCGCTTCCTTCAGTTCGCGCCTGGCGCTCGCGGCCGAAGCGGGATTGCCCTCCATACGGGCTTTGGCATCCACCAAGCCGATCGTGCGTTGGCGGCAAGCGAGGGAGAGCACGATGGCGGTCATGGGGTCGCACCCCTCAATGGCGGTGCCAGAGCGCTCCCAGAAGTCGGCCGAGCTCCGGAGCAAGGCGATCACCTGATCCAGGGAGAGATCGCCAAACTGCGCGAGCATGGCATCGTTGGCACTGGAGTGGGAAGCGGGCCTCGGTTTCGCGGCGCGCTTGATGCGCACCGGCGCCTTGGCACTGCGCTTCCGTGGGGCGGCCTCAGCCGGAGCGATTGCCAGGGTAATCAACAGTCCGGCCAGGAGCGCGAGCGCCCACCGAGTCCACGGCGACCGCGCCGCTACCGGAAGAGGGAATGCTACATCGTGCACGAGAAGGACTCCTTCCACGGCCGGCAAGGAGAGACGCGCCCTGCCTCCCGAACGAGGATTGCTCTCTATCCCCGAGTATAGCACAGCGGTGAATACGTGTCAAGAAAAACGCGCGAGTGCAACGCTCGCGCGGGATCCTGAGCTGTTGCGACAGGAGTCAGGGGGTGGGTGGGGAAATCGGGAGTGGATGGGCCGGCGGAAGATGCGGCCGACGTTCGGAGGGTGAGGAGCGACGATGGAGAGACAGGATTTCCCGGTGATTGCCGAGGTCGATGTGGCTATCGTGGGAGGCGGTCTGGCGGGCGTCGCCGCGGCGCTCGAAAGCGCGGCGTCTGGGCGAGACACGCTGCTGATCGAGGCGCGGCCCCTCCTGAGGTGGGAGGCCACCTCCGCCTTCGCCCTGGAGTGGCCGGGAGCGGAGGAGGACGCGGAGGCGTTTCCTGCCGCGGTCCGGTCCGCGGGTGGCGCGCGCGGCAGCCGGCTGGATGCGCCGATCTGCGAGCTGGTCTTAGAGCGCCTGGTTGCGGCGTCCGGCGCAGAGATCCTGTTCTACAGCACGCCGGTCGCCATCTGGCGCGATGGCGATCGCATCGGCGGCCTGGTGATCGGGAACAAGAGCGGGCGACAGATCGTGCGCGCGCGCGCGTTTATCGATGCCACCGAGGAGGCGCTGCTGTGGCGGCTTGCCGGCACGCTGCCGGCTGGTCCGGAACGCGTGCGTGGCCGGCTGGCCCTCTTCTATAACCACGTCTCCGGCGATCTGACGAAGCTCTCTCTCCCAACGGTGCCTGGAGTGGGCGCGCTACGCCTGCTGCCCTCGGTGTGGCCGGGCGAGGTGGCCATCGAGTTCGAGGGCGAGGCGCCTGCCGATGGGTGGGGTGCGCCAAACGCTCTCGTGCGTAGCCTGCGGCGGCAGATCCCAGCGGTCGCCCGTGCCCTACGCGACGCCGTGCCCGCCTTCTCCGAGGCGTTGCTCACGCATACGGGACGCGAGCCATTCCCGGTGACCGGTCTAGCCCTGGGTATGGACGCAGCGCACCCGGAGATCCGCAACCTCTTCGGCGCAGGCGCGTGGCTGGTGGATGCCACCGGCCGCCCGGATGCGGGAGAGCTGCCCGCGCGCTGGCGCATGGGGAAAGACGTGGGCGCACGCGTCGCCCAATGGGTAGGTGATGCGCCTCTTCCGGGGCTGCCGCCTGCCGGACCATCTCCTGCCGCGACGGAGGCAGAGGCGTGCGACGTGCTGGTGGTTGGCGGAGGCACGGCGGGCGCTTTCGCGGCAATCGCCGCCGGGCGCGAGGGCGCGAAGGTCACCCTGCTGGAAGCGAGCCACTTCCTTGGCGGGATCGGCGCCGGCGGCGGGATTCACATCTACTATCACGGCTTCGCCGGTGGCATCCAGGATGAGGTCGATTCGCGCACAAACGCGCTCTCGGATCTCTTCGGCGCGAATCAGCGCCTCACCGGCTTCCACCCCGATGCCAAGCAGGTCGTCCTCGAAGAGATGGCCGCGGAGGCGGGCGTCAACGTCATTTACCGGAGCGCGCTGATCGAGGCGCGTACTTCAGGAGGGCGCGTAGAGGTGGCCGAGGTGGCGAGCCCCACCGGAGCGATCCTGTACCCGGCGGCTGCTTTCGTGGATGGAACCGGCGACGCCGACCTGGCGGCGATGGCCGGCGCCGAGTTCCAGCTCGGGCGCGAGCGCGACGGGCTGTCGCACCACTTCTCGCAGGCCTACCAGATACTGGATGCCAACGGCAGTATTCGCCTCGCCAACTTCGATGCCGGTTACGTCGTGGCGACGGACGTGACCGACCTGACGCGTGCCCGGCGCCTGGGTCTCAAGCACCTCTGGCGCGACACGTATACCGCCGAGAACCGCCTGCTGACCATCGCGCCGCTGCTCGGGCTGCGACAGAGCCGGCAGATCGTCGGCGATTACGTGCTCACGCTGGATGACCAGATCTCCGGCCGGCGCTTCCCGGATGTGATCTCCTACGCCAAAGCCCACTACGATAACCACGCCTTCGATTACGAGAATGAGAGCGACGAGGCGGCGCTCTGGGTGTGGCTGCTCGGTGCCTGGCATGATCCCTTCGCGAGCGAGGTGCCCTATCGCTGCCTGCTCCCGAAGGGGATAGAGGGACTCTTGGTGGCGTGCCGAGCCCTCTCGCTGACGCACGACGCGCACATGATGTTCCGCATGCAGCGCGACCTGCAGCGCGTGGGCGAGGTGGCGGGTGTGGCCGCCGCGATGGCGGTGAAGGAGGGAACGACGCCGCGCCAGGTGGACGTGCGGCGCCTCCAGGAGAAGCTGTTGCGCTCTGGCATTCTGCGCGAGGAGCCGGTGGTATCAGAGGCGTCTGGCACGGTGGAGGGATGGATCGCCGCGCTGGACGCACCTCAGCCGAAAGAGGCGGTGTGGCAGTTGGCGCACGCCGGCGAGGAGGTGATCGAGCCCCTCCGGGAGGTGCTGAAGAACGGGAGCGAGCGGGCGCGCTTCTGGGCCGCAGTGGCCCTGGCGATGCACGGCCGGCCCGAGGCAGCCCCGGAGCTCCTCCGCTGCCTGATCGAGCGCGCGGATGTGAAGCCAGAGGGCTATCGCACGGTTCCCTTCTGGCAGAGCGTGGTGGTGTTGCTCGGCCGCATCGGCGATCCGGCGGCAGTGCCGGAGATCGCGCGCCTGCTTGAGGAGCCCGAGACGACCCTCGATGGCTTGATCACCGCCATCCGGGCGCTGGGCCGGATTGGCGACCCCCAGGCGGTGCCTGCGATCCAGGCGATGCTGGCACGCTCGGATCTTCCGACGGAGCGCCCGTTCCAGGTGAGCACCGGCGGCCGGTCAGGGGTCAGCGATGACGCGCGATGGGCGCTGGAGCTGGCTGCCGCCGAGACACTGGCGATGCTGGGGGCGCCGAACGCGTCGCTCGCGGAGAAGCACCTAAGTGACCCGCGTGCCTATGTCCGGCGCTATGCAGAGCGCGTCCGGCGGATGTCTCTGGTGCCGATCGGGTTCTAATCGATCGCCGGTCTCGCCGCCGGCATGTGCCGTGGGGCGGTATCGCGCGGGTGCAAACCCGGCGCCACGCGTGTGGGCGGCCATCCCCATCCGCGCCCGTCC
Source organism: Armatimonadota bacterium (assembly GCA_012512265.1). Classification (GTDB taxonomy): domain Bacteria; phylum Armatimonadota; class JAAZEB01; order JAAZEB01; family JAAZEB01; genus DUUU01. The sequence continues at coordinate 1,187 of JAAZEM010000100.1, read as the reverse complement.
CTTCAGCCGCCGGCGCGGGACCGGCGGGCAGGAAGGAGTGCCGGGTGGGCTTCATCTTGGAATCACAACGAGTGCGAAGCGGCTATTGACTCGGCGGCGGGACCGTGCTATACTACTGGTGCGTCGGGGCGTAGCTCAGCTTGGTAGAGCACTTGGATGGGGGCCAAGGGGTCGCTGGTTCAAATCCAGTCGCCCCGACCAACTTGGCAAAAAGCTAGGTATCATGCGGGTTTCGGCAGCCGACTGCCCTCCAAATGGAGGGCGAAAGTGCGCAAAAGAACACTTAGATCAGCCGAATCCGCAGAGGCCGTTGAACCCTTGGGTTTGTCCGTTTCCGAACTGGAGCGGCAAGCCCAAGGGTGGCTCCTCGACTGCGAGATCCGCCAACTCTCCTCAAACACCCTCGACCTGCGACGGGTGATCACCGGCAAACTCCTCTGGTATCTGCGGGAGCAAGGGCACACCCACTGCGACGGCGTTGCCGTGCGCGCGTTCCTGGCTTACCTGGCGAACGGGCACAAGCAGGAAGGCGGCAGGTGGGGGAACGGCCAACTTACCCGCGCTCCTCGGCCAAAGACGATCAAGCTCTACTATGACGATCTGGCGGCGATGTTCCGGTTCCTGGTCGGGCAGGGCGTGGTCGTGAAGAACCCGATGGAGGGTATCTCGAAGCCGGTGGTCCGGCAAGACCAGGTGCAGCCCTTCACCGGGGAACAGGTGCAGGCGCTGCTCTCGGCGGCGAAGCGCTCGGAGAACCCGCGCCGGAATGAGGCGATCATCCTCTTCCTTCTCGACACTGGGGCGCGGGCGTCGGAGGTCTGCTCCCTGAAGGTCGGGGATGTGGATCTGACGCAGAAGCGGTGCTCGGTGGCCGGCAAGGGGAACAAGAAGCGGCAGATCTGCTTCGGGCCAACGACGGCGCGGGCGCTGCTGAAGTATCTCTCGGAGGCTCCTCGCCCGGAGGATGCGGGGCTGTTCCTGTCGGACAAGGGCGGGTCTGCCGGCGAAGGGCTAACGCGGGTGGGGCTGCGGCTGTTGTTCGTGCGTCTCGGGAAGGTGGCGAAGCTGTCGGGCGTTCGCTGCTCTCCTCATACCTTCCGCCATACGTTCGCGGTCAACTTCCTGCGGCGCGGTGGGAACGTGTTCACCCTCAAAGAACTGCTCGGCCATACCGCGCTTCACATGGT
>JAAZEM010000099.1 GCA_012512265.1 Armatimonadota bacterium | reverse complement strand
GTCGCCCAACGGCGGCCGTGCCTGCCACTCGCTCCGTAGGTTTGCTGCCGGCGCCCTCAGATCCTGCGGTACGGCAACCGGCAGGTTTCCCGCAGGGGGAGCGCGAAATGGGCAGGGGCGGTCCAACTGGACTGCCGATGAGGATTCTGCCATGCTGCTATTCACACTCTCTCTGCCGGCCGCGGCCGGTCTTTGGGAAGGCGCCCGTGAGGTGCAGATCCCCAGCTCTCTCGATGGCGAGCTTCAGGGGGCGTTCTTCTACGTGCCCCCCGAAGCCGCGCCGGGAGGCGCGCCCGCGCCCCTAATGGTAGCCTTGCACACCTGGAGCGCCGATTATCGCCAGGCGGCGAGCGCTGCCTACCTGGCGGCGTGCAAGCGCCGCGGTTGGGTGCTGATCCACCCCAACTTCCGCGGACCCAACCACCGTCCGGAGGCATGTGCCTCCGACCTGGCGGTCCAGGACGTGCTCGATGCCGTCGCCTACGCCCGCACGCATGCCTCCGTCGATCCGAAGCGGATCTATCTCTGCGGTGCCTCCGGCGGCGGATTCATGTCGCTTGTGATGGCCCACCGTGCACCGGACGTATGGGCCGGGGTCTCCGCCTGGGTGCCGATCTCCGATCTCGCGGCCTGGCACCGCCACTGCACCGCGCAGAAACTGGGCTACGCTCAGGATATCGAGCGCTCGTGCGGGGGTTCGCCGAGCCAGGAAACCGAGGCAGAATACCGCCGGCGCTCTCCGCTTTTCCATCTGGCGGCGGCACGCGGCGTGCCGATTGACCTGAACGCCGGCATCCATGATGGCCACCTCGGCTCGGTGCCGATCAGCCATGCCCTCTACGCCTACAACGCCCTGGCCCGCGCGAACGGCCATCCGGAAGCCGCCCTCACGGAGGAGCAGATTGCCGTGATGACCCAGGAGCGCCGTGTGCCGGAGGCTCTCGCCAACGAGAATGAGGGCGCGCCCTACCGAAAGGGACGGATCCTCTTCCGGCGTCAGGCCGGCCCCGTACGAATCACCCTTTTCGAGGGTGGACACGAGAGCGACGAGGAAGCCGCCGCCGAGTGGCTCGCGGAGCAGACCCGGCACTAATCTCACCCGGTGGCGACAAGCAGCGAGTCACGAAGCTCTGCGGTATCCAGCACTCGCCGGGGGCCTGGTGCGCCGTCAAGGCCCCCACCCTGGTCCTCCCTACACGCGGGGGGAAGCAAGGAGGACGAAGATGCACCTGCCTGCCGTACTGCTGCTCTCGGCTGTAGCCGCAACGCCGGCTCAGATCGCCAATCCCGGTTTCGAGATGATTGCCGATGGAGATGCCCCAGCTGCCTGGACACCCGCGCCCGGTCACCAGCCTGCCGCTCTCACCACGGAAGCCCCGCGCAGCGGCGAGCGCGCGGCGTGCATCGTGGGAGATGGGCAGCCACGCGCTTGGCGCCAGACGCTGGCGCAGCCCGCCACGCGCGTCTACACGGCATCGGGGTGGTTCCGGGCGCGCGGCCTGCGCCTCGGCCCCAGAGATTACGCCCGATTCTATTTCCATATCCTCTACAAGGACCGGCCCTACTCCGACGCGACCCAAATCTACCGCGACATCCCCGCCGGCACGTACGACTGGACGCGCTTCTCCGTGCGCCTCGTGCCGCAGACCCAATGGCCGATTGACCAGATCTGGGTGACCGTGGCAGCGCAGGCCTCAGCAGGCACCCTCGATTTCGACGACCTGGAGCTGGGCCCCGCCACTGCGCTCGGCGGCACCCTGTCCATGGAGTGGGCCAACGGCCTAAAGCCCCGGATCCTCGCGGATATGACTCAGGCCACACCCAGGGAGGCGCTGTCGCCCCGGCTTCGCCGCGGCCATTGGAAAGTGATCGACTATGCGGCCGGCAACATCGAGGGCAAGATGGTGTGGGCTTCTGAAGAGACGGGCGCCCCGCCGCTGACGATCCCGCTGAACGCCACCGGGTGGCACGCCGTCTACCTCGGCCTGGCCGACCCGGCCAGCCTGGGCTGCCGCGTGCTGGCCCGGCTCACCCGCGACCGCGCCTACGTGCCCAGAACCCGCGCCCGGGGCGCCCTGGAGGAGGTGCTCTTCCGCGTGGACGACCTGACCGGGCAGAGCCTGCACATCGCTCAGCAGCCGGATGGGATGCGCGCCGACGCCGGCCTCGCCTACGTGAAGCTGGTGCCGCTGACGCCCGAGGAGGTGGCGCGCGTGCGCGCGGATCGCGCCGAAACGGCGCACCGGCGCCTCGTCGCCACCATCGACGGCTTCAGCTACATCTACTCGCGCCGGCCCACCACCGAGGAGGATCTGTTGCTGGAGACCGAAACGTATCGCGATAGCGATTTCGGTACGCTCATCCTCCAGATGAGCGGCGCCGACATGGTGAACTACCCCTCCTCCATCGGCGAGATGCACGGCCAGGACCTGGACGACTTCGCGCGCCAGGGCGACCGCTACTACGCCGAGGCGATCCGTGAGCTGGCCGCAAAGAAGATCAACCCCACCAAGACACTGATCGAGGGGGCGCATCGTGTAGGGATGCAGGTACACGTCTCCGTGCGCACCGCGGCGTGGGTCCACACCGAGCCTCTCAGCGACTTCTTTGGCAGCCGCTTCTACGACCAGCACCCGGAATGGCGGTGTCGCGACCGCGACGGCACCGTGGTCGCCCGGATGAGTTTCGCCGTGCCGGAGGTGCGCGCCCATCTGGTGTCCGTCCTCCGCGAGGCGGTCTCCTTCGGCGCGGACGGAGCGAATATCCTCTTTGCCCGGGGCGTGCCGGTGATCCTCTACGAGAAGCCGTTCCTCGACCTCTTCCAGCAGCGCTACCAGGAGGATGCCCTGAAGCTGCCGGAGACAGACCCGCGCATCCGAGAGCTCCGGGCGGAACTCCTCACGCAGTTCCTGCGCGAGGTGCGCCAGATGCTGGACGAGGAGGCGGCTCGCCGGGGCGATGGCAAGCGCCTGGCACTCAGCATCTTCTGCCTGGCCAACGAGGCCGATAACCTGGAGTATGGCCTGGATATCCGCCACTGGTCTAGGGAGAAGCTGGTGGACCTGGTACTCCCCTATCTAGGCGCGGGCGGGAGCAAGGCGCGCGCCTACGACCTGGCGTTCTTCCGCGAGGTGTGCGCGCCAGCTGGCATCCCCGTGAAGCCGACCCTCGTCGCCTGGAGCACTCCCGACCTGGACGACATGATGCACCGCGCGGTGGAGTTGTATGACGCCGGCGCCGATGGCCTGACGATCTGGGACGCCAACTCCGGCGCTGACCGGGGCGATCGCTGGGCGGTGACTTCCCGGCTAGGGCACATCGAGGATGTGCGCCGGCTCGCGGAGGAGGGTGCGCCCATGCCGCCTGTGCTGCGCTTCGGCCGCCTCGGTGACCTGAGGGTGGACGGGCGCTACTCGCAGAACTGGGGCTTCTGACGGGCAGGAACGCCCCCGAATCAGGCCGAAAAACCCCAAGGGCAGGATGACCGTCGGCCTGAGGGAAAGGGGCTTCATGAGACTACCGGAACGCGAGGAGATCTTCCGCAATCATGGCGAGCAGCACCCGCTGTGGCGCGTGGTGCTGCTCGCCGCTGGCTTCCTGCTGGGCAGCCTGGTGCTGGGCATCCCCGCGCTGCTCCTCTTCCCACCGCCTGACGACGACCCCACCGCCATCCTGAATCTGGAGAGCCCCACCTTTATCGCCTCCGCATGGGCCATGCTGACGGCCGCCGTGGCCGTGGTGTACCTGCTCACCCGCCGCCTGGATCGCCAGGAGTGGCAGGCAACCGGGCTGTGGCTGCATCCGGGCTGGGTTCGCGAGGCGCTCTCCGGGGTGCTGTTGGGCGCGCTGATGATCGCGGCGGTCTTCGTGGTGCTCACCACGAGCGATATCGCTGGCACCACGCCCGGCACTCACCCTGCGCGCGCGCTCATTCTGGGCGTGGTGGTGCTCCTCCCGATGGCGCTCACCGAGGAGCTCCTTTTCCGCGGCTATCTGCTCCGCAACTTGGCGCAAGCATGGGACGGGCGCGTCGCGCTCATCCTTTCAGCCGTGGTCTTCGCCCTCCTCCACCTCTCCAACCCGGAGCGAGACGCGCTTGCGCTCCTCAACATCGGGCTCATGGGAGTGCTGATGGGCTACGCCTACCTCCAGTCCGGCAGCCTCTGGTTTCCGCTCGGGCTTCACTTTGGTTGGAACTTCACCCAGGGCACGCTCCTCGGCATGCCGATCAGTGGCCTGGGCATCCCTGGTCTCGTACGCACGCACCTGGGCCTCCCCCATTCGATCTCCGGCGGGCCGTTCGGGCCTGAGGCGAGCATCCTGGGCACCGTGGTGATGGTTCTTGGTTTCGGCTACATCATGCGACGTTACGGGGGGCCGGCCAGCCTCCCCCGGCGCGGGAGCCCCCGGGAAGAGCGCCAACGTGCCAGATAAACCGCGCGGCAATCGAACTCTTCGAAGAAAGGCACTGAGATGAGCGGACGTGAGGTGGTCATCCGAACGGTGAAGTTCCAGCGGCCCGGCCGTCTGGCACGCGATTTCCCTACCCCGTACGGGTCGGATTTCGCGGGGGTAGGCATGAGCCCCTCGCCAGACGCCCGCCCCAGGAGCGGCAAGGATGAGTGGGGCGCCATGTGGCGGAACATCGGCGTCTCGAACCTGGGAGAGGTGGCCGAGCCGGCGCTGAAAGAGTGGGCTGACTTCGACCGCCTGCCGATCCCCGACATCACTGAGGCCCGGCGGTGGACCCACTTGGAGGGGGCGCGCGAGCGCGCGGGCGACCGCTTCCTGATGGGAAGCGGGATCTCGCTCTACGAGCGCGCCCATTTCATCCGCGGCCTTGAGAACCTATGGGCCGACATCTATGAGCACCCGGACGAGCTGCGCCGGCTGCTGGACATCCTGGTAGAGATGAACCTCTACGCGATCCAGCGCTACGCCAAGGCCGACGTCGACGGCTTCATGTTCTGCGACGATTGGGGCCTGCAGGAGCGGCTGATGATCTCGCCCGACAAGTGGCGCGAGTTCTGGAAGCCGTGCTACGCGCGCGTTTACGCCGCCGCGCGCGAGGCGGGCATGCTCACCTTCCTCCACTCCTGTGGCTATATCGTGGACATCCTCGACGACCTGATCGAGGCCGGCCTCGACGTGATCCAGATGGACCAGCAGGAGAATATGGGGCTCGAAAACCTCGGCGAGCGCTTCGGCGGGCGGATCACCTTCTACTGCCCCGTCGACATCCAGAAGACGATGGTCTACGGCAGCCTTGACGACATCCGCGCCTACTGCCGGCGCATGGTCCGTGCGCTCGGTCGGCCTGAAGGCGGGTTCATCCCCAAGTGGTATGGCGACCCGAAGGGCGCCGGGCACACTCAGGAGGCGATCGACGCGATGTGCACCGAGTTCCTGCGCATCAGCGACGAGATGTACTCCCGCTAAGCGCCGGGCCGGGCAGCGATACCACGGATGAGGGGCCGATGCTCACTCGCGCGCGGAGCTCAAAGCTCCGCGCTGCTTCTCAGCAAAGCCCTTCGGGCATCCCACGCCCAGCTCCCGCCCCTCTGCGTTGCGCAGGCGAGTTGCCCAGCCCGGCAGGGCTTCGCCCACAAGGAGCGCGGAGCTTTAGGTCCGCGCTACACAAGCGGGGTCGGTGCTCACTCACGCGCGGTGCTCAAAGCTCCGCGCTGCTTCTCAGCAAAGCCCTTCGGGCTCCCCCTCCCAACCCTCGCCTTCTTGAGGCACCCGAGAATGTCGCCCGGCCCAGCC
>JAAZEM010000005.1 GCA_012512265.1 Armatimonadota bacterium | reverse complement strand
ACTCCCAGATGTCTCAAAACGGCGGCGGCTGGGAGGAGAAGCCCCGAAGGGCTTTGCCGGAAAGCAGCGCGGAGCTTCGAGCTCCGTGCGTGAGGGCGGCCTTCTCCTTATGGCGGTGCGCTTGACAGAGAGCGCGCGCCCGGGTACACTGTGGGTGCGGCATGGCTGGAAGCCATTGGATGTCATTTGCTTGAACCTTTGATTGAAGAGTTGCATCATGCCGAGAGAGCAGAAGCCTTCTGAGAGTGAGCCCATGTGGCAGCGAGATTGGCATGATGCACCCCTGCCGGAGGATGTCGATGCCTTGATGCGGGCCTACGCCGTCTTGCTCCACAAGGCGTTGCCAGGCAGCGTTCACGGCATCTATCTCTACGGGTCGCTCGCGCTCGGGGGCTATGAGCCCGGCAGGAGCGATATCGATTTCGTGACGGTGCTGGAGCGCCGGCCAGACGCGGATGAGGTGAAGCGGATGCGGGCGATGCATCGCCGTTTGCGGCGGGATCACCCGCTTGCCACCCGGCTGGATGGGATCTACCTCCCGCTGGCGGAGCTGGGGAAAAGCAACCCCGAGTTGCCCCCCTACCCCTATTGCGACGCCGGAGCGTTTTGGGCCAGTGGCCATTGGGACGCGAACGCCGTCACCTGGTGGGCAGTCAAACACCGCGGCATCACCGTGGCCGGGCCTCCCCCGCGGGCACTGCCGTTCGATGCGAGTTGGGATGGCGTCGAGCGAGCCATGGGGCACAACCTCACCGTCGTCTGGCCGCGGGAAGTCGGCAGACGCTCCGCCTTCGCGCGAGATGCCGACGTACAGTTCGCGGTGTTGACGCTATGCCGGATCCACGCCACGCTGGCCCAGGGCGCCATTGTCTCGAAGCGCGCGGGCGCAGGGCATGCGCTGGCGAGCCTGCCCTCACGCTGGCACCGGCTGATTGAGGAGGCGGTGCGCCTCCGCGATGGCGCAGGCGAGCCGTCGTGCTTCCAGTCGCGTGATGAACGAGCGCGTGAGACCCGGCAGTTTGTTGAGTGGATGATCACAGAGTATCAGGCGGGACGCCTCGCCAAGGAGTAGCCCTAATGCCCAGAGAGTACAAACCATCAGAGATCGAACCCAAGTGGCAGCGCTATTGGGAAGAGCATAAGACGTTCCGGGCTGTGGATTTTGACCCGAAGCCGAAGTACTACATCCTGGATATGTTCCCCTACCCCTCTGGCGCCGGCCTGCACGTCGGCCATCCCGAGGGGTATACGGCCACGGATATCCTGGCGCGCTACAAGCGGATGAGGGGGTTCAACGTTCTGCACCCGATGGGCTGGGATGCATTTGGCCTGCCCGCCGAGCAGTACGCCATCGATACGGGCACACACCCCGCAATCACCACCCGGAAGAACATCGAGACGTTCAAGCGGCAGATCAAGTCGCTGGGCTTCTCCTACGACTGGGACCGCGAGGTGAACACCACCGACCCGGGCTACTACAAGTGGACGCAGTGGATCTTCCTGCAACTGTATAAGCGCGGGCTGGCCTACGTGGCGGAGGTGCCCGTGAACTGGTGCCCGGCTCTGGGCACGGTGCTGGCCAACGAAGAGGTGATCGACGGGCGCAGCGAGCGCGGCGGACACCCCGTCATCCGCAAGCCGATGCGCCAGTGGATGCTCAAGATCACCGCCTATGCCGACCGCCTGCTGGAGGATCTGGACCTGGTGGAGTGGCCGGAGAGCATCAAGGAGATGCAGCGCAACTGGATCGGCCGCTCCATCGGCGCGGAGGTGGAGTTCCCGGTGCAGGGGCACAACGCCAACATCCGTGTCTTCACCACCCGCCCGGATACGCTGTTTGGCGCCACCTACATGGTGCTGGCGCCCGAACATCCGCTGGTGGACGTGGTCACCACACCCGAGCAGCGGCAGGCGGTGCAGACGTATCAGGAAGCGGCCGCGCGCAAGAGCGATATGGACCGCACCGAGCTGGCGAAGGAGAAGACCGGCGTCTTCACGGGCGGCTACGCGATCAACCCGGTGAACGGCAAGCCCATCCCGATCTGGATCGCCGACTACGTGCTGATCTCCTACGGCACCGGCGCGATCATGGCGGTACCGGCGCATGACGACCGCGACTGGGAGTTCGCGCGCAAGTATGGGCTGCCGATCGTGGAGGTGGTCGCCGGTGGCAATGTGGAAGAGGCCGCCTACACCGCCAATGGCGTCGGCGTCAACTCCGCCAACGACGAGGTGAGCCTGAACGGCCTCGAGACCCCCGAGGCGAAAGAGAAGATCACCGAGTGGCTGGAGGCCAAGGGCATCGGCAAGAGGGCGATCAACTACCGCCTGCGTGACTGGCTCTTCTCGCGCCAGCGCTATTGGGGCGAGCCGTTCCCCATCGTCTTCCGCGAGGACGGCACCCCAGTGGCGCTGCCTGAGGAGCAGCTCCCGATTACGCTGCCCGAGGTGGAGAGCTACCAACCATCCGGCACCGGCGAGTCGCCCCTGGCCACGATCCAGGAGTGGGTGAACACAACCGACCCGGAGACCGGCCAGCCTGCCCGGCGCGAGACGAACACCATGCCCCAATGGGCCGGCTCGTGCTGGTACTACCTCCGCTACCTGGATCCCAAGAACGACCAGGCCGCCTGGGATCCGGCGAAGGAGAAGTACTGGATGCCGGTGGACCTCTACGTGGGCGGGGCCGAGCACGCCGTGCTTCACCTGCTCTACGCACGCTTCTGGCACAAGGTGCTCTACGATGCCGGACTGGTTTCCACGCCCGAGCCGTTCATGCGCCTGGTGAACCAGGGGATGATCCTGGGCTTCTCCTACCGCTACTACACCGCGGACGGCCAGGCTTACTCCTACAAGGAGGTGCGCATCGAGGGCGAGAGCGCCTACGTGAAGGAGACTGGCGCCCTCGCGAACGCCGTCTACGTGCCACTGGCCGATGTTGTCTGGCGCGATGAGAAGCCGTATCACCCGGAGTATCCGGAGCTGGAGCTGGAAGAGCTCACGGAGAAGATGAGCAAGTCGCGCGGCAACGTGGTCAACCCGGACGACGTAGTCCGCGAGCACGGCGCCGATGCCCTGCGCCTCTACGAGATGTTCCTGGGCCCCCTGGAGGCGGTGAAGCCGTGGAACACCAAGACGGTTTCGGGCGTTTCGCGCTTCCTGCACCGTGTGTGGCGCCTCTTCTTCGACGAGGAGGGCAACCTCACCGTCACCGACGATCCGGCGTCCGATGACCTGACGCGCCTGCTGCACCGCACGATCAAGAAGGTGACCGAGGACACCGAGAGCATGAACTTCAACACCGCCATCGCGGCGATGATGACGTTCGTGAACGAGGTGACCAAGGCCCCGGCGCGCCCGCGTGCCATTCTGGAGCCGTTTGTGCTCCTGCTGGCGCCCTACGCGCCGCACATCGCCGAGGAGCTGTGGGAGGCGCTGGGCCATCCCGAGACGCTCGCCTACGAGCCGTGGCCGGCCTACGACGAGGCGCTCACTCAGGAGCAGATGATCGTCCTGCCGGTGCAGGTGAACGGCAAGGTGCGCGCCCAGGTGGAGGTACCCGCGGACGCAGATAAAGAGACCGTGCTCGCTATGGCCAAGGACCACGAGCGCGTCAAGCGGCTGCTGGAGGACAAGATCCTGGTGAAGGAGATCGTCGTCCCCGGCCGCATCGTCAACCTGGTCGTGAAGTAGAACGAACTCTCATTCGGTCCCGCTCCCTTAGGGAGCGGGACCACAGCACCTACGGTACCGCAGGAATCCGGCTGCAGCTTCCTTCATCCGTAGCGACCAGGGGATAGAAGAAATGAGGGTTCAGGAAACACTGGCCTTCTTCGCCGATCAATAGGATCCCCGCCCAGGAGGGCACCTTCCCTCGGGCCTGAAAGCGAAAACATACCATTACCGGCGCTTCGTCCTGCGCTGGATAACAGACGAAACCGAAGCGGCGATCTACTACGGCGACGAGACGGTATCCAGGAATGAGGCGCGAGACACTCCTGAAACTGGCGGAGCAACTGCGATCGGCCAACCCTGGCGAGAGACTTGGCCAAGAGCTCCTGAAGTTGATTGCCAGCACCCCCGATAGGAAGTGAGGGGTGGGTGCTAGCCTGACGCCAGGGCAGGCCGGCAGCGAAGCGGCGCTGTTGCCGGCCAGGCAATTGAAGGGAACACCTTGCTCGCTCTTGATTCTCTACCGGAACCAAAACGCCAGCTTCTCCGGCAGGTGGCCGCGCAGGTAAGCCAGATTCCGGGTGTTGAGGCAGTGGTGCTGGGCGGATCCTACGCCCGGGGGATGCAACACGCGGATTCCGATCTCGATGTGGGCCTCTGTTACCAGGAGGAGCGCCCGTTTCCGGTCGCCGAGATCCGCCGCGCTCTCCACCCGAGGCACGCCGGTCGTCACCGACTTCTATGAATGGGGCCCCTGGGTGAACGGGGGCGCCTGGATCCACACCGAGATCACCAAGGTCGACCTGCTCTACCGCAACCTCGATCAGGTGGAGCGAACCATCCGCGAGGCCAGCGAGGGCGTCGTCCAGTTCGACTATCTTCAGCAGCCGCCCTATGGCTTTCCGAGCGTGATCTACCTGGCCGAGGTTCACGCCTGCGTGCCCCTGCATGATCCCCACGGGCGAGTCGCCCGATTGAAAGAGCAGGTGGCTGTTTACCCGCCCAAACTGAAAGCGCGGCTAGTACAGGACTTCCTGTGGCTGGCAGAGTTCACGCTGCTCTATGCCCGCGGCTTTGCTGCTGTGTCCGATATCTACAACACCGCCGGCTGCCTCACGCGAGTGGCGATGTGCTTGACGCAAGCGCTCTTCGCCCTGAACGAGCGCTACTTCATCACGGACAAGACCGCGCTGGCGGAAATGGCGGCTTTCCCCTTGGCGCCCCCGAGCTACTCCGAGGAGCTGGCCCGAATCCTATCCCATCCCGGCGCCACGACAGGTGAACTGTGCGCGAGCGTGGATGCACTGACGGCGCTCTGGCAGAGTGTGGTCGCGCTGGCCGGCGGCCTCTATCAACCCCGGTTCGCGCTGTAGGCGAAATACGGCTCCGGCGAAAGGCCACTGAGATTCCGACATAAGGAATCCGAAGCCTGGGATGCAGCGCGCAACCCGGCGCGCGGCGATAAATCACCGCGCTGCTTGCGAGTGAAGTCCTGTCGGGCTGGGTTGGGGATACTCCCAGATGTCTCAAAACGGCGGTGGCTGGGAGGAGAAGCCCCGAGGGGGCTTTGCCGGAAAGCAGCGCGGAGCTTCGAGCTCCGCGCGTGCGCGCGGCCTTCTCCTT
>JAAZEM010000098.1 GCA_012512265.1 Armatimonadota bacterium | reverse complement strand
GGCGCGACGTGCCGGAGCACACAACATCGCGGCGGCTCTCCGCACGTACGCCGGTCGGTACAAGCAGGCAGTCACCATCGTGCTGACCGCCGGGCGGCCCCGAGACCGCTGAATGAAATGACCCTGGCAGAAAGAGCACATTCGCTTGGAATCTCTTCTCACGGGAGGGCATCGAGCGCTTCCGGCGGGTACACGCCGGGGCTGATACCGCGGATGAAGGGCACGAACGCGGATGGGGAGGTGGGGGCGCCTCCGGATCTCCTACCCCCAGCCCCCTCTCTGTCCGCCCGCCCCACACCAGGCACAGGGAAGGAAAGCGACCGCATCGCGCTCCTGGAGAGCCTCGAAGGCCTGCCCAATACGGACCCCTGTGCTTCCTGGCTTCGGGAGCGAGAGCCAGACATGCCCCCAGAGGCGGATCCTGGGCCTTTACACCAAAGCGTGTGCTGTGCTATAATTGCGCACCGCATTCGTAAGCCTCAACGTTTGCTGTCTGTCTCTGCTTTGTGCGGAAAAGGCGGGTGACATGCGCCGGTGGACCAGAGATGACATCGCGATGGAGATCCTGCAGTTGTACGCGTCTGGCGGGGAACTCAACTACAGCAGCATGGCTGAGACGCAACCCTCGCTCCTCCGAGCGGCGACGCGCCACTTTGGGTCTTGGCGGAGTGCCGTGGAGTATGCGGGCCTTTCGTACGATCAGATTCGGAAATACCGATCCTGGACTCGGGCACGAATCATCGCCCGAATCATCGAACTGCACCAGCAGAACGCAGATCTGAGCTGGCGCAACGTCAGTGAGAAAGCGGATCCCCAACTCGCTGCCGCGGCTACAAAGCCTCGGGGCTTTGGAAGCTGGCAAGCCGCTATCGAGGCGGCCGGCCTCGATTACGACGCGATCCGCCGCTACCGGCGTTGGGATGAGGCCCGGATCGTCGCCGGGCTGCGGGAGCTCGCCGCCCAGGGAGTCCGCCTCAACTCGAAGGAGGCGCAGGCCAGCTATATCACCCTCTTCGCGGCCGCGGTCCGACATTTCGAGAGGTGGGACCGCGCCCTAGAGGCTGCTGGCCTAAACGCGCGCTCGATTCGAATGCGTGCCCCCTTCCAGCGCCGGCGAACACACAGGCGCAGCCTCGTGGAGTTGTTCGAGCGCCGCCAGAGAGCGCGCCGTTGCTCCAAGTAATCCGGCGGCTCTTTCTCCGGGGTGCCAGCGTGAGCCTGCGCTGGTCCGGTCTGGGCATCCATGCACCCCACGGGCTCGCACCTCCGCGCCGGCCGGCTGATTCTTTTCCTCTATATTAATACTACATATCGCGGGGGTGCATGACGAGCGCCCGCATATGTTGGGATCTAGTGGGAGGGGAGGGGGGTGCATCCTCCGGTGGCCCTCCCCTCAAGAATAGCCTTACGGCGTGATTTGCCCGCGGATCTCGCCATCAGGGTTCTGCTGGGTATGCACGTTCACATACGTGTTCCCGCTCAGGATGGCGTTGATCGCGTCGTCGAAGTTGACGATCCCGCCCGTGGGCTGCGCCTGGAGATCGGCCGCTGTGACCACTCGGGTGAGAACCGCGGGAAACACCCCGTCGATGCTGGCGTCGTAGAGCGGCAGGATGATCCCGCCTTCCTCGCCAGCCGCGCCAACATGGATATGCGCCGCGACCACATTCTGGAGCCCGGACGTCGTCAAGACCACCTGCACTTGCGACTGCAAGCCATTGAGCACGATATCCGCGTTGCCCGTCGCGGTGGTGATAACCGGGGGCACTTCGTTATCGCCAGACAGTACGGCGCGTAGCGAGACGGGTCCCAACTGCCCGCGGATCTCGCCGCCAGGATTCTGCTGGGTGTGCACGTTGATGTAGGTTCGGCCATTCAGGATCGCCTGCACCGCATCGGCAAACGTGGTCACGCCCGCTGCCGGCTGAGGCTGGAGGTCTGCCGCTGTCAGCACGCGGCTGAGGGTCGCGGGAAACGCGCCATCAGTCGCCGCGTCGTACAGGGGCAGAATGATGGGACCGTTCTGTCCCACCGGCGCCACATGAATATGGGCCAACTGAACATTGGTCAAGCCCTGGGTTTGCAGGGTGACCGTGAGGGTAGACTGGTCGGCGCTCAGAATCGCGCTGGCCGACCCACTGCCCAGGGTCTGTACGGCGGGCACTTCCTGGGTTCCTCGAAGCGTGGCCCGGAGCTCCGTGCCGCCGGGGGGTGGGGGCGTACCGGTGCCGTCGACTGAGTCGAGCGCACCGCCGCAGCCGGCCGCCCACAGCACCGCCGCCCCAAGCGCCAGCACGCGCGCGAGACGCCTCGAGGCTAGTGTTCGGGTGTTGATCTGCATCGAGCCTTCTCCTTTCGCCTCACTCCTGCCGCCGGGCGCTCATTGCTGGGTACCGCGGCGGGCGAGGGGTCTCTGACAGGATAGGTCGCGCAAGCGGACGCGGGCCAGGTCCATGCCAGAAGCCCCCCCTGTCATGCAGCTCTTCGGAGCAGGTTCCGGGCCAGATTGGGGGGCGTGGATGGCGGTCGGTTTCAGGCGCCAGGCGGTGCACCTGCAAGCGACCGGCGGCACGGGGGCATATCCTCTTCGCGGAGTGGCCAGCGGTAAGCACTCGGTTCGACCTACAGGACGGGGAACGAGCTCGCCACCGTGCCGCGCCACTCTCCCGGCAGGAGTGTTCGTACTCCTGGCGGAGCAGGGGATCCGTGCCGAGGCCCAGCCCACAAGACCACGATCACTTTCGGCCGTGTGACCAGCAGGCAGGGTGGATTATCGGGTGCCGGCTGGCCGCCAGACGCGAGGAAGCACGCCAACGCGACCGGGCACGAAGCGATGCCCGGTCTCATCGCGCACCAGGGGCGGCCCCTGAAACCGTGGGTAGTCGAGGCGTTACGTCGTGGTGAGGAGCTCCAGGATTCGCTCGAACTGCTCCTGGTCGTAGAAATCGATGCGAATCGCACCCCGCTCGCCGTTGCGCGAGATGGAGACGCGGGTGCCGAAGTAGCGCTGGAGATGCTCCTCAATCTTCGTGAGGTAGGGATCCCGCGGGGTTGGGGCGGGAGTCGTGCTCTCGGCAGGTCGCTTCTGCTCCGCACACTGCCGGACCAGCTTCTCGGTGTCGCGCACGGTGAGGTGCTCCGCGACGATGCGGTCGGCGAGGGCAAGTTGTGCATCCGGTGAGGACTCGAGGCTCAGGAGGGCGCGTGCGTGGCCTTCGGAGAGCTCGCCAGAAGCCACCCGCTGCCGGATAGCGGGCGGGAGGTTAAGGAGGCGGAGGGTGTTGGCCACCGCTGGACGTGATTTGCCCACGCGAGCCGCGACTTCCTCCTGGGTGAGCCCGAACTCATCGATCAGCCGGCGAAAGGCGATGGCGGCATCGATGGGATTGATATCCTCGCGCTGGATATTCTCGATGAGCGCCAGCTCGAGCATCTCCCGGTTGGTGCACTCGCGGATGATGACCGGCACCTCTTCCAGACCAGCAGCCTGCGATGCCCGGAAGCGACGCTCGCCGGCCACGAGCTCGTAGCCCTCTTTGTGCGGGCGCACGACAAGCGGCTGCAGAACGCCATGGGCGCGGATCGACTCCGCCAGTTCTGCCAGGCGCTCCGGGTCCATCTCGCCGCGAGGCTGATATGGATTTGCCCGTATGCTGGCAGTCGGCACCATAGACACGCTCCCCTGAGCCATCTCCGCCTCGGGAGGGTTGCTGTGGAATAGGGCATCCAGGCCTTTACCGAGAGCTCTCTTCTGCAATTCGCATTACCTCCGTGGCGAGCTGCGCGTACGCTTCGGCCCCACGAGACTTGGGGTCGTAGATATGGATCGGCTGGCCGTGGCTGGGCGCCTCGCTCAGCTTGACGTTCCGGGGGATGATCGTCTGGAAGACGCTCCCCTTGAAGTAGCCCCGCACCTCGCGGATCACCTCGTTGGAGATTCGGGTGCGGAAGTCGTGCATGGTCAGGACGACGCCGAGGAGCGCCAGGCTCTTGTTCAGGTGCTTCCGAACCATCTGCACCGTGTTCATGAGCTGGGTGATCCCCTCGAGCGCGTAGTACTCGCACTGGATCGGGATGAGCACGGATCGCGCCGCGGCGAGCACATTGAGCGTGATCAGGCCAAGCGAGGGCGGGGAGTCGATCAGAATGTAGTCGTAGTCATCCAAGACCGCCTCAAGCGCGTTGCGAAGACGCACCTCGCGCGACATCTCAGCGACCAACTCGATCTCCGCGCCCGCGAGGTTGATCGTCGCCGGCACAAGATCCAGGTTCTCCACCTCGGTGTGCAACACCACGTCGGTGATAGCCGCGTCATTAATCAGGATATCGTAGATGCATTGACGGAGGTGCGCCTTCCCCACGCCGAGCCCGCTGGTAGCGTTTCCCTGCGGGTCACTGTCGATGAGGAGGACACGCCGTGACTGGGATGCAAGGCATGCGGAAAGATTGACGGCGGTGGTGGTCTTGCCGACCCCGCCCTTCTGGTTGACTACGGCGATAACTCGTGGCATATTCCGTCCACGGGGCGGTTTCACGTGAAACGCCCCAAGAGCGCGAGGGCAGCGCCAGTGGCGCCGCGTTCCTGCCCCTCATTTTACCGCCCGCTCGCTCCCTTGTCAACCTCGAGCGCGCGCCCCCTGGGATTCCGAAATGAGGAGAAGGCCGCCCGCACGCGCGGAGCTCGAAGCTCCGCGCTGCTTTCCGGCAAAGCTCCTTCGGTGCTTCCCCTCCCAGCCACCGCCGTCTTGAGGCATCAGGGAGTATCCCCAACCCAGCCCGGCAGGGCTTCGCTCGCAAGCAGCGCGGTGATTTATCGCCGCGCGCCGGGTTGCGCCCTGCCTCCGAGGCTTCGGATTCCTTATGTCGGATCCCAGTCGGGCCCAGGCCTGCCTTCCTGTCCCCAGGTCCTCTCCCCACCTCTCGGCCGCGCGCCGGCCAGAGGCAGGAAGCCACCGGGGGAGCATACACGCCCGGTCGGGCGGCGCGATCCCCGATGCACACGCATCCCCCTCTATCTTCGCCCCCTGATCTGTCGTGCCGATGCCTGCCCGGCAATTCGCCCAGACTCCGGCCCTATCCCGGACATTCAAACCCGGGCTGACCCCAGGGAAGGGGAGCGACCGCCGGTCGGCAACAGACACCCCTCAAGCAGCCCCCCGGTATGACTCCGAATGCCACCGACGATCACCCGGTGACGCGGCCCTCGCCAACGTTTCACGTGAAACGCGCGAGGCCCTACAAACACGAAGGGCAGGGAGGGGGCTTTCTGACCCCGCATCCCTGCCCGCAGTCGCAAGCCTGCGCGCGGCTACACTTCGACCATCTCCGGCTCGGGCGCCGTCGGCTCGACAGCCTCCCCAAACGCCCGGTCGAGGATCTCCCGATCCGGAGGCGGCGTCAGCAGGCTGACCAACGGCACGACAATCACCGGGACCACCATCCCCGCCGCGCCGGCCACGGGCACGCCCACCCCACCATACTTCGCGTAGATCAGGACCATCGTCGCCAGGCCCGACAACATCCCGGCAATCGCCCCAGCCTTGGAGGTGCGCTTCCAGAACAGTCCGAAGCAATACGGCGCCAGAAACGCGCCCGCGAGCGCGCCCCACGAGATCACCATCAGGTTGACGATGAAATCGACCTTCTTCAGCGCCATCAGCAGCGAGATCGCCACGAACACTCCGCATAGCACGCGCATCAGGAGCATGACGCTCTCCTTCGACGCGTCCTTGCGCAACCCCGCATACAGGTCCACAGCAATCGCCGAGCTCGAGACCAGGACGAGCGAGGAGAGGCTCGACATCGATGCGGAGAAGACCAGGAGAAGGATCACCATCGACACCCATGCCGGCACGTAGTGCGTGAGGAAGTGCGGCATCAGGTCATCAAGATTGGCCGGCACCGGAGTCATCCCGGCGGGCGCCGGCACGCCCTCCACCGGCGCATAGTAGAACAGGTGCGTGAGCGCCCCGGTGAAGTAGGCACCAAACGAGAGGACGAGCGCGAACGCCGATGCCACGACCATCGCCCGCTTCACATCCGCCTCGCTCTTGATCGAGTAGAACTTCTGCACCATCTGCGGAAGGCCCCACGGCCCGAAGCTCGTCACGAACACCAGCGACCACAGCACCACCCAGCCGGGGAAGGGCCCTGGCGCGCTCAGCGCCGGTGCCATCTCCGGTTTCGAAAGCGTGCTCACCGCCGCGCTCATCCCGCCGCCGAGGTGTACCAGGAAGAGCACCATCACCACGACACCCGCCAGCTCGATAATCCCTCGGAGGAAGTCGGTGACCGCAAGCGCCAGATACCCCCCCATCACCAGGTACACCCCGGTTAGGAACGCCAGAAAGCCAACGGCGAGCCCATATGGGATCCCCAGGTTTTTTTCGAAGAGAAGTGACAGTCCCTGATAGACTGACGCGGAGTAGGGCACCAGGAAGACGAAAATAACAAGCGCTGAGGCAAACTTCAGGAAGGGCGACCCGAACCGGGCGCCCAGGAACTCGGGCATGGTGAGCGCATCGAGGCGTGCCGTCATGCGTCGCGTGGGCCCCGCGAAGATCCACCACGCCAGGATGCTCCCGAAAAGAACGTTTCCGGCGGCGATCCAGAGCGCGTTCAGGCCGAAGCCCCACCCCAATCTCCCCGCGTAGCCCACGAACAGGACCGCGGAGAAATAGCTGGTGCCATAGGCGAAGGCCGACATCCATGGTCCCAGATTGCGCCCCGCCAGGAAGAAATCGCTCACGGTGCGCGTCCTGCGCATACAGTAGTAGCCGATGCCAAGCATCAGCGCCACATAAACCACGACAATCAGCAGCTTAAACAACAGATCCTCACCTTTCCCCGTGGGCCATACCATGCACTCGCGCTGCCGTCGCATCCCAGAGTGCCACACACGCCCGCTTAGAGTCCATTCCGGAGGGTCGCCCTTTCCTCTTCACCAGGCACGAGGGGAAGCAAGCAACGCAGGTTATCCCCTTCACATCTGGGGGTCGTTAATCGAGGCTTTGGAAGAGACGAGGAGAACCATGCTATCCACCGATGATGGACCCTGGGGTGAGCATTCACCATCCCGGCACAGAACTCCTGCCCGCAGTCAGCGCCGCCTCTTGCGCCGCTCGCGACCGAGATGGCCACATCCGCCAGGCTAGCCGCCCCCATCCCCGGCACCCGCAGGAGGCACTTGAGAATCTGAACGGGGAGGGGCACGGCCCCGATCCATTGCGGTGCGGGACAAGGGCGGGCACGCCCGCCCGCGCATTGCTTACGGCCGGCCCCAAGCCGGCCACTTCCGACGCGGGCTGGGCATCCCCTCTGTGGCTTTAGATCTTACGGTTATCCACCACGCGGCGGGCCTTGCCGAGGCTACGCTCCAGGCTCCGAGGCTCCACCAGTTTCAGGCGCGGCGTGATGCCGATCACCGAGTGCATCCGGGATCGGATCTTCGTCTCCAGCTCCACCAGCCGGCTCATCTGGCCAGTGAACAGCTCGCGCGAGACCTCTACCAGGATCGTCATCTCATCCAGCGCGGCGCGGCGCTCCAAGACGATCTGGTAGTGCGGCTCCACGCCCTCTACCTCGAAGAGGACCTGCTCGATCTGCGAGGGATACACATTCACGCCGCGGACGATCAGCATGTCGTCGGTCCGGCTCAGGACCTTCTTCATGCGCACGTTCGTGCGTCCACACCGGCACGGCTCCGGGTTGAGCGAGGTGCGGTCGCGCGTCCGGTAGCGGATCACGGGGATGCCTTCCTTAGTGAGCGTCGTCAGCACCAGCTCGCCTTCCTGGCCGTAGGGCACCGGCTCCAGGGTTTGCGGGTCGATCACCTCCGCGATGAAGTGGTCCTCGTTGATGTGCATCCCGCACTGGCACTCGCACTCGCCGGCAACGCCCGGACCCAGCACCTCGCTGAGCCCGTAGTTATCCGTCGCCATGATATCGAGGCTCTCCTCCAGCTTCTTGCGCATCTGCTCGGAAGAGGGCTCGCCGCCGAAAAGGCCCACTCGAAGGCAGAGTGACGACCGATCAATGCCACGCTCCTTCATCACCTCGGCGATATGGAGCGCGTAACTCGGGGTGCCCACCAGCGCCGTCGTGCGGAAATCCCGCATGATCTGGATCTGACGCTCGGTGTTGCCCGACGAGACCGGGATCACGGAAGCGCCCACGCGCTCCGCTCCATAGTGCAGCCCGAACCCACCCGTGAACAGCCCGTAACCGAAGGTGATCTGCACCACGTCCTGGTCCGTCACGCCTACGGCGCTGATGATGCGCGCCACGAGCTCGGACCAGGTGCGCAGGTCATTGCGCGTGTAGCCCACGACCGTCGCCCGCCCGGTCGTGCCCGACGAGGAGTGAATGCGCACAATCTCTCGCAGCGGCACGGCGAACAGCTCGTAAGGGTATGCCGCACGCATATCCTCCTTGGTGGTGAACGGCAACCGGCGAATGTCGTCCAGTGACCGGATCTCCTCCGGCTTCACGCCCAGTTCCTCAAACCGGCGCTGGTAGAAGGGCACATTCCGATAAACCCGGTTCACCGTTGCCTGAAGCCGCTCCAGCTGCAGCTGCTCCAGATCGGCTCGCTGCATTGTCTCACAACGCTCATTCCAGATAGGCACTTTCTCTTACTCCTCTATCAGAAGCGCGTCGCCTTTCCCACGGTCAGCGCGGCGCATTGCACTCTCCACCCTTCCCCCGAAGGATGACCGGTCCAATCCCCAACAGGCGCCTGATACACCACCCATCCTCGCCCGGCAGATACTTGCCGCCCTCGTAGAACGGCAAAATGCACGAAGCCGGCGCCCCAGGACTTGTATCCCACTCGCGGGATGCTCGCTCCCGCCCGGCTTCGTCTCAAACCGCTCTCTCGTCGCTGCGGGCCGCTGTCATGCCTCACGCACGGCCGGGCACGCTCTTCGACCCCAGACACCACGGGAAACCGCTTGCCAGAGATACCCGGCGCCCCATTGGTTCAGCCGGGCGTACAATGCACGCCCTGGAGCGCAAGCGATCTGAATTGCAGCTGAGCGGGCGGTGAGGGGATGCTGCGCCTCCGCGTTCAGGCTGGCCACAGCGAGGAGGGTGCCCGTCGGGCGGGGCTCGGTGCCGGGCAATCACCGAGTCGTTGCGCTCGAGGCGGCTATCGCCCCCACACGCTTCGTTTCTCTACTTCGATGGCCACTCCCGTCAGCAGGAAGCAGGCACCGATATCGGCGCCTGCTTCCTGGAATGGGTGATCCTTCTGATCGTATCTCGCTCATCCAGCGGCCGCACAGGGCGGAGCGGAGACGACTGAGTGCCGCACCGCCTATCGCCGCTTTAGGCCCGCGCGCCCATCACCCATCGGAGATAGGGCGCGTCATCGCTCATGCCCGGTGTCATGCGCGATGTAGACCATGCGCCGGCGCAGCCACCTGTGCGACCGACCGTGTGGAGAGGATCCAGGTCACAGCGCGTACAGTTCGCTGCCGGTCAGGATTCTCGCCCCACCTTCTTTGAGCGCCTTGATCGCCTTATCCACAGGCTCAATCCGGAAGATCACGATGGCGTGCTCCCCGGAGCGCCCCACAAAGGCGTACATGTACTCGATGTTCAGCCCCTGGGATGCCAGAATATCGATGATGCCCGCCAGGCCCCCGGGTCGGTCCGGAATCTCGATCGCCAGGACCTCCGTCTGGGCCACGGTGAACCCCTGATCCGTGAGGACCTTCGCCGCCTGTTCGGGATCGTTCACAATGAGGCGCAACAGACCATAGTCGATTGTATCGGCGATGGAGAGCGCGCGAATGTTGATCCGGTGATCGGCAAGTACCCGCGTGACATCCGCCAGTCTGCCCGACTTGTTCTCCAGGAACACCGAAATCTGGTTCACCTTCATGAGCCCAGCTCCCTCCTGTCGATGATTCTGCGCGCCTTTCCCTCGCTGCGCGCAATCGTCTTCGGCTCGACCAGACGCACCTTCAGGGAGAGCCCGAGGACGCTCGTCAGCTCGGCCGTCACCTTTCGCTCGAAGAGCTCCAGCCGCCGCACCTCGCCCGAGATCAGCTCTGGCGAGACCTCAACCCAGACCTCCAGCTCATCCAATCGGCCCTGGCTGCGATCCACCACGATCACGTAGTGTGGCTCCGTGCCCTCGATCCCCATCAGGGCGCTCTCGATCTGCGACGGGAAGACGTTCACGCCCCGAATGATCAGCATGTCGTCGGTGCGCCCCGCAACTCGCTGCATTCGCGGGTGTGTTCGACCACATGCGCACGGCTCATAAGAAAGCCGCGTGATGTCGCGCGTTCGGTAGCGAAGGATGGGGAAGGCCTCCTTCGTCAGCGAGGTAAAGACCAACTCTCCCTGCGTTCCGGGGGGCAACACTTCCAGCGTGTTCGGGTCAATCACTTCCGGAACAAAGTGGTCATCGAAGATATGGAGGCCGTTCTGGGCTTCGCAAGCGCTCGCCACCCCCGGGCCAATCACCTCGCTCAGCCCATAGATGTCGGTTGCCCGAATCCCCAGGCGCGCCTCGATCTCCCGGCGCATCTCATCGGTCCACGGCTCCGCGCCGAAGACGCCATACTTCAACGGGAGCTTATGGAGATCGACGCCCATCTCGGCGGCGGTATCGGCGATCACCAGGGCATAGGAGGGCGTGCACGCCAGCATCGTGCTCCCAAAATCCTCCAGGATCATCACCTGCCGCTTGGTGTTGCCGCCGGAAATCGGCACCACGGTCGCCCCCATCCTCTCGGCGCCGTAGTGGATCCCCAGGCCGCCCGTGAACATCCCGTAGCCGTAGGCGTTCTGGATGATATCGTGCGGCCCGGCGCCACCACAGGCGAGCGTGCGCGCCATCACCTCCGCCCACGTCTCCACGTCGTTCCGGGTATAGCCCACGACCTTGGGCTTGCCTGTCGTGCCCGAAGAGGAGTGAACGCGAACCACCTCGCTCAGCGGGCAGGCAAACATGCCGAAGGGATAGTTGTCGCGTAGATCTTCCGCTGTGGTAAAGGGGAGGTATTTCAGATCGGCGATGGAGCGGATGTCGCTTGGGCGGATCCCCGCTTCGTCCAGCTTCTTCCGGTAGGCTGGCACATGCTCGTAGCAGCGCCGCACCGTCTCCCGGAGGCGTTCACTCTGGAGTTTCTCTCGCTCCTCGCGTGGCTGGCATTCGGCTTCCTTGTTCCAGATCATCCTCTTCTCCGTCATTCGGCCGCCCGGCCCAGAGCGAATGCCTTCAGGTTGGCCGCCAGTCCCTTCTCGCGGAATCGCTCTGTGAGCACCGCTTCCCACACGCTCTCTTCCACCGCGATAAAGCGAGACAGCACCCCCAACAGGCACACATTCACACTCCGCAGCGATCCTGCGTCCTTGGCGAGGCTAAGGGCATCCAACGAGATCACGGTGCCCGCGCGCTGCGCCACTCTCGCCACCACATCCTCGGGATATGCGGCCTTCCCCGATGCCACCGCCGAGGGGAGGATACGCTGGGCGTTGATCACGACGACGCCCCCCTCCTTCACGGAAGGGAGGTAGCGCAAAGCCTCCATCTGCTCGAAGGCCACCAGCACATCCACCTCGCCGTGCGGGATAACCGGCGAGTAAACCTTCTTCCCAAAGCGCACGTCGCTGTTCACCGTGCCCCCGCGCTGGGCCATGCCGTGGATTTCACTCTTCTTCACGTCGTGCCCGCAGGCCAGCAAGACGTCGCATAGCACCTCGCTGGCGACCAGGATGCCCTGGCCACCCACGCCAGCCAATCGGATACTTGTTACCGCTTCAGACATTCCTGCCGCTTTCGTATTCTCTCAAGAGCCCAACACTCGCGTGCAGGGGTGGAATCATCAGTGGGAGGAGACAAAATCTCCACCCGGCCTCATCGCGCACTCCGCGCGCCCCGGCCGATGCCGCTTCTTGCCTATTCGCGGCGCCGGATCGCCCCAGACCGGCACACCTGGAAGCAGACACCGCAGCCGTTGCACATCGCCGGGTTGATCGACGCCTTCAGCTTCCCATTCTCATCCCGGACCGACTCGATCGCCGGACACCCGATGCGGAAGCAGAGCTGGCAGCCGGTGCATTCCTCCAACGATACCGTGAACACTTCCGGGCGTGCGCCCCCGCGCTTCAGCACGCACGGCCGCGTGGTGATGATCACCGCCGGCTTTCCACACTGAGTCGTATAGCGCAGCGCCTTCTCCACGGCATCCAGGTCGTACGGATCGACCTGCAGCACATCCTCGACGCCCACCGCGCGCACAAGGCCCGGCAAATCGAGTTGCGGCGCCTCGGTCCCGCGCAGCGTCTTGCCAGAAGCGGGATGCTCCTGCCCGCCGGTCATCGCCGTGGTCCGGTTATCGAGGATGCAGACGGTGACCGGCGTGTTGTTATAGACGGCGTCAATGAGCCCGGTGATCCCCGAGTGGATGAACGTGGAGTCGCCGATCACGGCGACCACGGGGCGCGTGTCGTCCGGCGCCTGCGCGCGGCGGATCCCGATGCCGTTTCCGATGGACGCCCCCATGCAGACGCAGGTGTCCATCGTCGTCAGTGGCGGGAGCACGCCCAGAGTGTAGCAACCAATATCGCCCGTGACAATCGCCTTCAGTTTGCGCAACACCGTGTAGAAGCCGCGGTGCGGGCACCCCGCGCAGAGCACGGGAGGCCGGCCGGGCGCGTCCTCGACCGCCGGCGCCTCCGCCTGCTCGCGTTCGATCCCCAGGCCCCTGGCCACGATCACCGGATCCAGCTCGCCCACGGATGGGAACCGCTCCTTGCCAATCACCTGGATCCCCATCGCCCGGATCTGATCCTCAAGGAACGGGTCGAGATCCTCCACGACGTAAAGCGTCTTCACGCGCGAGGCAAACTGCCGGATTAGCTCCTCGGGAAGCGGATAGGTGAGCCCCAGCTTCAGCACAGAAGCCTCGGGCATCGCCTCCTTCACGTACTGGTAGTTGATGCCGGACGTAATGACTCCCACCGCCAGGTCGCCCATCTCAACCACGTTGAGATCGGTGGTCTCGGCAAACCGGCGCAGGCGCTGCAGGCGTTCCTCTACGAAAACGTGGCGCACCCGCCCGTAGGCGGGGATCATCACGTACTTCTGCACGTCTCGCTCGAAGCGGCGCTCCGGTGGCGCCACCGGCTCGCCCAAGGAAACCACCGACTTGCCGTGGTTCACCCGGGTGGTGGTTCGCAGGAGCACCGGCGTGTCGAACTCCTCGCTGAGCGCGAACGCGCGGAGCGTGAACTCCTTCGCCTCCTGGCTATCCGCGGGTTCGAGCATCGGAATCTTAGCAAAGCGCGCGTAATGCCGGTTGTCCTGCTCATTCTGCGAGCTCTGCATGCCGGGGTCGTCCGCGCTGACAATCACCAGGCCGGCATTCACGCCGGTGTAGGCCGCGGTGAGGAGGGGGTCGGCTGCGACGTTGACGCCGACGTGCTTCATCGTCGCCAGCGCCCGCGCGCCGCCGAACGCGGCTCCGATGGCGACTTCGAGCGCCACCTTCTCGTTCGGAGCCCACTCGGCATAGATGGTCTCGTAGTGTCGGGCGATTGTCTCCAGGATTTCGGTGCTCGGCGTGCCGGGATAGCCGGCGGCAACGCGCGCGCCGGCCTCATACGCGCCACGCGCGATTCCCTCATTTCCGGAGAGCAGCATGGTTTTACTCAAGGATTGATAAACCTCCGCAAACTGATCCGAGGCTGCACGGGGCAGTCACGTGGGGCGGGACCGCGGCTATCGGCAGGGCACCCGCTCCACCCAGTATAACGGGCTTTTCACCATTCGTCAATGATAGAGATTCTCAGCGCGGCGCAACCGCCCGCGCGACAAAACCAGCGCAGGTGTTTTCACCTGCGCACGCCTCCAGCATGATCACCTCGCGTCAGCCCGAGCCGCTCGGCGTGATGAGTACTTTTCTCAGAGGCACCTTTTTTCCCCGCGCGTAGACAGGAGTGACGACGCCGAGTCCACGGGCGCGGCGAGCGCGAAAACCCCCGCACCACTAAGGAGGGGGCGAGATGCCCGATTGTTCCACCGTGATCAACCGCGCTGGTGATGTACCTCATCGCCGACGGTGTCGCACCGGGACGAAGACAGCAGTGGGCGGGAGCCAGAAGCGCGTGCTCTGCTCCCAGCTCGTGGAAATCGAATGGGAGGAGGATGTGCAGGCGAAGGCCAAAGGTTTCTCTCTTTTGATCGCGGGCGTGCTGCTGGCACTCTTTGTCTCTGCCCGCGAGCAGGCGCCCTCGGCAAAGAGCGAGGGAACGCCCGAAGAAGAGCCGGTCCGGTCGGCCAAGACAGCCCCGACCGTGCCCAAGTTTCTTGAATCTGGAAACGCCGGTTGCCAGGAAGCGGCGAATTCCCCGCGCGAGAACGCGGAGGACCAGGTCAATTCCCTGAATCAAAAGGAGTTCCTGGCTGCCGTGCAAGCATCGGACGACCCGGCGGAGTGGAACGCGCCCGAGGCGTTCGCAGCAGTTTATATGAAGATGCTTCCTCATGATGAGCGGCGCCGGCGGCTCGCACGGCTGGGTGCCGGCCCGAAGTGGAGCGAGGCCCGAATCGAGGCGGTGGACATCTACAACGCCGCCATCCGCCTTCAGCTGGGCACGCGCCGGCGCATCCTGGCCGCCAGAGAGGGAGATAAGCAGTTTCGCCGGGCGCTCCGGCGGGAGTTCCCGGAAGTAGCGGCGCTGATTGTCCGATCCGCTCGAGAGGAACTCACCAATCAAGGCGGCGGGGTTCAGGCCGACTATCTCGCCGGCGGATCCTACAGCTGCGTTTTCGACCTGTCATCACTCCCGCGCACGATCGACGTGCGCCGCGTCGAGTTTGTTGGGCACATCATACTCGGCCCAACCTGGAAGACCCAGGTATACGACGCCACCGTCCGGGAAGTCTGGATGACTTTCCCCTTTAGCGGGCTCAAGAAGCTGACGTTCGACCGACATTCCAACCATCCCGTATCTGTCGTGGGATGGGGGCGAGGCGGCGTGCGCCTGGGTCGAGGAGAACGCCGGCAACCCCGCGGCCAGCCCGGGTGGCGGCTCGTGGGGGATCACCGGCGAGCTAAGAGAGTGGAACGGAGGGTGCTGCGTGCTATGGCTCATCCTCGATTACGACTGCTGGTGATCCCCGTGCGTGCCAGGCGCGCTGCCAGCAGCCGCCTCAACCGTGAGGATCGACCCAGGCCGCCCGCGCTCGCGTGTCGGCCACCGCCCCGGCGCGAGCGCCCCCCGCGGCTCCGCCGGGGGTTCTCGGCCAGCCCAGGGTCAATCGCGCCCACTTCCTGCCTGCATCGATACCGCAGATAAACGAGATGAACGCGGATGGAACGCGCGCTCATTCTTCGTTTGCGATCCATGCAGGATCGTGATGGCCCGCGCGACACTCTCTCGAAAAACACGATGTGGACATTCGCACCCGCACGATACAACCCGTGCGGGTGCTTGCGTGTACCAGGTGCAGAAGATGCTGTCAAGAATGCTCGCACTCCCCTTGATCGGAGTCATACTGCTGGCGGTTTTCTTCCTCGCCGCCAGGCTCGTGCTATTGCAGAAGGAGAGAACGGCAATCGAGGAGCCGATTCAGGCGGCCAAGACAGCCCCGGCAGCACAGGAGGCGTCGCGGCTTGGGCACACCAGTTGCCAGGAAATAGAGGAACGCCAGAGCGAGGAGAGAGCACGCCAGGTAAGCGTGCTGGACCAAAAGCAGTTCACCGCCGCCATGCAGTCATCGCAAGACCCGGCAGCGTGGAACGCGCCCGAGATGGTGGCAGCGGTTTACATGAAGCTGCTTCCCGAAAGCGAGCGCCGCCGGCGCCTGGCACAACTGGGCGTCGGTCCAGAGTGGAGCGAGGCCCGGATCGAGGCGCTCGACATCCACGCCGGCACGATTCGCTTGCGGCTAGGCAATCGCGGCATCCTCCTGACGGGCGACCTGGAAAGAAAGAAGTTCCGGAAGGCTCTTCGTGCCCAGTTCCCAGAGGCTTCGCTCCTGCTTGTTCGAGCCGTCGAGGGAATCTTCCCAAATGCGCCGGGTCTTGCCTCCGGTGGCGATTACCAATATAAGGGAGATTACACCTGCAAATTCGACTTGTCCACACTCCCGAAAAACGTCGACGTCCGTTGTGTCTGTTTCACGGGAAACGTTGGATGGGGGCATTCACGAGTCACAGGCCAATGGGACGCCTCTGTCAGAGGAGCGTGGATGGAGTTCCCGTTTGGCATCTACGAGGAGATCCGATTCAACCCGCCGGTGATGGAGCACAGCGAGCTCCCCCCGGGCCTCATGAGAACCTCCTCCGAGGATTGCACGGACGAAATGTGCCTGTGGGCCGAAGCGAACGCCGGAAATCGCGCGGCCAATCCTGGAGGTGGCCAGTGGGGCGTGATCGGAGAATACACCGAGTGGTTTGCCGCCGGTGGCGTGTATGAGATGAGAATCGAATACGAGTTGTGCTGGCGGCTGAAGCAGCGCGGGGATTGATCTCCTCGCGATGCCTGCGGGGCCGGTGCTCACCCGCGCTCGCCTCAGAAGAAGTAGGAGCGGGACAGGAGACTCTGGACGAGGAGGACGCTAATCCCAATCTGGAGCATCGTGGAGAGGATGGAGACGATCAGGCAGGTGGTGCCCAGCTGGCGGTCCGCCGGATGTGGCTTTGCGCGACAGGTGAACGCGGCTATAAAGCCAAAGGGGATGGGAAAGAGCAACGCCGCCAGGTAGTACAGGCACCCCACCGCCAGGGGCAGCGGCCGATCCGGAGCGCCACGAGCGCCTGGCGCGCCGGTGGCCGGTGGCAGGATCACCTTCAGACGGATCGGTGGGTCGGGTGGCGCGGGCACCGGCAAGAGCTGGAAAACGCTCGCACCCACCTGAACGCAGTCGCCCAGGCGCAGGTGCGCCTGCGCCGTTCGCTTGCCGTTCACCCACACGCCATGCAAGCTCCCGGCATCCTGTACCTGCACCACGCTCCCAGACACCACCAGAATCGCGTGCGCGCGCGAGACGGCGGCATCCTGGGCGAGAATCAGATTGCATGCTGGGCCCCGGCCGATGGTCGTGCGTCCATCCTTCACCTCGAAGGCCTGGTCGGTGTAGGGCCCCGTCAGTCCGACTAAGTAGGGCATGTTGGCCCCGTCATCAGCGAGCGAAGGAGAGCTAGGTTTACCGGATCCATCTCCCGCTTCTCGGCATCTAGCTTCGGCGTCTCCAGGATGCCAGGCAGATGTTGCAGGCGCGGGTCGTTCACCACCCACCGAAACGCATCCAGGCCGAGCATACCCTGGCCGATCTGCTCGTGCCGGTCGACCCGGCTTCCCAGCGCCTTCTTGGCATCGTTCAGGTGGATCGCGCGCAGGCGATGGATCCCGACTAGGCGGTCGAACTCCGCCATCACCTCCTCGTAGCCCTCGCGCGTGCGGATATCGTAGCCGGCCACGAAGATGTGGCAGGTATCCAGGCAAACGCCCAGCCGCGAATCATCCTTCACCCGATCAAAGATTCGCGGAAACTCCTCGAAACGGCTCCCAAGGCTGTTTCCCTGGCCGGCGGTCGTCTCGAGAACGACATCCACCCCCGAATCGGCGGTCGCGGCGAGCACCTCGTCCAGGCTGGCGCACAGGCGCTCCAGGGCTTCGTCCATCGGCTCCTTGCCGGCGCTCCCCATATGCGTCACCAGAGCCTTCACCCCAAGCATGTGGCAGCTCCAGACCTCGCTGATGAAGCCCTCCACCGACTTGCGGCGCAACGCCTCATCGGCAGACGCCATGTTGATCAAATAGGAGTCGTGGGCGATGACCGGGTAAATCCCCGCCTCGGCGCACTGGCGCTGGAACTCCTGGCCCTCCGCTTCGGTGACCTCTCGTCGCGCCCACTGCTGCGGGCTCTTGGTGAAGATCTGGAGCGCCTCGCAACCGGCTTCCACGGCTTCGCGAACCGCCGTGCCGAAGCCTCCCGCAATGCGCATGTGTGCCCCCAGCCTCATTCCATCTCTCCTCTATATCCCCACCAGGAAGGGGTTCATCTGCCGCTCCCGGCCGATGGTCGTTCGCTGCCCATGCCCCGGGCAGACCACTGTCTCATCAGGCAGGGTCAGGATGCGCTCCCGCAGCGAGCGCAAGAGCACCCCATAGTCTCCCCCCGGCAGGTCGGTACGCCCGATGGAGCCGGCAAAGAGCGTGTCTCCACTGAAAAGGACGCCGTCCCCGAGCAGGCAGATCCCTCCAGGCGTATGCCCCGGTGTGTGCAGCACCGTGAAACTGAGCTTGCCGATCTCGATAGTCTCTCCATCCTGCAACAGGCGCGTCGGCACTGGCCGCACCGGCGGCTCGCATCCCAGCCACGCCGCCTGTTCGTCCGCGGCCTCGAGGACCGGCAGGTCATCGGCATGGATCAGAAGGGACGCCCCGGTCTCCGCCATGAAGAAGGCATCGCAGTATACGTGGTCAATGTGCCCGTGCGTGTTGATCACATAGCGGAGATTGTATCCCCCCTCGCGGATATGATCCAGCGCCGGCTCACTCTCGATTCCCGGATCGAGGATCGCGGCATCCTGGGTCTCCTCATCCACCACCAGGTACACATTATTCGCCAGGGGTCCGAGCACATAGCACTCTACCTTCATCTGCGCCTCCAGCGACAGGATTACCGCTACGTTCGCCGCGCCCGCCGCGGATCCCTGGCAGAGCCGTTACCCGCCCTGATCCCGGGCCTATGGCTTACCCTGATGTAGACGCCAACTCCCAGAATCGCATCGGTGGATCGCTTAGGTGATGGGCAAGAACGTGCGATCCGCCCGCCGCTCTGCGCTCCCGCATGCGCTCTCCTCTCGTTCCAGGGCAGGATCTCGCGTTGCAGTGCCCAAGAGAGTCATGCAGACGCGCCGGATCCGCGCCTGTCGGCTCAGCCGGGCGCTGTCTGAAGGGGGCACCATCGCGCGGATTCGCCGTCATTGGAGGAGGGACAACCCATGCCAGCAGGAAACTGTAGCGTTCTGGTAGTTCTCGATAGCCGGCGAATAGCCGAGCGCGCGAGCGCCGACCGGACCGTGTTCGCCGCCCTCGATCACTTCCGCCCCGCCTGGGAAGCGTTGGAGTGCGCCTGCCAATACGCTCTTCCCCCCGGCCACGTCTCGCCGCGGGCTGCCTACATCCTGGCGCACGATGGCGCCGGGGCCGGATTGCCGGCGCGCGCCGCCACAGAGATCGCCGAGGCAGTGAGAGCTGGCGCGGGCCTCATCAGCTTCGACCGCGAGGTGGAAAAATGGCCGGAGTGCCTGCGCGCGCTCGTGCCTGCGCCCGCGGGCGTGACCACGGTCGAGCAGCTGCGTTTCCCGGCGCCCCCCGGCTTCATCACCCACGGGCACGCAGAGGGCGAGACGCTCTCGCTCTTTGCCCCGCTGCAGGTGGTCACCTTCGAGGCGGCCGAGGGCTTCCAGTCGCTCGTGCAGACGCTGGACGGTCGCTGCGTGATCGCCAGCGCCCAGGTCGGCGCCGGGCGCGTCGTCGTCTTCGGCACGGGCGAGCAGATCTATGCGGATGGGATTCTCGGGCACACGCGCGGGATTGACGGCCTGATGTGGCGCTCCCTGATCTGGGCCGCGGCCAAACCCTTCCCAATGCGATGCATCCCGCCCTACATCGCCGCGCGCATGGATGACTGCCACGGCACGCACACCGCGTTCCGCTATGTTGATGTCCTGAACCGCCACGGTATCGGTCCAAACCTCGGGCTGTTTATTGATGAGATGGGACCCACCGATTGGGCTGCCGCCCGGCGCCTCTTCGAGAAGGGTGGCGCCGACTTCTCCATGCACGCCTTCCGCGACGATTTCTACAAGGCGAGCCCCAAGTGGCGGCCCTACGGCGTGCTCCCCGATAAGCCCGACCTCTCCGACGGCGGCAAGCACACCGCCTTCGAAGGTCTTTCGGTGGATCACCAGACCGGGCGTGACCTGGATGACGAGACGGTGCGCCGCAACTTCAAGCGGATGGATGACGCCTTCGCGCGCGCCGGAATCAAGCACAGCCGCGTGCTGAACTCGCACTTCGGAGAGATCGGCTGGCGCGCGGTGCCTCTCTTCCTGGAACGCGGCGTGGAGTTCCCCTGCAACAACAGCGTCGTCGGTCAGCTCTATGGCAATCAGCCTCCGTGGCGGCCCAAGCCCTACGGCGTCCGCGGTCCCAACGGGCGTCATGGCCTTGTCCTCGACCGCTGCCCCCGACACCCTGGCTTCACCTTCATCGGCTCGGCGCCTTCGCACCTCGGCGGCACCTACATGATCACCGATATTCTCTACGGGCACACTCCGTTCTACGGCGAGTCCGACCGCTCGCGGCCCGATGACTCCATTGCCCGCGGTATAGCCAACCTGAAGCTGGAGCTCGACAACCTCGCCTTCGGCGAGATCTTTTGCCACGAGGAGCGGATCGACTGCATCAGCCTGGAGGAGTGGGAGTACATCATCGAGGGGATCATCCGCGGGATCTCCGATTGCGACTGGATACCGGCCGAACGCGAGCAGGTCAGCGTCACCTGCAAGCGCCTCATCGACTCCGGCCTGGTGTATGCCGACGTTACCGAATCAGGGCTGCACTGTGAATTCTCCGGCGTGACGGACGGACCTTCGCCACTCACCCTCTGGGTGAACGAGGGCGACTCCTGCCGCCGCCTGATGACCGATATCCCGCAGCTCGAGGGCTTCCTCGCCCTTGACCTGCCCGAATCGATCTACGCGAGCTAACTGTCTCCGGCCAGTAAATCGCCGGATTGCGGAAAGGGTGTGCGAAGCCTCTCCACGGCTGGTCTGTTTCCGCCTCTTCGCTCACCCATTCCGCGTGATAAGGGCTGTTATCAAAGCCACGGGGAGAGAGCATGTTTCCGTCAATCTTTACCGACGAGCTACGCGTCGATATCACTGAGGGCCTGCCGATCATCAAGTCGTGGGGCCTCCACGCGGTGGACCTGCGCAACATGGTGTTTGGCAAGCCGGCCGAGGCACTGCCCCCGGAGGAGCTGCCGCGGCTGCGCAAGCTGCTCGATGACCACGGGATGAAGGTGGGCTGCCTGGAGTCCTCACTGGCCAAGGTGCACCTGCCGGGTCCTGAGCGATGCAAAGCGGAAGAGGAAAAGCTGGAGGGAATCATCCGCGCGGCGGATGCCCTCGACTGCCGGCTGGTGCGCGCCTTCTTCTACTGGCAGCCCCCGGCGGCCGAATCCGGGCTTCTCGCGCACCGCTCCGACCTGCAGCAGCAGGTGCTGGACCGCTTCGCGCCCCTTGCCGAACGCGCCCGGCAGGCTGGGCTCACCCTCGCCTTTGAGAACTGCGGCGTCACCCCGGATGAGGTCTTTGCCATTCTGGACCTCCTGGGCGTGCCCAGGTGGGGCCTGGCGTGGGACTGCCACAACAGCTGGGATTGCGACGAGCGCCGGCGCGATGAGGACGCCTACATCCTCCGCATGGTGCAGCGCGCCAAGCTGGTCCACGTGAAGGCGACGCAGGCGGTGCCGGGCACGGCGGAGGAGCTCATCCCCTATGCCAAGGTGCTGCAGGCATGCAACAACGCCGGCGTGGCCGGCCCGGTGAGCGCCGAGACCCACAACCCCGATCCCTCGGTGAGCCACGTCGAGATGTCGCGGCGCACGGTGGAGGTGATCCAGAAGGCCTGGCCGAGCGCCGCTCCCGGCAGCCTTTTCCACGAGCGCCGCTCAACCGAGGGGATCGCGCGCCCCTGGGCGGATAATCCGGTGGGCTTCGTCGTCGTCGGCCTTGGCATGGGGCACAACCGCGCGAAGATGGTCACCCAAACCCCCGGCACGCGCCTGGTGGGCGTTTGCGACCTGATCGAAGAGCGCGCCCGGCGCACCGGCGAAGAGTGCGGCGTGCCCTATTCCACCGACCTGCGCCGCTGGCTGGAAGATGACCAGGTGGAGGTCGTTTGGGTGATGACCGAGACGGGCCGGCACGCCGAGGTAGCCATCCAGGCCCTGGAGGCCGGCAAGCACGTTCTCACAACGAAGCCGATGGAAGCGAACGTCGCGGCGTGCGATGCCATGATCCGCGCCGCGGAGGCAAAGGGGCTCCTTCTGGGCGTGGATCTTGACCGCCGGCACATCACCAGCGTCTGCACCCTGAAGGCAGCCGTGGCTCAGGGCCGGCTCGGAAAGCTCATCAGCGGCAACTCCTCGCTGAAGGTTCTGCGCACGATGGAGTACTTCCGGGCGAACGGCGGCTGGCGAGGCACCAAACGCTGGGATGGCGGCGGCGTGCTCTCGAATCAGGCGGTCCACCATGTGGATGAGGCGGCCTACACCCTGGGAATCCCCGCGCGCGTGCGCTGCAACGTCTACACCCAGACGCATGATATCGAAGCGGAGGACCTGGGAACGGCGGTGTGGGAGTACGACTCCGGCATGGTGCTCACGTTCTACGCGACGACCAGCTACCCACACTCCACCTGGTACTACCAGTATGAGCTGACGGGAACCGACGGCGCCTATCTCGAAGTGGCGGGAGGGCCCTTCGAGAAGCCGCTCATCCGCTGGTACATCGATGGCGCCTGGAGCGAGCAACCGCCGCTGCGCGTGGAGCCCGAATGGCTGAATTCGGCGGACAACTTCGCGGCCGCCTTGCGCGCTGGCGCGGAGCTCACCTGCACCGGACGCGACGGCCGGCGCACCCGCGCCATCCTGGACGCCATGTACCGCTCGGCCTACGAATGCGATGGCGGCTGGGTAGACGTGGAGCCCGAGATGGAATAGCGCCTGCGCGCGCGGCACCACCAGACTACCGTCATCGGGAGGGGGCGCTGCTCCCAGCCCCCTCCCAAACACCCTCTCCCGGCAGCGATACCGTGGATGAAGGGAACGGACGCGGATGGAGACGTGCGGGCGCGTCCGGCTATCCTATCCCCGCACACCCCTGCTTGCCCACCGGACCTCCGCCAGCCCTGGGGGAGGGGAGCTACCGCGCGGCTCTCTCGGAGAAGTCCGATGTGATCCGACCTGCGAGCCGGCCCGCTGGATGAGGCCTGGTATCCGGCACCAAGCCGGAGGATTTGATGCGAACACCTTGTTTCGGGGGGCTTTCTTCGTTCCGCAACTTTTGATAAAATGGAGTCAATCGGATGAGTGGCGTGTGGTAGGCATGGCGGGCATCACTTGGGGAAGGTTGGGAGCCGATGTCATCTGATCACGAGGCGCTGAAGCAGGCCAGTGAGCGTCTAGAGAGCCTGGAACGCGAGTTGCGGCGCACTCGCGAGGAGCTGTATCGCCTGATGGCGCTGGTAGACCGCGGCCCCGCCACCGTCTTCCTCTGGCGCATCGCCCCAAGATGGCCCGTCGAGTACGTCTCCGCGAACATCTCCCGGTTTGGCTACGACCCCGAGGAGTTCCGCTCTGGCCGCATCTCCTGGGCAGAGCTGATCCACCCCGATGATACGCCGCGCCTGGATGCCGAGATCACTCGGGCCATCCAGGACGGCACGCACGGCCTCGTCCTGGAATACCGCATTATCACCCGGAGCGGCGAGGTGCGCTGGGTGGAGGAGCACGCCCTCGGCCTCCTGGATGAGCACCACAGACTGACGCACTACCAAGGAATCATCCTCGATATCACGGCGCGCAAGCGCGCCGAGGCGGCGCTGCTTGCCGGCAAGGAGGAGCTCGAGTCCCGGGTTGCCGAGCGCACCGCGGATCTGACGCGCGCCAACGAGAAACTCCGGCGCGAGATTGCCCAGCGGCAGCGGGCCATGGAAGCCCTACAGCTCGATGAGACACGCCTGGAAGCCTTGCTTGACCTCAACCTCATGACCGAGGCCTCTGTCAAGGAGATCACCCACTTCGCCATGGAGGAGGCGGTCCGCCTGACGAGGAGTACCCTCGGCTACCTCGCCTTCGTCAACGAGTCCGAGACGGTGATGACGATGCACGCGTGGTCCGAGCGGGCGATGTACGACTGCCTCATCGCGGAGAAGCCCCTGATCTATCCGGTGGAGACCACGGGGCTTTGGGGTGAAGCGGTTCGACAGCGGCGGCCGATCATCACCAACGGCTACCAGGCGCCGAACCCCTGGAAGAAGGGCTATCCAGAGGGCCACGTGGAGCTACGCCGGCATATGAACGTGCCGATTATGGAAGGAGGGCGCGTCGTAGCCGTCATTGGCGTGGCCAACAAGGAAACCGAGTACGACGATGCCGATGTGCGCCAGCTTCGCCTGCTGGGAACCGGCATGTGGCGCATCTTGGAACGCAAGCGCGTGGTAGACGCGCTGAAGGAGAACGAAGAGCGGTATCGCTCCCTCTTCGCGGTGGAGCCCGACGCCCTCGTCCTCCTCGATGCGCAAACAGGCCAGATCCTGGAAGCGAACGACTCCGCGTGCCAGCTCTTCGGTTATGAGCTCGAGGAGTTCCTCTCTCTGACCGCCCTCGATATCTCGGCCGAGCCGGAGAAAACGCGTGCCGTCATGGATGGGTGGCAGCCAGGCCGGACCGATAAGGTTCCCTACCGGAACTCACTTCGGAAGGATGGCACCATCTTCCCGACGGAGATTGCAATCCGGCATTTCGAGTTGCAGGGGCGTCGCCTCCTCTATGCCGCCTATCGCGACATCACGGCCCGGGTACGCGCGGAGGCCGAGATGGAAGAGGCACACGAGCGTCTTCTCCGCGCCGAGATCGAGAAAAAGCAGTTCTACCGGCAGGTCATCCGGGCTGTGACCAACAACAAGCTGCACCTGGTGGACCTGGCCCAGATCCCCGTCGAGGGCGAACTCGTTCTGGAAACATCCTTCGACGATCCCGAATCCTACCGTGCGCTGCGCCAGCGCGTGCAGCAGGCCGCGATCACGGCGGGCATGCCCGAGGAGAATGCCGCCGATTTCATGCTCGCCGTCTCCGAGGCGGCAGCCAACGCCATCAAACACGCCAAAGATGGCCGCTGTGCCCTCTATGTCACTCCGGAGCGCGTCATCGCTCGCGTGAGCGACCGCGGAACCGGAATCCACCCGGAGAACTTGCCGGCGACCATCCTGACGCCCGGCTTCTCTACCAAGGTCTCGCTGGGAATGGGCTACACGCTCATGCTGGAGGTGGCCGACGAGATGTGGCTGACGACGGGTCCCACCGGCACTGTCGTCCAGCTCGCCAAGTGGATCTATCCCGAGCGCCACGTCAAGGAGCCGGATCTCCAGATGTGGAACAACCTCTAGCCCCGTAGCGCGCTCCGCGTGCGTTACCTCCGAGCCACGCGCTCCCGCCACCGGTTCCCGATATAGAACGGGCGTGACCGATAGCCCCCCTCGATAGTCACCCGCAGGAGGTTAGCGCCGGGCGCAAGGCGCGTGCGCTTCCCCGTAAACAGCTCCACTGCGTCCACCGGGCGCTCTACGGGAATCCGTGCCTCCACCGTCGTCTTTCCGAGGTGCTCGTAATCGGCCAGCAAGACGAGCATCTCATCGCCCGAGCGGATCGCCGAGACGTGGCCGGTGCTGCCCTGCCGCCACTCCTTGGTGTCGCACAGCGTGGAAGTCGCAATAATCTCCTCGAAGGGCGCCAGGAGGCGGGCCACCTGCGCCTGCGCCGCCAGATCCTCCGAGCAAAGGTGAACGGGGAGATAGTAGAGGGTGCCGGTCGCGCCGTTGAGCAACTCCTCCATCAGCGTGTCGAAGAGGCGTCCGGATGGCGCCTCGCCCTCCCAATCGAGCGTGCCCGGGGAGGTCCAGGCAATGATCGGGCACTCTGGGGGAAGGAGGCGCTTGTCGGCCCGAATGATCTCGGCTGCGGCGGCCGGCCAGCAGCGCACGTACACCTCCGGGTTGTTGAACTGGCAGCCTGCCGGATAGAGCTTCGCGAAATCGAAGACGTTTTGATAGCGGTACGCCGGACTGGCATGGTAGAAGCCGATGGGCGGGGGCGTCTGGCCCAAATCGCGGGCCGCCTGGGCGATCGCCGCAGCCAGCTCCCTCGCGGTCTCGGCGTAGAGATCCGTGGCCAGCTCCTCCGGGGTCACGCCGCGGTCATCCAGCAGTTTCCGACACGGCGCACACTTCTGGACGTGCTCCAGGGCATGCCCGAAGCACTCGACATCGAGGCTGATCAGGTCGGGCTGCCGGCGGCGGTAGCGCTCCACGATCCGCTCAATCTCTTTCTGGTAGTACTTGCCCCGGTAAGAGAGGCAGAGGCGCTTCCCCGGGGGATCCGTCTCGCCATACGCTTCAGCGAAGTCCGGCTCCTGCGCCCACAACGCCTCCATGATGTGGAAGGGGGAATCGGTGAGGCACACTTTCAGGCCGGCGGGCCGGGCTTCCTGATCCAGCCACTTCTGGCTCTCCGCAAACTCGGGCGTGCCGTAGAAAGAGGGCATCTCCCAAGAGCCCACCGAGGCGTGCGTGAACCCAAAATGCCGAAGCGCCTTCGCGCCCCCTGGCCACCCGCTCTGCAGCGGCGTGCCGGTCCATCCGTGGGCGAAAACGAGGCGGTTCAGCGCCGGCGCCGGTGGAATCTCGAAGGGAGTGAGCT
>JAAZEM010000097.1 GCA_012512265.1 Armatimonadota bacterium | reverse complement strand
GTAGCGGACCTCAGGTGCGTCAGGCATCCTCTGCGGGATGTGTCGTGCACATGGTTTCGCGATGTGCGGCGGCTCCTCCTGGCGAC
Organism: Armatimonadota bacterium; assembly: GCA_012512265.1. GTDB lineage: Bacteria > Armatimonadota > JAAZEB01 > JAAZEB01 > JAAZEB01 > DUUU01. The sequence goes on along the minus strand of JAAZEM010000097.1, from coordinate 10,280 downwards.
CCGGCGAGGTCCTTTGGATCACGTCGTGGACGGGAGTATCGTATGCCCGAAGTGGAGAGGGTGTCTGGCAAGCACCGTCCTCGGAGGGGCCGTGGCAGGGATGAAACGGCGCTGGCCTGGGTCAAGTGGGGCAGTGTTCTTGTTATCGCGTCTTTGGCTTCGTTCTTTGTCAGCTTGTATTGGATTGCGCCCCGCGTGTACCCGTCGCGCAGCCCGGCTGACACCAGCCCACAAGTATCCATGGAAGAGACGGCTCTCTCCGAGAGCCACGTTGCCCCGCCAACGATAGCGGATCGCGAGAGACCCGGCTCCCGAGTGCGCGAGCCTCGGTCTCGACCGACCACCGAGTCGCTTGGCGAGGCACGCCCGGAGGCACCTGCGGAAGAGAGCCACCACGTGGCGGAGGCCCCGCTTGCCGGGGGTACGACAGGCACAGCGGCGCCCCAGAGCGTCACCGTCCGGCCGGCCCCAGAGCCCGCGCCGTCGGTCGATTTGCCTTCCCAGCCCGCCACCCCTACCAGGGATTGGCCTAAGGCTGCCATCTCTCCAGCAAGAGATGCCGTGCCTTCCGAGGAGCCGGCCCTCCCCACGGCGAACGCGGAGGAGGCCGAGGCCTCGCCGAGTGCGCGCGCGGAGAGCACCGCGGGCAAGAGCGAGGGGCCACTTTTCCGCGTGGAGGTGGGAGCGCCGGCCACACGCGCAGACGCCGAGCGTCTCGCAAGTGAGCTGCGCAAACACGGCTTTGCCTCGCACGTGCTTGTGGAAGGCAGCATTGTCCACGTTCAGGCAGGGGCATTTCGCGATCGGCGCAACGCCGAGCGTCTTGCCACCCGCCTGGGAAACAAGGGGTATGCGGCGACCATTGCCGGCGGCCCGGACGAGTAGCTTGGCGTAGGCGCCGGCATACCACTCAGAGACCATCACGCCGGGCGTGACTGGCCATCTGCGTAAAACGCGGAGCGCGGCCCGCGATGGGGCGCACCTCTTAAGTACATGCCGCGGAGCAGGCTTCCCTCTCCTTGCGGCACGGGCCTGAAGAGGAAGCGGACCATCCCGGGCAGCTCGAGCATAGGCAGCGGGATCAACCCGCAGGCCTGGTCCGAAATCAGAAGGGGGACGCACAAGACCATGCACACGTTAGTCCGCGCGCGTCGATCCACACGCGGTCGCGCGGCGGGTAAGACCGGTTTGTTCGCTCTATCCGCTCTGGGGATGCTGCTGAGCACAGCCCCGGCGCGTGCAGGCGAGGCGAATCTCGTCCTGCCGCCCTTGGGGGCCCAAGAGTACACCATCCTCCACATCGTGTTCGCCTCGGCCATCGTCTCGCTGCTCTTCGGCTACTGGCTCGTCCGCAAGGTCATGGCTGTAGACGAAGGCACGCAGGCGATGAAGGATGTGGCCGCTGCCATCCACGACGGCGCTATGGCCTACCTGGCCCGCCAGATCAAGACGATGATCTGGCTGGTCATCGGCCTGGCGATCCTGCTGTTCTTCGTTTACAAGGGCGTCTTCGTGCACGCCGCTGAAGTTGCCCGCGCTGCGGATCCCACCTACCAGGAGATCATGTCGCCTACGGCGCTCGCGGTGGGGTTGGCGTTCGCGTTCATCCTGGGCGTGGCCGCTTCTTACGGCGCTGGCTTCGTCGGCATGAAGATGGCCGTGCGCGGGAACGTGCGCGTCGCTGCTCAGGCGCTGCGCTCCTACAAGGGTGCTCTCGAGACGGCGTTCCGGGCTGGCTCGGTGGCCGGCATGTTCACGGTGGGTCTTGGCCTGCTGGGCGCCACCATCGTCTTCTACATCTTCCGACAGGAGGCGATGAAGGTTCTGCTCGGCTTCGGCTTTGGTGGCGCCCTCGCCGCGCTCTTCATGCGCGTTGGCGGTGGTATCTTCACCAAGGCAGCCGATGTCGGCGCCGACCTGGTCGGTAAGGTCGAGCAGGGCATCCCGGAGGATGACCCGCGCAACGCCGCGACCATCGCGGACAACGTGGGAGACAACGTCGGCGACTGCGCCGGTATGGCCGCAGACGTCTTCGAGAGCTACGAGGTCACCCTGGTCGCCGCCATCATCCTCGGCGCCGCGGCCGGCCCGGTGGGCTCGCCGCTTGCCCCGTTCGTGATGAAGCTGATCATGTATCCGCTTCTCGTTCGTGCAGTGGGCGTTGTGGCCTCGATCATCGGCATCCTCAGCGTTCGCGGCAAGGATGACGAGAACATGGATCCCATGGCCCCGATCAGCCGCGGTTACTGGATCGCCGCTGGCGTGGCTGTGATCGGCTTCGGCGTGATCACTCGCTTCTTCATGAACGACTTCGTCGCTGACGACGGCACCGTGATCGCCCCGTGGTACTCCTTCTTCTGCGCTACGCTCATGGGCATCATCCTGGCCCTGGTCATCGAGCGCCTGACCGAGTACTTCACGGCCACCGAGAAGGCCCCGGTCACCGAGATTGCAAACTCGACCAAGACCGGCCCGGCTACGGTTATTCTCTCCGGCTTGAGCGTCGGCCTCGAGTCCTCTGTGTGGTCGGTCGTCGCCATTGGCGCCACCATTATCGGCTCGGTCCTGATCTTCCCGGGCAGCCCCGCCCTCGCGGCCTACGGCATCGCCCTGTCTGGCCTGGGCCTTCTGACTACCACTGGCTACATGCTGGCCATGGACACCTATGGCCCCATCTCCGACAACGCGAACGGCATCTTCGAGATGTCTGGCGCGCTGGAGGGGAACGAGGGCGCCAGCCGCATCGTCGCCAAGCTCGACGCGGTTGGAAACACGACCAAGGCCCTCACCAAGGGTCTCGCTATCGCCACAGCGGTTATCGCCGCCACGGCGCTCTTCCGCTCCTTCATGGCTGATGCCGGCCTGCTGCCGCCCGAGGGAATGGCTGCCCTCAGCGCAGGCGCCGAGGATCTCCTCCGATCCGGTATTCACCTCGATTGGCCCGAGGTCTTCGTGGGCATGCTGATCGGTGGCGCGGTGCCCTTCCTGTTCAGCTCGTTCGCTATCAACGCGGTTAGCCGCGCGGCGTTCATGCTGGTGCAGGAAGTACGCCGCCAGTTCCGTGAGATCCCCGGCATCATGGAGGGGAAGAACAAGCCTGACTATCAGCGCTGCGTCGATATCAGCACCGCGGCGGCTCAGAAGGAGCTGCTCGGCCCCGGTATCCTCGCGGTCTTCGCTCCGATCCTCGTCGGCTTCGGCCTCGGCTTCGCCGACCCGCTCAAGGGCGCTGCCAGCCTCGGCGGCTTCCTCGCTGGCGCCATCCTCAGTGGCCAGTTGATGGTCGTCTTCATGTCCAATACCGGTGGGGCATGGGACAACGCCAAGAAGAAGGTTGAGGATGGCTTCCTGGGCGGCAAGGGAACGGATGCCCACAAGGCCGCCGTCATCGGCGACACCGTGGGTGACCCGCTCAAGGATACGGCCGGCCCGGCGCTCAACCCGATGATCAAGGTCATGAACCTCGTGGCCGTGCTCATCGCGCCGATTGTCATCCAGGACATCAGCCTCGCGGCACGCACGCTCGTCGTCCTCATGGCGATTGCGTTCCTCGCCGTGGCCGTCCTCTTCAGCAAGAAGGGCGGAATCACCACGAAGGAAGCCGAGGAGGTTCCTGCGAAGACTCGCGTCGGGAAAGCCTAACTGACAACCGACTGGCGGGGGGCAGGCTAACCTGCCCCCCGCTGCATATTCCACGCTCGAAAAGCACGCTTTTGATCAGCTAGAGGAAACCTTCGCGGCCCTCTCGAACTCTATGGTTATAGCGTTACCCTCGCCCGAGAGGGACGCCCCCGGGCCGCACGGCAGGATGCCCTGCGGCGGGAGCAGTGCCAACGACTTGCAGCGGTTGGTGCGTGCACCAGCCAGACGCCATCTACGCGCACTTGCACCTAGGCAGTCAAACTGATAGATATCCGGGCGCTGCGCCTGCGCAACGACCCGGGCACTGAGGCCGGACGGAAGGAAGCAACCAGGAGGGGAAACACGGAACCCGATCCTGGCCGGGTGACTCAGTGATGACTCTGGTCCTCTCCGACGGTCCACAGGAGAGAAAGGGGGACACTGCTTTGAAACCAAGTGTGAAGAACCTTCGGTATCTGGCTGCTCTCGCGCCGCTGGCGCTTGGAGTAGCCCTCGCAGGGTGCGGAGGCCTTCTCGGCTCCGTGGAGGGAACCGGGCCTGCGCCTACGGTTCCGCCGCCTGGATCGGTGGTTATCCCGCAGACGCCCGCACCGGCGCCGCTTGCCGTTGCCGGCACCTTCACCGTGACCGGCCAGTCTGCCGGCCGCGGCCGCGTCTTCACGGCGACCACCGCTCGCCTCGTCTTCATCACCGCCGCTGGCCAGCGGGTCGTCGTCGATACGCAGACCCCGGTTCCGGCCGCTGGCTACACCCTCACCGCCAACCTGGCCAACTTCCCTGGCACCGACTTCAGCCGGGGCCTCTGGACCGTGGAGGTCGAGGGTGACGATGATGGCGTCGCCCAGGCGTTCGCTGCCCCGTTCCTGCCGCCCACCACTGCGGGCGCGACCATCCCTGGCGTGGATGCCAATGGCGCCACCTCGGTCGCCGTGGCCCTCCTCGCGGACCTCGTGAATGATCCCGGGTTCGTGCTGACGGCCGACTTCGCCGATGCCATTCAGGCTGCCATCCAGGCCGGCCAGGCGCTGGCGCCGAGCCTCGCGGCGACCGCGTTCAACAACACTGACTTTGCCGCGGTTCTCGCCCAGCTTCAGACCGCCCTGCCGGCGTTGGTCAATGCTGCCGTCGATGAGATCGTCGTGACCATCGATGGTTCGCCCGTGCCCGCGACCTTCGACCTCTTCCAGACGGGTAGCGTTAACATCACCGCTCAGGCCCGCCTGAATGGTCAGCCGGTCGCCTTCCCCATCGAGTGGGTCCTTGAGCCCGCCGACGGTGGCAACGTGCTGACGGCCGTGGCCTTCGGTGGAGACTCGCTGTGGGTTCGCGGCGATGCTCTCGGCACGGTGAGCGTGACGGCGCGCGTCGCTGGCAATAGCCGCAGCACCACCTTCAACGTTCGGGTGGTTGCTGTGCCCCACCCGGGTCACACCCAGGGCTCTGGCATTGGCGGCTAGGCCCAATACGTTGGGCCCACGTACGCTGTGTCGCCCAATCCTGCGGCACTGATAACCCTGCCGGCGGGGGGATCCCCATCCCCCCGCCGCGTTCTTTTTCTGGGCAACCTCGGGCCCGCGCGGCCACCACTCTCCGAAGCCAGGTGGCTATCCCCCCCCAACCGAGGCAAAGGCACGAAGGAAATGCGCGAAGAAGGCAAGAAAGTGGTTGCGGTCAACCGCAAGGCACGGCACGAATACGAGATTGAGGAAAGCCACGAGGCGGGCATTGTGCTCACCGGAACGGAGATCAAGTCGATCCGCGAGGGGAAGGCCAACCTCCAGGATGCCTTCGCACGCATCGAGGGGAACGAAGTGTGGGTGCATCACATGCACATCAGCCCCTACGAGGCGGGCAACCGCTACAACGTCGATCCCGTCCGGCCCCGGAAGCTGCTGCTCCATCGCCGCGAGATCGAGCGGCTTCGGGGCAAAGTGGAGCAGCGCGGCCTCACGCTGATCCCGCTTCAGCTCTACTTGCGTGGTGGACGCGCCAAGATCGAGCTCGGCCTGGCGCGGGGGAAACGCCTCTACGACCGGCGCGAGGAGATTGCCAAGCGCACCGCAGCGCGCGATGTCGAGCGTGCCATGCGCGAGCGCGACTGAGCCCGCGCTCCCCCGCCCCTGGCGGCGCACCGCCATGCCTCCGTCGCGGATGATCGCCGTGCCGCTCAGCAGCAGGAAAGTGCGTATCGCGACGCGAACTCAGCGCACAGGACCGATAAGGGGGACACTGACTTGAAGCCCAATCGCATCTCTGCCCAGTGGGTGGGCGCCTTGATTTTGTCGCTTGCCGGCCTTCTCCTCGCAGGCTGCGGCGGTTCTGACGACGGTGCAAAATCTGGCGCCGACCTCACCGAATACACTTTTTCCGTGGTCGGTACTGCCTACCTCGAGCGCGAGCCAGCCACCCGTGGCCTTGCGAGCGGCGATATCCGCCTCGGGGGCGCCACCTACCGTGTGCTGCGCCGAAGCGACTCGGGTACCTCTGTTCACCAGACCGGCACCACCGCGCCCGACGGCTCCTACAGCCTAGCCGTCGATGTGCCTGTTGGCGCCAGCCCGGATGATCTCTGGCAGCTCGAGATCTTCGCTCCCGGAGTGCGCATCCCCGATGCCAACGGGAGCACCGTCGTTGCCAACGTCCTTCTCTTGAGCACCCTGGTGCCTGGTCCCGGGGCGTTGCTCAGCCGCGATGCCAACATCGCGTCCACCCTCGTCGCGGGTCACCTGGAGGCGCTTTACGACGCCGGCGGCCCCGTGATGCAGATCACGCGCGCCCAGATCAACACGCTGGAGCAGCGCGTCGCTGAACTCGCACGCACGCCTGCCCCAGGGTCGACCCCGGTACGCCTCTCTGCCGTCTCCACTCACCTCTCGACGCCCGAGGCAGCGCATGCGTCCGTGGTCAGCGGCCTGGCGGAGCCTGTGGTCAACGTGCTCAATAGCCTGGTGAGCCGGATTCGGGTGCTCAATACAGGGGTGGAGGCCACCTCGGTATCCATCCCCGTGGGGACTGGTACCACCCTGATCGCTGAGCCGCTCGATTCCGCGGGCAACCCCATTCCCGCTGGCGTCGAGTTTCTGGTCGATACCGGCGCCAATTCCATCCGCGTCGCCCCTAGCGCCTACAACACGGTGATACTCGAAGGCGTGGCTGCGGGGAACGCGGGCCTTGTCGCGCGGCTCACTATCCCGGGAACGATTGATATCGCCCCGAAATCGACGCGGGTCGATGTGACCGTGCTCGGTCCCGGGCAATAGCCGCCACGCTCTGCCGCCCTGGTGCATTGCTGGCGTCGCCGCGAAGATCCCGCACAGGAGGGCCCGCAAAGAGAGGCGATAGGTAGACGCCCGGCGGGCCCTGTCGTTTATCGGTCGCCTGGCTCCGTATGGTGCCGCGTATCTTGCCTACGGTTGGCCAGCTGCGCCAGCATGCACCGCGCGGATAGAGATCCTAGATTCGATGGAGAGCATTCTGGTCCTGAGCGATGATGCCCTCTGGCGCGACGCCCTCGTCTCCGAACTAGTCGGCGCGGGCCATCGGGCGCACGCATCCACCACATCCGCCTTCCTGGACGATCCGGAGGACCAGACCACTCACCTGACCGCCCTTGTCGTTGACCTGCGCAGCGCCAGTCGCCCACATCCTCCTCTTGGGCGTGTGCGTCAGGCTGTGGGTAACCCCAGGGTCTACGTGCTCGCTGCCCTGAGCCGCGCCCAGCTCGATCACCTCGATTTCACCAGCGGGTTTGATGACTTCCTCGTGGAACCCCTCTCTGGCCAGGAAGTGACGGCACGCATCCGCCAGTTGCGGTGGCGCGCGAACCGCACCGACATGGCGGATCTTCTCTGCGCAGGCGATCTCGTCATCAACCTCGCGAGCTGCGAGGTCTCCCTGCGTGGCGTACCGCTTGCCCTCACTTACCAGGAGTATGAGCTCCTCCGCTACCTGGTGGAGCACCGGGGACGCGTCTTCACGCGCGAGCAGCTTCTCAGCGAGCTCTGGGGCTACAACTACTATGGGGGCACGCGCACCGTGGACGTGCACATTCGGCGCTTGAGGGCCAAGCTAGGCCCCGAGCATGAGGAGCTGATCCAGACGGTTCGCAATGTGGGCTACCGCTTCCGCCGGGATGCCTGAACCGCGCCTTCCAGGCCGGAACACGCCGGACGAGCGGATATGGCGCGCAGAGTGCGCCCTCGGGCCCATCTGGCCGGGGAGACGGCTATCGATGGCTCGGCGAGAGCGCATCCGCCGCGCGACGGATCGGGAACCGCCACGCACGGCCGCTTTTCATGGGCGGCCCCAGCTCAACATCGCGCCACTCAGGCGAGCGTTCCGCTGCCTTGCCCAGGAGCAGACGCGCCACCGCGTCTGGCGCATCCATCACTGCACCGCTACAGCTCTGGCAGAAGAGGAAGCGAGCCTCTTCCCCGCCGACCCGCAAGGAGAGCGTGGTTGGGAAGGGATCGGGCGCGCCGCACACGCTGCAACACTCCAGTGGCCGCAGCTCTCCCTCCGTGTCGCGCGCAAGCTGGAGAGCCACCCGATACATGCTTGGCGAGAAGCCCGGCTCGCAGATGGAGAGCGAGTAGCCATCGCGCAGGTGCTCCGCCATGCTCTCGAACGTCCCCGACCCGGGCTGTTCTACCCACGCGGCACAGACCACCACCGGACCAACCGCGATCGGACGCACCTCGCACGCCATGCCGTCGAAATACGCCAGAAGCCGCTTGGCACGCGCCAGATCCCCCGCTTCGACGATGAAGAGTGCCCTTTCACCGCCACCGCGGAACACCAGCTCTCCCTCTGTGGTCCCACCGTTCCCTCTGTTCACGGTCTCTTCTCCTGACACAATGACGGGCTATGATAGCCCATGCCCAACAGAGAAGACTATAGCAGGAGTGTGACCGCATGTCAACGCCCCGACATCTAGGGGGATCGGCTGTCCAAGCCCCCCGCCGATAGGGTGCTCGGCGGAGGAGCGCCCTTTCTGGGCACGCCGGAAGGGCGCCTCGGGAGAGGGATGGGGATGGGCCATGCACGGGGTGGAGCCATTCCGATGCCGCGAAGTATCGGGGATGCCCGGCCCGAATGCAGGCGGGCAAGGGCCAGCGGCACTTAAGGGAGCCAGTCGCGCAGGCGTTCAGTCGTCTCTCATATCACTCGGAGGAGCCAGGAGGGGCCGGCTATATCCCGGCATCCTCTTCCCTGGCGGCAGGTGGCCGTGCATCCCGGCCGCGTTGCTTGCCCGGCTCCACCGGGCAGGAACGAGGCGGTCAGGCAGATTCGCCCAGGCACGGCAGGAGCCACACCTCGAGGAAGAACCTCACGGCGATGACCACCAGTGTGGCCAGTCGCATCGTAGCCCCTTTGCTTATGCGCCCCCTCGCTGCGGTTCTCACCCAGGAGACGCCAGAGGATGCTTTGTTGGCATTCTGACTGCTGAAGAGGGCCGCGCCATCCTATGATGACGCGGCCCTCGATCAATTGCGTTCTGATGGACTGCTACTGCCCGAGCTTCACCGGCCGGCCAAGACGCGCCGATTCATAGACGGCGTTGAGGATTTCGACCGTGTGCCTGGCGCTCTCCGCCGTGATCGCCGGATCTCGGTCTTCGCGGATGGCGCACACCATATCCTCCACCTGAGCACGGTGACCGCGAGTGGCCAGCGCAAAGGGATCGGACGACACGCCGGCGTCGCGCTTGTCCGATGGGCCATAGAGCGCCAGCATCTGGCGTTCTTCCTCTGCCTCGGCTTCCGGCGTTTCGGCGCGGATGCGCCACATCTGGAGGCCGCCCTGAGTGCGGATGCACCCGTTCTCGCCATGGATCAGGATTTCGGTATCGATGCCGGGATAGCAGGCGGTTGTCGTCGTCAGCGTGCCGATCGCTCCGTTGGCAAAGGTGAGCACCGCCGCGGTCTTGTCTTCCGCCTCGATCTCATGCGCGTACACGCCGTACTTGCCGTACACCTCGACGACGGGGCCGCACATCCACTGGAGGATATCGATCGTGTGCACACCCTGGTTCGCAAGCGAGCCACCGCCATCCAGCGCCCAGGTGCCCTTCCACATCCCGGGGCACTCGTAGTAGGACTGCCCTCTCCACCAATGCACCGAGCCATGGATACCGATCAGCTTGCCCAGGCGCCCATCGGCGATGGTCTGCCGGATCCGGCGATAGACCGGCTCGAAGCGCGTCTGAAAGATGATCTCCAGCTTCCGACCGGTCTCGCGCTGCGCCGCGATCATCGCATCTACCTGGGCCACGGTCACATCGGGTGGCTTCTCGCAGATCACATGCTTTCCGGCGCGCAACGCCGCAATCGTATGCTCTGCGTGCATGCCTGATGGCGTCGCGATATTTACGACATCGATATCCGGTGCCGCCAGAATCTCTTCAAATCGGGTGGTGCCGCGGCAGCCATAGCGCTCTACCATCTTCTGCACGCGCTCCGGCACCAGATCGCACACGGCCACCAGCTCCGCGCCGTTGGCATCGTGGATGTCATGGCAGTGGGTTTGCCCCATGCCAAGGCCCACCACGGCGAAACGCAGGGGTCTCTCGCTCATTCGGATCTCCTTCTCAACGCGGCGCCGCCATCAGGTGGCGGATCACAGTAAAAAGCTCGACG
>JAAZEM010000096.1 GCA_012512265.1 Armatimonadota bacterium | reverse complement strand
CGACCGCGTCCGGAACGAGGCGCAGGGGCGGTAGGAAGCGGCGCTCGTGGCGGCGAAACCAGGAGTATCGATACACCACGCGCTTGAGGAGAGAGACTTTGGAGATCCCACTTCGCTACGGCTTGAACCCCCACCAGCGCCAGGCGCGGCTCGTCTTCGATGGAGAAGGCACGCCGCTGCGCGTGCTCAACGGCGCGCCGAGCTATATCAACATCCTCGATGCCCTCGGGGCATGGCAACTCGCCCGGGAGCTAAAGCAGGTCGCCGGCGTTCCAGGCGCCGCGTCCTTCAAGCATGTCAGCCCTGCCGGCGCCGCCATCGCCCGGCCGCTCTCGCCGGAGTTTCGCGCTTCCCAGATGCTCCCGGATGAGGAGCTCTCGCCCGTGGCACAGGCCTACGCGCGCGCCCGCGGCGGCGACCGCATGTGCTCTTTCGGCGATTTTGCCGCGGTGAGCGACGTGGTTGACGTCTCCCTGGCCTCGCTCCTGCGCCGCGAGGTCTCCGATGGCATCATCGCTCCCGGCTACGAACCGGAGGCCCTCGAGATCCTCAAGCAGAAGCGTGGAGGCAACTATCCGATCCTGGAGATCGATCCCGATTACGAGCCGCCTGCCGTTGAGCACCGCCAGGTGTTTGGCTTTGAGCTGTATCAGGAGCGGAACGCCGCCTCCATCAATCCGGCGGCGCTCGGTACGGTCGTCACCGAGAAGAAGGAGCTGCCTGCCGATGTGGCGCTCACCCTTGCCGTGGCCACCATCGCGCTCAAATACACCCAATCCAACTCGGTATGCGTGGCGTATGACGGCCAGGTGATCGGCATGGGCGCCGGGCAGCAATCGCGCGTCCACTGCACCCGCCTGGCGTGCGGGAAGGCGGACAAGTGGTTCTGCCAGCAGCACCCGCGCGTGCTCGCGCTCCCCTTCCGGGAAGGCCTCGGGCGCGTCGAGAAGACGAATGTCGTGGACCAGTTCCTGCTGTGGGACGAGCTCTCCGATGCCGAGAAGGACGCCCTGCGCGCGGCGCTCACGGAGGAGCCCCAGCCGCTCACACCCGAAGAGCGCGCCGAATGGATAGCGCGTTTCGAGGGCGTTGCCCTTAGTTCCGATGCGTTCATCCCGTTCCGCGACACGATCGACCGGGCCCACCGCAGCGGCGTCCGCTATGTCCTCCAGGCCGGCGGTTCTGTCCGCGATGACGAGGTGACCGCCGCCGCGGACAGCTACGGCATGGTGATGATCCACTCTGGCATGCGCTGGTTCCTCCACTGACGAGGGGCGGGGTGCCCCCGCCCCACTCCCTGGATCGATGCGCGCCGGCCGGCCGCGGCTACGCCCGGCCGGCGGTCTCCAGCTCTCGCTCACCTTCTGGCGCGCCAGCCGGCCGCGAGAGGATCTGAACCCAGCGCCGAACTGCGTCTGCCACGATCGCGATGGTGAGCACGAGCATGATGGACGCCAGGATGCACATCAGGCGCAGCGAGAACGCCTCGGCTGGCGCCGCAGCGGGGATCTTGGCCCACCAGCCCTGGATGCTCAGCCAGCTTGCCGTCACCGTTGTGACGATCACGAACGCGAACGGCACCCCCGTACACAGCGCATAGCGCCGCTTCGCAGAGTGCATCAGGATGTAGGTAGTGCCCACGGCCAGGGCAATCGCGGCGAGGAGCTGGTTGACGATCCCGAGCATGCGCCACAGCGTGTTGATGTTCCCCGTATAGAGCAGGTAGCCCCAGGCAAAGCAGACCACCACGCTCATCAGCACGTTCATCCCCCAGTTCGGCTTGCCGCCAAGCGTCGCCTTCGGAT
>JAAZEM010000095.1 GCA_012512265.1 Armatimonadota bacterium | reverse complement strand
GGCGTGGGAAGCGCGACGTCGAGCGTACGTCCCGGGCCGAAGACGTAACCGTGTTGCGCCAGCATCGCCACGGCGATAGCAGCCGTGCGCTCCGCAAGCTCCTGGAGCGTTTTTGGCACCACGTGCAGGCGCGTGCGCCGGGGATCGATGGCGATCGAATCGCCGAGGGGCTTCATCCAGCGCTCCGGGAGGCGCCGTGCGCCCCAGGCCGTGCCGAGGATGGCGCCCAGCGTCGCGCCGGTGCAGTCGGTGTCATAGCCGCAGTTGACCGAATCACAGATCGCCTGGCCGAAATCGGTGGGCGACGAGTACCATCCCAGGAGCGTGAACGCGATATTCTGGGGCGCGTCGGTGAAGTTCCAGCGGCCCTCCGCGTCCAGGATTGCCTGGCGAGTGGCCTCCCAGCTCCCCGTCCGCTGCCACGTCTCCTGCATCACGCGCACGGCGCGCGCGACGCGCGATTCATCCGGGATCGCGGCGAGCCCCAGCGCCATCAGCCGGTCGCGATCCTCCTCGACAAACGCGGCGCTTTCAATGACGGCGAAGAGGATCTCGGCGTAGGCCGATTCATCGGTGTGGTCAACGATGGCGTCCTCGCGGGCGAGACGGGCGGCGAGCAGCGGCAGGCCGGGAGCGACGCACGCCCAGATCTCCGAGCGGATGGGGCACCCCATGCTCTCGGAAAACCAGTTGTTCCACGCGCCGGAAAGAGGGGGCAGCAGACCCTTGCGCACGTTGGTCTTGCTGAAGCCATACTCGTCCCAGTTGGGCAGGTAGTGATCCAGCCACTCCGCGGCGAGATCCTCGGCGGTGAGGGCGATTCCCCTGGTTTCGAGGGCATGGAGCCAGACGAGCTGCACTTCCAGGTCATCGTTGGGGATGCCGCCTTCCTGGACCACGGGATACCAATCGAGCGCCAGCGCCTCCTTGCGCCCTTCAACCGGCCCGCCCAGGGTGCCTCCAGAGTTCTTCCCCATCCAGCATCCCAGAGTTTTATCGAAATAGGTCTCCCAACCGAGCAGCGCCATCCAATCCTCCCGAAGGCCCCGAACACGCTCTTTGTCAAGGCGCGGGCGTTTTCCAAACCCAACGTTTCGCGGACAAACCGCGCGTTCCTGCCCGGCAGGACGGCGGGCCTACCCGTCGCCGTAGAACCGACGCTCGAAGATGGCGCGCACCCGCTCGCGATGGGCGTAGAACGCCTCGAGCAGCTCGCCCGCGTTCTCCATTTCAAGGGCACGCGCCAGCGCCCGCTGGTCTTCATCCCCCTCGGGAAGCACCGCAACCGGGCGTCCGAAACGCAGGTAGAGGAGGTTGCGCAGGCGCATCTGGAAGCGGTAGCCCTCGCGCAGGATGCCGGCCTCGTCCTCCGGGAGCAGACCGAGCGAGACGAGCACTGGCAGCGCCGCGAGCGTGCTCGGCTCGCGCAGCGCCGGGTGCCGCCCGGCGTGGAGGAGCTGCAGCCATTGCACCAGGAACTCCACGTCCGACATCCCGCCTGGGCCCAGCTTGAGATCGCGCGCCCGGGTGGTGCGATCCGTGCGCTCCTTCTCAACGCGCCGCTTCATGGCGCGCACTTCATCGGCCATCTCCGGCGAGGGATCCTCCGGGAAGGCGAAAGGCCGGATGATCTCGCAGAACTCGCGGGCCACGCGGACGTCTCCAGCGAGGAAGCGCGCTTTAAGCAGCGCCTGACGTTCCCACGTCTGCGCGCGTTCCGCGTAGTAGCGCCGGCAGGCGTCGAGCGAGGGGGCCAGCTCGCCCCCCTGGCCCTCGGGACGGAGACGCAGGTCCACCGGATAGAGGTCGCCATCCGGAAGGAGGCGCGTCAGGGCATCCTGGATCCGCTCGGCCAGGCGCGAGTAGCTCAGGTAGCACCGCTCGCGAGCCTCGCCCTCGGGGAGATCGCACACGAAGAGGAGGTCGAGATCGGATGGGTAGAGCATCTCGAAGCCGCCAACTCCGCCGAGGCCGAAAACCGCGAACTCCGGCTCGCCCTCCAGGTCGCCCCGCGCCCGAAGCGCGTCCACGCTCAGGTCCACCGCCGCGCCGACACACACCTCTGCGAGGAGCGTCAGTTGATGCACCACGCCCTCGATGTCCACGGCGGCCAGCACATCCGCGGCCGCGATCCGGAGCATCTCCCGGCGCTTGAACCGCCGGAGCGAGTTTAGGCGCGCCTCGTGGTCCTCATGGCGCGCCAGTCGGATTGCCAGCCGCTCTCGGAGCGAGTGCTCATCCGCGGGCGAGGCAATCGCCTCCGGCTCGAACAGCATGTCGAGGAGCGCCGGTTCGCGCCGGATCGGTTGCGTCGCTGCGGGCGCGGTGCCCCCCAAACGGCACATCACCTCGCGCGCGAATCCGCTTTCGCCGAGTGTGGTCAACAGGCCCTCGCGATCTCCCTTCAGCGCCACCTCCACCACGAAGGAGAGCGCCGCATCCAGATCCGGAGCCATCGCCGCCGTCTCCAAAAGCTGCGGTCCGACGCGCGCCAGCAGCGCCAGGTCTTCCAGGCGCGCCGCTTTGGCTCGTGGCCCGCCGATCCCCGCCAGCCGGTCCAGATCGGACAGCGCGCGCTCGGGCGCCAGGAAGCCGCGCGCCACCAGGTACTGCCGGATGCGCGCCCGCGCGTCCTCCGAATCGAGCGTGAGGAGCAGCTCGCCCAGCGCCGTCAACCGGCTGGGAGTCGCCGCTTCTCTCTCGAACGGGTCGAAAAAGAAACGCTGGTGGAAGCCGCGCACGGTGCCAGCATGTCGCCGGTACTCGGCGGTGAACTCAGCGCCTGGATCGTGATGCCACATTCGCGGCATTCGCCGGGCGAGGCGCGCCACCGCCTCGGAGGCCAGGGGGAGGCAGCGGACCGCGCGCTCATCCATGATCTGCAACCGGTGCTCCACGACGCGCAGGAACTCGTAGGCCTCGCGAATCCGCTGACACTCCTCGGCAGGGAGCAGGCCCGCACGCGCAAGCGCATCCAGCGCCTCCAGCGTGTTTCCGGTGCGCACCTCCGGCACGCGCGCTCCGAAGAGAAGCTGCAGGAGCTGCACGGTGAACTCGATGTCGCGAATCCCGCCCCAGCCATCCTTCACGTTGGTGAAGCGCTCGCCCGCCATTTCGCACCGCTTCTCCACGCGCAGCTTGTTCAGGCGCAGCTCCTCAATCAGCGAGGGGGGGACGTCCAGGCGGTAAACATAGGGCTCGATGAGCGCGTGGAAGTCGCGGCCCAGCGTCTCATCGCCCGCCACGAAGCGCGCTTTCAGCAGCGCCTGCCGCTCCCAGTGCTCTATGTGGTGCTCGTAGTAGTCGCGATACGCATCGAGCGAGCGGACCAGCGGCCCGGCCTGCCCCTCGGGGCGCAGGCGCATGTCGACCCGGAACAGATAGCCCTCCGCCGTGGGCCGTGCGAGCGCCTCGATGAGATGCTCGCCAATCCGCGCCGCCGAGGCAACGTGCTCCTCACTCCCCCGGTAGACGAAGATGAGGTCGATATCGGAGGAGTAGTTGAGCTCGCGCCCGCCCTGCTTCCCCATAGCGATGACCGCGAACTCCAGCCCGTCCAGGGGTCCGAAGCGCCGTTCGATCTCCTCGCGGGCCATCCGGTAGGCCTGCGCTACGGCGGCATCGGCGAACGCCGAGAGCTCCTCCACCACCTCCGGGAAGCTGGCCAGGCCGAAGAGGTCGCGCGCGCCGATGCGCAGGATCTCGCGCCGCTTGGCGCGGCGCAGGGCATCCAGCCGGCCCTCGTAGGTGCGGAAAGGGACCACGCTGCGGGCCACCGCCTCGGCAATCTCTTTCACGGAGCGTCTTTGGGCAAGCCGCGCCGGGTCGGCCAACAGCTCGTAGTACGCGGGGTCGCGGCACAAGATATCGGCGAAGTACTGGCTGGACGAAAAGAGCAGGAGCAGGTGGCGCAGGAGGAACTGGTCCTCGACCAGCATGCGCTGCACGGCGAGGCTGTGACCGAGCTGCCCAAGCCACCGGTGCAGGTTCCCGAGCGCCATGTCGGGATCGGCGCACTCCGCCAGGCACTCCAGGAGGCGTGTCGCCAGGCGCCCGAAGAAGGGGGGATCCGGGGCCGCTTTCAGGAGGGTAACAAACACCTGCCGGGCGCTCGCCGTATTCCGCAAGCCTCCCGCCGACAGGTCCAATCCAAAACTCTCGAGCGCCGCGTCCATCAACTCCCCCCCGTCATTATGACACAATCACGCGGCGCTGGCAAGCACCATGTGCCCTCCCCCAGATCGCGAGACCCGGCCGGAATGCCGGTGCGCTTCGCGGTCCTTCGAAAACGCCTTACGGCTCTTCCATCCGCGGTCTCGGAACCTGCAGGGGCCGGATGGTAGGAAGTACCATAAGATCCTGCAGGCGACATGACCTTCTGCGACGAAGCAATAGTCCAGAGGAGGCAGTATGAACCGAACCAACACCACTTGCCGCGCGCTTGCACTCTTGGCGCGAGCCGCGCGCTCTCTCGCCCTCGCGGTGCCCATTTGCCTGTGCGCGGGACACATGGGCTTTGCCGCGTCTTCTGAGAAAGGCACGGCCTCGACACCGCCGCAGATCCCCCTCTGCATGATTGGCGACAGCATCACCTGGTCAGGTCATGGCGACACCTGGCGCCAGTTTCTCCTGGAGCAGATCCCAACGCTCGCTTTTGTCGGCACGCACACCGCGAAGCTGGGCTATAGCCACGCCGGCGAGGGAGGAAACAGCACGGCCAAGGTCCTCGCGCGAATCGACGCCATCCCTGATTGCCCATACTACCACCTGCATATCGGCACAAACGACAACAACACAAAGGATCCGGCGTTGGTGGAGCGCACCGCGGCAGGCACAGCGGAGCGGATTATCGCTATCGTCAACGCGCTCCTGAAGAAGCCAAGCGTGAAGAAGGTCTTCCTCGCAAGCGTCTTCCCCTGTCATACCGACAACCCGCTGCGCGACCAAACGAACGCGCGAACGAACGTCTTCCTCCGCGAGCGCTTCGCCACCGCCTTTCCGCCGGACAAGGTGGTCTGGGTAGAATATGAGAAGCCTATCCGCGAGACGAAAAACTGGGAGGCCATGATCCTCCTCCATCCGACGCCGGAGGGCTATCGCCTGGTGGCGCGGATTCTGGCGGATGCGCTTCGCGAGGCGTTGAACCTGCCGCCCTCGCTCCCAGCACCGCGCCCCCAGCCTGGTGCAGGCGTGCGCGTGGTGAACCTGTGGCGTGGCGGTAGCGATGGCCAGACGACAGAGCCGATCATTGCCGGGTGGTACACGCTCTCCTTCGATGTGGTCTCCACCGATCCCGCGGGAGGCACGGTGACGATCCAGAACGCCACGGAGGTGGAGAAGAGACTGCGACACGCAACCGCCATCAAGCCCGCCGATGCCGGGAAGCGGATCGCCATCAACTTCTTCACCGGGTACGAGGGCTATGGCTACACCCGGACACCGCTCTCCCTCGACGTGCAGGGCTGCCGGATCGATCAGATTCTCCTGGAGAAGCAACGGCCTTCGGGCAAAGCGTCGCGCTACGGCGTCGGTTCCTACCTCGACACGGAGTCACCCTTCTCCCTGGGCGAGTTGCTGGAACTTCCGTAGGCACGAAGGTTACGCAGCGGCGTGGGTCGCGTCTGCCCCCTGCCCTTTTTGCCGGCTCGCGAGAGGCGCACCACGCCGGTTTGCTCCCTCCCGGTACGGGTAATCGATCGGTGCTCGCGTCGCGGCGGGACCCGTGGTCACCGCCGAGAGGAGGCAGCCGACCGTGTGGAGAGCAATCGTTCCGGCGATCCTGGGCGCATGCCTCGCCCTGGGTTTTCCGGCGGTGGGATCCGCTGAGGCCGCGGAGGAGACAGGCGACCAGGCCCAGCCGACTGTTGTCGTCGTGCCCGCGGTGCCGTCCGTCGTGTACGTCGGCAACATCCCGCTGCTCCTGACAAGCCGTCAGGCCGTCGTGGTCCGAGGTGGCGCCCGGGCGGTGATCGTCCCAGTGCATGGGCGATACCTCGTCAACGGAACGCCCGTCGCCATTCTGCGCCCAATTCAGGTGATCGTCGTCGACCTGTCGGCGGCAGCACCCGAAACCTAGCCCGCGTGGTGCGAGAAAGCTCGTTATCGGGCAGCTTGCCTGGCGGATCCCCTTGAGGAGGCCTCGGCCAGGCGAGCTAGCCCGCACGATTCATCAGTATAATGAAAAATCTCTTTGCCAAGCATGGCGCGGGTTCTTCTGAGATTCCGAAGATAAGGAATCCGAAGCCTCGGATGCAGCGCGCAACCCGGCGCGCGGCGCTAAAAGCACCGCGCTGCTTTCCGGCAAAGCCCTTTCAGGGCTTCCCCTCCCAGCCACCGCCGTTTTGCAACGTCTG
>JAAZEM010000094.1 GCA_012512265.1 Armatimonadota bacterium | reverse complement strand
TGAGCGGCCGGCCTTCCTGATCGAGTTCCACCACGCCATACTGCTCCGGGTTCTGCACCCGGTAGGCGAAGATGGTGGCGCCCTCCTCGTTCGCGGAAGCGGCGCGAAGCAACTCCGGCAGGCCATGACCGAAGAAGATATTGTCGCCCAGAATCAGCGCGCAGGGGGAATCTCCCACAAAATCGCGGCCGATGAGGAAGGCTTGCGCGATCCCTCCCGGATGCGGCTGCACGGCATAGCGGATGCGCACCCCCCACTGGCTGCCATCGCCCAGGAGCTGCTCGAAGAGCGGCTGGTCCTGCGGTGTGGTGATGGTGAGAATATCGGTGATCCCCGCCAGCAGCAGTGTCGTCAGCGGGTAGTAGATCATCGGCTTGTTGTAAACCGGCATGAGCTGCTTGCTGACGACATGCGTGAGGGGGTAAAGCCGGGTTCCCGAGCCTCCCGCCAGGATGATCCCCTTGCGTGTCATCGACCCGCATCCTTTCCGTGAGCTTCCCGCCCGGCATAGTTGCGCTCGAGCCAGCGGGCGTACTCCCCGGAGCGGACCTGTTCGACCCAGGCGCGGTGGTTCAGGTACCAGCGGACCGTCTTGCGCAGCCCGGTCTCAAAACTTTCCCGAGGTTCCCAGCCCAACTCGCGGCGGATCTTCGTGGTATCCATCGCGTAGCGGAAATCATGCCCCGGGCGGTCGGCGACGTAAGTGATGAGCGCCCGCAGGGAATCGGGATCGCGCCCCGTCTCCTCGGCGACCAGCTGGCAGATGGTATGCACCACGTCGAGATTGCGCTTCTCCGTCCCGCCGCCGATATGATACGTCTCGCCCACGCGACCCCTCGTGGCGACGAGCCAGATCGCCTCGCAGTGGTCTTCCACATAGAGCCAATCGCGCACGTTGGTGCCCTGACCGTACACCGGCAGCGGCTTCCCCTCGAGTGCGTTCAGAATCATCAGTGGGATCAGCTTCTCCGGGAACTGGCGCGGGCCGTAGTTGTTGCTGCAATTGGTAACTTTCACGGGGAGCCCGTAGGTGCGGTGGTAGGCGCGCGCGAAGTGGTCGCTCGCCGCCTTGGAAGCGGAGTAGGGGCTGCTGGGATCGTAGCGCGTCTCTTCGGTGAAGGCGCCGGTATCGCCCAGCGAGCCGTACACCTCATCCGTGCTCACGTGGTGAAAGAGGCGGCCGACACGGCCTTGCCAGCGCGCGCGACACGCCTCCAGAAGCACAAAAGTGCCAATCACATTGGTCTGCACAAACGCCGCCGGGCCGAGGATGCTCCGGTCCACGTGGCTTTCAGCGGCGAAGTGGAAGACCCACTCCGGGTCATGCGCGTCGAACACCTGGTCCACCTGGCGGGCATCGGCAATGTCCGCCTGCACGAAGGTGTAGTTGGGAGCGTCGCAGATCGCCTCCAGGCTGGCGAGGTTGGCCGCGTAAGTCAGTTTATCGAGATTAATAAAATGATGCTCAGGATGGCGGGGAACCATCAGGTTCAAGAAGTTGGACCCGATGAACCCAGCGCCTCCGGTCACCAGAATGCGCACGACTACCTCCCCGCGCCGGTTGAAGACGGCCAAGTCCAAGGATTTGGGAGAGCCACTCGCTTCCTGCCGCCGGCGCCGCGGTGCCGCGAACGAGGTCTCCCGCTACAAGGAGCGCCTGCGGCCTCATCTGGTTCAGTTGAGCCCGATTCGCTGAACCCGGGAACGGACCGCCCAGGGGCATCTGGGGAGCAAAACCGTTGCTTCACCGGGGTGTTGGTCTCGCGTGGTGGGCGGGAGAGCCTCGAGGCAACTGCTGGAAAGCTTCCGCTGGATCCTCGCTGGGAAATGGCAGACAAAGCGTTGCCTTCCCACCACCGGACACTCACGCCACAGTTCGGGGCACTTTCCGAAGAATCGGCGCCGGCCGCTTGCCGGGGAGAAGGATGACACTGCACTCACGACCGGGATGATGGGGCGACCTGTTGATGGTGAAGAAGTGCAAGGTAATTCTTCACTCCTTCGGCACGGTCGCGGTGGCACCGGACGCCGCTCGCGCAGCTATGAAGGCCGGCGATTGCTCCGCGCGGCCATCCTGACCAGGTTGAAGTATAGCATGCGGTCAGGTCTTTGTCAAGGAGAGCGGGGCGCAGATCACCCCCTGCCCGTAGGGCTTTCCCCTCACGCAGCGTGGTGGGTTATCTCCTAGCCACCTAGGGCTGGCGGCGCGTTAGCGCCGGCGAGTAGGCTCCAGGTCGGACGGCTCCGCATCGGCTACGCGGTCGCGCTCGTGCCCAGACAAGGGGCGGGTAGCGGCGCGGATCACCTGCATCCAATCGAGGATAAGCGCCAGCGACACGCCGGCCATGAAGCCGAGGATGAGGCCGAGCAGGGTGTTCCGCTTGTGCCTTGGGCCACTCGGGGCATTCGGCGTCTCCGCGGCATCCAGCAACACCACGGGAACGGATGATTTGGAGGCGGCGATGCGGGCGCGGTGACACTCCTGGGAGAGCATTTCGTAGAGCGCGCCCTTCTCCTTCACCTCGCGGCTGAGGCGCGCGAAGCGCAGAACGGACGCCGGAAGCTGGTCCACCTGGCGCTGGACACGGGCACGCTCGCGGGTGAGCGCCGCTTCCCGGGTCTCCCCGGCGATGACCCCGACCTCCAGATCAATCAGCTCCGGCAAGACGCCTTCGTAAGCCGCCTCGACTGACTGCTCCATATACTTGCGCAACTCAAGGCGCACTGCCTCGCTGTTGGCCTTCAGCTCCTGGATGCGCGGGTGATCATCGCGGTACGCACGCTGCTCCACGACGAGCGTGGACTCTAGATCGGCCAGCTTGCCGCGGAGGCGCTCGACCTCCTGGGCGTTGGCGATGGCGGGCGCGCCCTCGCTCTGGGCGCGGCGCACCAGGCGCGAACGGAGGGCGGAGAGCCGACGGCGCGACTCACCGAGGGCCACCCGCGTGGTGGCGAGTTCGGAATCCAGCTCCCAGAGGCGGCGTTGGGCTTCCTCGGCGGTGGCATCCATTGCGACCACCTTCTGGCGTTCCTGGAACGACTTCAGCGCCTCCTCGGCCTCCGCGAG
>JAAZEM010000093.1 GCA_012512265.1 Armatimonadota bacterium | reverse complement strand
GGGTGCGCGCCGGGTCATAGCGGACCGTGGCCCGCTTGGTCGCCAGGTTCACCTCGGCGTGGTGAACGCCGGGAACGCGCGAGAGTGCGCGCTCGATCCGGGCGACGCACGCGGCGCAGGTGATCCCATCGATCTCCAGCAGGATCCGCGCCTCACCCGATGCCTCTCCTGTTCCCGCCACGCGCGCGCCATACCCGGCGTTCTCAACGCGCTGGACGAGATCGCTCTCTTCCAGCCGGGCCGGGTCGTATTCGACTGACGCCTTGCCCGTGGCGAAGTTCACCGACGCCGCGCGGACGCCTTCCAGGCGCGAGAGCGACTTCTCGATCCGTGCCGCGCAGGAGGCGCAGGTCATCCCGCTCAACTCAAGCTCTACGTGCTTCTGCATCCTGATCCGATTCTACCCCATCGCGGGAGAGAACGTCCACCGGCCCAGAGCGGCACGCCGGGCTTTGCGCGGCACTCCACCTGTCCGGCGCGGACCGGCGGCGCCTGCTAGCGCAGGCTGCCGGAGCGGAGGATGGCGACCAGGAGCCAGATGCCCATGATCGTGGCGACGAGGAAGGCGGCGAGGGCCACGACGGGATAGCCACGGATGAAGGGAGGCACGTCCGCGAGGGCGAAGAGCGCCGACCCCACGATGAGCGCGGCGACCACAAGCGAATAGGAGATCCGATTCCCGATCCGATCCAGATGCCGCATCATCTCCTCGATGCCGCGGTGCTCAAACTGCACGCTGAGGTTACCCTCGGCGAGCTTCGTGAGGATCTGGTGGCTGCGGAAGGGGAAGGCGAAGAGGAACCGCTTGGCATCCTCGAAGACGCGGAAGAGGTCCAGGGAGAGTGTCTCCCACTGCAGGCGGTCAGCCATCGCACGCCCGAGGAAGCGACGCGCGGTGGCCAGGTAGTCGTAATCCGGATCCAGGCGCTTGGTGATCCCGTCGATGTTGGCGAAGACCTTCACCAGGAGACCGAAGTTGCTGGGCATCTGCAGGCGGTGGACGGTGGCGACGCGCAGGGTGTCGTTGAAGATCTGGCCGAGGTTCACGTCACGCGCCGGGATATCGTAGTAATGGCGCAACATCCGGTCGATATCGATAACGAAGCGCTTCCGGTCGATGGGGTGTAGCGGCCGCCCGAGTTCGAGCACCTCGTCGGCGAAGAGACGGGAGTTCTGCTCCACAAAACTGATGAGCAGGCGGGTCACGCTGGCACGCGTGCTTTCATCGATGCGCGAGACCATCCCGAAATCGAGGAGGGCGATCTTGCCTTCGGGGGTGACGATCAGGTTGCCGGGGTGAGGATCGGCGTGAAAGAAGCCGTCGATGAAGAACTGGTGCATGAAGGCGTTGCCCAGCGCCTCGGCGATCTCGTGCGGCTCGATCCCCGCGTCGCGGATCGCCGCCACATCGGTGATCTTAACGCCGCGGATCCGCTCCTGCGTGAGCACACGAGAGGTCGTCACGTCCCAGTAAACTCGCGGCACGCAGATCTGACGCTCGGTGCGCAGATTCTCGCGAATCCGGTCCATATTCCGGCCTTCGCGCGTGTAGTCCAGCTCCTCGCGCATGGTGAGGTGGAACTCCTCGACGAGGTCGACGATATTGAGCACCCGCGCCAGCTCGAAGCGTTGCATGACGAAGTTGGCGGAGTTGCGGATGATCTCCATGTCGGTCTCGATGACCCGGCCAATGCCAGGACGCTGGACCTTCACTACGACGGCCGTGCCACCTTTGAGGATGGCGGTGTGTGCCTGCCCGAGCGACGCAGCGGCGAGGGGGCGCTCGGAGAAGAACTCGAAGACCTCCGACAGCGGGCGGTGCAGCTCCTCCTCGATGACGGCGCGCACCTTCTCGAAGGGGATAGCAGGCGCGGTGTCTTGCAGCTTGCTCAACTCCGCGAGGTACCGCGGATCCGTGATCAGATCCGGGCGTGTGCTCAGGAGCTGGCCAAGCTTCACGAAGGTGGGGCCCAGCTCTTCCATGGTGGCACGCAGCTTGGATGCCGGATCCGGCACGGAAACGGGCTGGCGCAGGCGGCGAGGGACGAGGTGGCGCAGCCCGAGGGCATCAATAGCCGCAGGACCCATATTCCTGGCGATGGTGACGGCGACCTGGTACTGGCGTGCCAGGTGCCGGCGCCGGCGGGCGAAGAGACGCATCCTCTTGTGTTACCCTCCAGGGAGATACTATGGAATCGTTCGGCGTTGCGCGCGGGATCGCCTTCATCTAGCGTTGCCGCGGGCGCGCGCCGGCGTCGATGCCACTGAGGAAGGGACACGGATGGGCCGGACGCGCGTGCCCGGGATCTGCGGGCGACACCCGGGTGGCGCTCTCGGGGGACCGCGGAGCGGGCCCACAGGATAGCCCAGGGTCTCCTGACCCTGGGTCTCGCAGCCAGAAAATACCTGGAACCCGGAACGGGTTCGACAAGACGCGGTGGCGGTTTGTGCGACCTCTTCGAGATCGTGGTTATTTTGCGGGCGCATGCCCCAGGGTGCGGACACCCTAGGCTATGTTGTCCGACCCCTTGGGGTCGAGGCATGGCCACTCGCCCGGGCGCGGGCCGGCGGAATGGAAGCTTCTTCCAGCGGGCGTCACTCCGCCCCGATTGCCCGCTGGCCGACGCCCCTGACCCCACTGAGGGGCCAGCTAGCGAGTCCAGCGAACGCGTGCCTGCTTGGAAGTGCCCATCCAGTGATACTCGACGTGGCCTTTATAGGCCCGATAGAGGGCGCGACCCAGGCGCTGCGCCAACTTCTCGTTGGTGGTCGTCACCACGATCTCGTTGGTGTCCTCCTCAATCTCCATGACCCGCTCCAAGGGGTTGACGTTCCGGGCGCGCTCGTCCTCGTTGCGGATCAGATTGAGGATCTCCTGGCGGTGCTCCGGGATGAAGTCGCTCGAGAGGGTCACGATGCCCCCCGGTTGCCGGTCGCGGATCTTCTGGCAGGCGGGGCAGGTGACGTACTGAACCCCCTCGGTTCTCACCGCCTCCTCGTAAATCTTCGGATCTAGGCTCCACCGCTCGTTCTCATGCACGGCGTGGCATGTGCGGCAGATCACCGTTCCGGCGTAGCTCTCCTCGGGGATGTACGGGTCTTCAAAATCCTGCACATTGCGGCGGATCGGCACCGTACCGCGCCGTCTCACGTTGGGGATGTTGGCCGAAGCCCTATCACTGCGTCCCGTGGCCACAGGGCCTTGTCGCTTGCCGTTCGCCACTTCGTCACTTCCTCTCTGTGCGATCCACGGTTATCCGATCAGATTCGCCGGCCACCGAGCGGGGCAGGCGCTCCTCCATTGGGATTCTTCCACGCCTACCCTCGCCTCAAACGGCAAGCGGCATGCCTCATGCGCTTAGAGGACAGCCGGGTGAGTGGGCACGGTGCGTAGCCTGCTCGCTTTTTCTGGATCTGAAAGAGGCAAGTGGCCATGGCCGGCGAATGTCGTTGCAAGCTGCTCAAACCCGGGTGGGCCCTGCCACGCCTCGGGCGGGCTGGCGGCGTTTGGCGGTGCTCTTGCCCGGGGAAACCGAAACGGACACGGGCGCGAAGGCGCTCGTGGGAGAGGAGCCGGGCGATGGATATCTATTCAGAGGATGGTCCCAACGATCTGGAGGGCGCAGGGCCCGGTGGCGGCGCGGATATCGTCCGCGAGCACGAGGCCGAGCCGATTCCCGGAAGCCGGCTGGGTCTGGTGGTGACGGTAGCGCTCGTCGCGCTCGTGCTGCTGGTTCCCGTGCTCTGGGCGGCTGGGGTGTACGCTGGCCTGGTGATCTTGCCGGGAGTTGGCCCGGCGGCAACCGCGGGCTACCTCCTCCTGGTGATCCTCATCGCGGCAGGCGCCGCGCTCTACTTCTGGGCGCAGTTTCGCAAGAGCGGGTAGGATGCCGGCAGGCAGCGGCGAATCTCCCCTATGACGGCGGGAGCGATCCGGCGCGAGAGCGCCCCCCGCCGCGATGGAGGGAGATCCCGAATGCTGCGCCTGCTTGCCTTCCTCGTTCTCCTGCTCAGCACCGGCCCGGTGTTGGCCCAAGACGCCGTCCTCGTCGCCCCGCGCTGTCCCGATCCGCCTCCGAGTGTGGATGGTCGCCTGGGAGAGTGGCAGGCCTCTCGTTGGGGCCGGGTGATCGAGACGCGCCAGCACGCCACCTTTGGCGCTGAACACTGGAAGGGCGCGGGCGATCTCAGCGCGCGAGTCTGGTTCGGCTGGGACGCTGCCAACCTCTACCTGGCTGCGGATGTGCGCGACGATGTGGTGGAACAGTCGCTTCGCGCTGGTGCTCTCTTTCGGGGCGATCATATCGAGCTGTTCGTGCGCACCCGCCCGGAGAGCCGGCCAGCGGATCGGTTCGCCGAGGGTGACTGGCAGTTCGGTTTCTCCCCCGGCAACTTCTCCTCCACGGGTGACCCGCTGGCGGATATTGCCCCGGAGGGGGTCGTCTTCTGGCCGGCCAACACCGCGGTCGAGGGGATGCGCGTCGCCGCGCTGCGCACCGAGGCGGGCTACACCTTGGAAGCCTCTATCCCTCTCGCTGCGCTCGGTGTGAAGCCGGAGGTGGGGCAGGAGCTCGCCGTGGAGGTGGCCATCTCGGATAGCGACGGCGGCAGCGGGCAGCAGACGCTGTTGACTCTGGCGACAGCGCCATGGAAACTGCGCGACCCCGGCCGGTTGCTTCCCCTTCGTTTCGCGGACGCGGCGGGGAATGCTCCGGCCCGCTCGGGCGCTGCGTTCTCCCTCTTCGCCGAGGCGCGGCTGGAGCCGGGCAAGGAAGAGCAGTGGCGGATCACCGTGCCGGATCCGGCCGAGGTGCCCGGGGGCAAGGATGCCGTGCTCGCAGTGAAGGCACGCCTGGAGTCGGCGAAGCTGGCGGGTGGCACGGGTGCCCTCCAGGTCTGGCTGAATGGCACCCTGCTCGATGAAACCCGGCTCGTCAGCCGCCCGAGGGTGATGCAGCGGGAGACTGGCGGCGCGCTGACGAGCTATGCTTTGGCTTTTGGCGCGTTCGTCTTCTACAGCCCCGACTACGAACAGGGCACGCGCGGTGGAACTCCGTACAGCGTCGTCGAGGGCGCGATGTATGACCTGGAGTTTCGGGCGGGCGACCTGCTGCGCGCGGGCGAGAATGAGGTGCGGATCCGTCATGGGCGGCCACAGATTCCCAATGCCCTTGTGCTGGCCGAGGCGCGCCTGAAGGCTCCTGGAAAGGCCTACGCCGTCGCCGAGGAGCCGGAGGTGGCTCCCGAGGGCGAGCTGCCGGTGATCGTGCCGCAGAAGCTCCATCGCGTCTCCTATTCGGCCAGGATCGCGCGGGGTGGGGGAATCCACCTTCGCGTGGGGGGCGTGGACCTGGTCATCTCCTCTCGCTTCTCCCAGGAAGGGGGCGGATGGAACGAGCTGGGCGATCGCTCGGCGGGTTTCGCGAAGGTGGGCGTCGCGGGCTTGACCGCGACCGCGACGGCGCGTGACTACACCCTCTCGCGCCGTATCACCCTGCGCGACGAGCTGATTGAGGTACGCGACACGCTCACCAACACAAGCGGGCGTGACATCGCCCTGATGATGCGCCATGAGGTGCCCGCGGCCGCGGTCAAGGCGCTCCGCCTGTCGGGTCTCCCGGTGCCGGCGCGCACCGGTTCCGCCGACGAGCCGGCGCACCCTACGATCTTCCTTGACTTGGGGCGGGCGGGCCTCGGCCTGATGGCGTTCGACGACGTCTTCCGGGTGCATTCCACGGTGTATTGCCTTGCTGGAGTAGGCGGACTCGCAGATAACCAGTTTGTGCTGGGTGCTGGTAAGAAGCACACGGCCATCTGGTGGATTCTCCCCCAGACGAAGCCGGACTACTTCGCGATGGTCAACGCCATCCGCCGCGCGCAAGGCACCAACTTCACGATCCCCTGGGGGTTTGCCTTCGTGCCGATGTACCAGAAGACGCTGGAGCGCGAGCCCGAGGAGCTGGCAGCGTTCGCGCGCAACAAAGGCGCGCACGTCCTCTGCGGCACCATCCCAAAGCTGCCCAATGGGAAGTATGCGCACGGGACCGCCCTCCCGTCGGCGGATCTCCGCGTGCCGCGCGAGGTGCTGAAGGCGTTCAAAGCGGTGACGCCAGGCGCGCGCACGATGATGTACTACCACACCTTCATCAGCACCGAGGACGACGCCCCGGCGAAGTACACGCAGGATGCGCTTCGCGATCCGTCCGGCAAGCAGTACGACTACGGGCAGAGCATCTACCCGCTCTTCTACCCGACTCTGGAGAATGCCTATGGGCGGGCGATGCGCCAGAATGTTGAGATCCTCCTGGGGAAGGTTGGCGCCGAAGGGATCTACTGGGATGAGATGGAGTACAGCCGCTACCAGTACACCTATGGCGCGCCCTGGGATGGCGTCTCCGCCGATATCGACCCCAAGACTCACCAGGTGATTCGGAAGAAATCCTCTGTGGTGTTGCTCACCCAGCCGTTCAAGGTGGCCATCGCCAAAGGGCGGCTCCTTGACCGGGGCGTGCCGCTGATCGCCAATGGCCAGCCGCATACGTGGACGATGACGCAGCTCCACTTCCCGCGCTTTGTGGAGACGGGGAGCCTCACCCACCTGGTGCGTAGCCATCTGTACTGCCCCATCGGGTTGGGCGACCACCTGACGGAGCGCACCGAGGCAGACGTGGCGCGCCAGGTTTGCGCGCACCTCGACTATGGGGCGCTTTACTACTGGTACTCCGGGCAGATCATGCCGACGCACCCCAACCTGACCTCGTTCATGTTCCCCTTCACGCCGGTAGAGCTGCAAGAGGGGTATGTGATCGGCAAGGAGCGGATCCTGGCCAACCGCTCGGGGCTCTACGGTTGGGATGATGCCTCGCGGCACGAGGTCCACATCTTTGACCGCGAGGGGCGCGAGACGACGAAGTTCCCGGCGCGCCAGGTGGAGCGCGAGGGCAAGACGTTCACCGAGCTGCGCATTCCGAAGGGCTACACCGCGGCGATCATCCGCGTGGGGGCAGCGGCGAAGCCGGCCCCCTGAAGCCCTGATCCGCGTTATTGCCTGAAGAGGAGTGGGCGGCTGGCATCGCCGTGGAGGAAGACGGGCAGGGGCACGGCCATCTCCTGAAGTTCCTCGACCGTGAGTGGCGTCCTCTCCGGGAGGCGGAAGACCGGGATGCGCGTTGGGTCGCTCTCGCCGAGCCCGCGTTCCCGGGCGACCACGAGGTAGGGGATCACCTGGGGGTCGTGCCCCATCAGGAGGCTCGCGATCGCATCGACATGCACCGGGTTGATGCCGGCCACCACCAGGCCGACGGGCACATCCTCGCCCTGGCTGAACGCCGTGCCGTTGCGCCCGATGATCCCCTCGACCACGTTGAGGAGGAAGTGCTCCTCGAAGGGCTGGAAGGCAGAGAGCATATCGGCCGTGCGCTGTGCCCAGCACTCGAAGCGGCCAACGCCGTAGACCGGATCGGGATTGCTGCTCCAATAGGGGAGCCCCATGGCGCAGTGGCGTGCGTGTTCATGAAGAACGCGCTCGCGGAAGTCCGCCTGGAAATGCGCGAGCACCTCTGGCGGGTAGGCGCGCGGGTCATCATAAGCGCTCAGGCTGGCGCAGAAGTGCTTGTAACCCTGAGCCACCATGCCCTGGAGCGCCTTGCAGCAGAGGGTGGTCACCGCCAGGTTGTGCGTCTTCAGCGTGGGCGCGTTGATCAGGGCGGTGCCCGGCTTGCGGAAGGGGGTGACCACCGGGATCTCGCGGTGGACGACGCCGTTCGGCACGGGAACCCAAGTGATCTCATCCTCGCGGAAGTCCTCAAAGCGGTGCTTGCTGGCCCAGAGGAGGCGCACGCCGCGCATCTCGCGCGTGGCTGCGCCGGGGCCCTCGCCGACCACCTCGCTCATCATGGCGAAGTAACCGGTCTGGGCATAGACGCTCACCCCAAGACCGATGCCCCCTTCCACGACGGTGAGGCAGCGTTCGCCGCGCTCCAGCAGGCCGTCGCACAGGCCGGCGATGAAGCGCGGGTGGGTAGTGATGCCGCCGTGGTAGGCGGGATTCGCCGCGAGTTCGGGCGAGACGCCCACGGTCAGGTTCGGCTTGATCAGTAGCTCGCGGTGCGTGCCCTCGCCCTCCGTGAAGAGCGCCGCCACCGCCTCGTAACCGCCTCGGTGGAAGCCGTCGTCAGCCTCGATGGCCTCGAAGCTCCGGTAGGGATAGGCGCGCACGAAGACCGCGCTCGGGTTCTCTCGCACAAACGACTTCAGCACCGCCATCGCTTGCTCCCATCTGGCGCCCCTGGGGCACCGCCAGGCTGGGTGCATTCCCCATGCCGCATCGCCACCGTGGAAGGGAAACGCGAGACGCGTGCGAAGATCAGGGAGGGCGCCCGGCAAGGCAAGACGCCTGCGCCAGTCGGGCGCGAGAGGAGCCACGATGGAGTTTGACCTTCTGATCTCGGGGGGACAGATTGTTGACGGCACGGGTGCGCCCGGCTTTCCTGGCGACGTGGGCATTCGTGGCGACCGCATCGAAGCGATAGGCGATCTCAGCGCGGCAGAGGCCAAAGAGCGGATCGATGCACGCGGCCTGGTGGTGGCGCCGGGGTTCATCGACCCGCACAACCACGCCAACAACGAGATGGCCGGGGGGATTCTGGAGCTTCCCTCGGTGGAAAACCAGATTCGCCAGGGCGTGACCACGCTCGTCGCCGGCAACTGCGGTGGCATGGCCAGGGCGTGGCCGCTGGATGAGCACTTCGAAGCGGTGAGCCGGGCGCCCATCCGGCAAAACTATGCGATGCTGCTCGGCATGGGCACGCTGCGCGCCCAGGTCGTCAAGGAGTGGGGCCGGCCGGCCAACCCGGATGAGATCCGCCAGATGCAGCGCATGGTGGAGCAGGGCATGGACGCCGGCGCGCTCGGCATCTCCACGGGCTACTTCCCGGCGTTCGTGACCACCGATGAGATCATCGAGGTGACGAAGCCGGTGGCAGCGCGCGGCGGCCTCTACGCCAGCCACATCCGGAATGAGGGCGATGGCCTCCTCGGCGCCGCCGAAGAGATCATTGAAATCGGCGCCCGCGCGGGCCTTCCCGTCCAGATCTCCCACATCAAGACCTACGGCCAGCGCAACTGGTGGAAGGTGGACGCCCTCCTCAGCCTGATGGAACGCGCGTCTAGCCGTGGCGTCGACGTGATGGCCGACCGCTATCCCTACACGGCGTGCTTCACCGGACTCACCTCGCTCCTGCCGATGTGGGCACAGGCCGAGACGGCCCGGCGCGGCGGGATGAGCTCGCTACGCGACCCGGCCTGGTACCCCGACGCCCGGCGCGCCATCGCGGACCAGCTCGACCTGATCGGCGGGCCCCAGAACGTCCTCTTCGCGCCGCTGAAGCCCCAGCCCGAGATTGAGGGGAAGCGCCTGAACGAGCTCGCCGAGGAGCGGGGCGCCGACGTGATCGACGTGGCGATTGACCTCCTCCAGCAGGGCGGGATCTCCTGCATCTACTTCCTGATGTGCGAGGAGAACATCCGCACCTTCTACCGCCACCCCCTGGTGATGGCGGGATCCGATAGCCACCTGCGCGTCTACGGCGAGGGGGTTTCGCATCCACGCAACTATGGCACCTTCCCGCGGATCGTCGGTCATTACGGGCGCGACGAGGGCCTCTTCGGGGTGGAGGAAGCGGTGCGCAAGTGCACTTCGATGGCCGCCGAGCGCTTCCGAATAAAAGATCGGGGCGTCTTGGCAAAAGGGAAGTATGCCGATCTCGTGCTCTTCGACTGGAACCGGATCATCGACCGGGCCACGTTCACCGACCAGCACCGGTATCCGGAGGGGATCCCCTGGGTGATCGTGAACGGCCAGATCGCCGTCCGGGAAGGCGAGGTCACCGAGGGCTGCTACGGTCGGGTGATCCGCCGCGACGAGTAAGCCTCCGCTCTCCCTCCTTGCCTTCTGACCGCGGGGATGGAAAGCCAGGCGCGAGAGGGGCCGGGCCGATCCGCGCGCAGGGTTGCAGCGCGGTGCCTCCTTTCGCCCGGCCCTCCGATACATTGGGGGGCGATCACGCGCACCCATACCGGTACAGGTGCGGGCTCTTGATCACCTGGTCGAGCTCGAGGCGCACCAGACGGCCATTTCTCACCAGGCCGCAATCGCGTTCCTCCAACTCGCGCGCCAGCCGGCTGCGCCAGGCCGCGAGTGCCTGCGCGCAGGCAGGATCCTCTGCCAGGTTGTGGCACTCGCCTGGATCACTCTCCAGGTTGAAGAGCTGCTCCGTTCCGAGGTATGGGAACCAGATGTACTTCCAGCGTCCGTCCGTGACGTAGAAGTTCGCCTGCTCGTGGCTATAGCACCAGTCATGCTCGCCCTGGATATACTCCCGCCAGGGCGTTTCTGCTTGCCCCTGGACCAGGGGGAGGAGGCTGCTGCCATCCACGGTCTCGGGCACCGGCACGCCCGCCGCCTCGAGGAGGGTGGGCATCACGTCGCGGATCTCAACGACGTGATCGAGGACCTGGCCGCGGGGCCATCCCCAGCTCGCTGGCGGGCGGACGATGAACGGGATATGGGCCGAGCCCTCGTAGGCGTAGGTCTTGCGCCAGAGGTGATGGTCGCCCAGCATGTCGCCATGGTCGGAGAGGAAAAGGACGAGGGTGTTCTGCCATACCTCGCGGTGGTAGCGCTGCAGCTCGTAGAGGATGCGGCCAATCTGGTGGTCGATGAAGGTGATTGAGCCATAGTAGCAGGCGCGCGCGCGGCGGATCTCCTCTGGAGAGCGCCGGCTGCGCCAGGCATTGACATCGTGCTGTTCCGGGCGGCCCGCGTGGATGTGCGCCCAACCGCCGAGATGCGGCTCGGGAAGTGGCCGGTCGCGATAGAGATCGTAGTAGACTTGAGGCGGGTCATAGGGCGAATGCGGCCGAGCGAAGCTCACCTTCAGGAAGAACGGCTGGGTTGGGTCGCGCCGGCCGAGCCACTCAATCGCCTGCTGCGCGGTCCAGTGCGTGGGGTGGAGGTGCTCGGGGAGGTGCGTGGGCCGGCTCATCCAGGAGTTCCAGTCCACAGAGTGATCGCGGTAGTCGTAGGCGCCCTCCTTGTGCTCCTCGAACCACTGGCGGTAGTCGCTCTTGAAGCCGGGCGAGAGCTCGCGCCCACTTTCGTCCAGGATCAGGTTGTCGAAACCATAGCGGGCACGCTGGGGGTGAAAGTGCATCTTGCCGATGCCCTGGGTATGGTAGCCGGCGCGCCCTAGCTCTCCCGGAAGGGTGTGCCGGTAAGCGGTAGTCATGTTGCCGCCGCTGCGCCCCATCCCCAGGATGCCGGTATGCCACTGGTGCATGCCAGTCATCAGCGTGGCGCGCGCGGGAATGCAGGAGGGCACGGCGGTGTAGGCACACCGAAAACGAGTGCCCTCAGCGGCGAGCTGGTCGAGATAGGGCGTCTCGACGACGGGATGCCCGGCGCACCCGAGGCAGTCGCCCCGGTGCTGGTCGGTCATAATCAGAAGGATATTCGGCCTGGCGGGTGTCTGGCTCATCGGTCACTCCCCTCGGGGGCAGTCTGAGATTCCGAAATAAGGAGAGCTGCCCGCACGCGCGGAGCTCGAAGCACCGCGCTGCTTCTTTGCAAAGCCCTTTCAGGGCTTCTCCTCCCAGCCACCGCCGTTTTGAGACATCCGGGTATATCCCCAATCCAGCCCGGCAGGGCTTGGCTTGCAAGCAGCGCGGTGCTTTTAGCGCCGCGCGCCGGGGTGCGCGTTGCTTTCGAGGCTTCGGATTTCCCAGGAGCAGTAGTTCCCGGCGCGCCCCGGAGACTCCTGTGGCACTGGACCGGGGTCATGGGTACAACTGGTATCCGGCGGTTTCTGGCCATAGCGACCCGAGCACCCCGAAGATCACACCCATGCCGAACTCGCCGAGGATCATCCCCAGGAAGAACGGCATCATGTGGCGGTAGGCCTTCAGGCCGCCGGCGCGGATCACGAGCAGCTTCAGGAACCACCCCAGGAAGAGGCTGAACCACATCCACTCGATGGTGCGCCGCGAGAAGCCGACGGCGTAGCCGATGGGGTGGAACGGCCACCAGAGGAACTTCAGGCGCAGCCACGAGAGGAGCATCGAGAACGCGAATCCGAACGCGGTGTAGAACGTGGCGACGCGATCCGCCTCGCGCGGGCTCGCGATCGAGGTGGCAAGCTGCCGGAAGGGCGTGACGGGCACATCGAGGAATCGCTGGGAGCTCATCTTCACGCCACCGGTACGGAAGACGATTGGCAGGTAGATCACCAGCGTGATGATAAAGGCGGCGACGGCGGCAAAGACGAGCGCCCGCGGGAGCGTGCGCGCCTGCAGTCCTCCGCTCTCGGCGATCTTGAAGTCATCCATCTGCGCGGGCATCACGCTCGCCAGCGAGCGCAGGTCCGTAGTCAGCCAGCGCAGTGTTGCCAGCACGGTGAGGTTCTGCACGCCGAAGAGGCTGTGGCCCCCGGCCATGAACATCGTCTCCTGGGGCGTCATCGGGCCGGTGATGCCGCCGAGTCCCGCCTCGGCGCGGATGCGGCTGAGGGCGACGCACCACGCGAAGAAGAGAGCGAAGAAGGCCACGCCCACCCAGAGGCTGAGCCCCGCCGCTCGCGCCCAGAGGACCAGGAAAGCAGCCCCGCCCAGAGCGCCCAGAAGCGCGGAGCGATACGGCATCGGCGCCACACCCTCGCCGGCGCGCGGGTCGCGCAGTGCCTGGCGTATGATCTCGGCAAAGTGCCGCCGGCCCACCCATACCCCGAGCACCGCGACACCCAGGAAGGCGCCCGTTGCCTGCTGGTCGATGAACGGAAAAGTGAACCCGCCCGCGGTGGCGGTATCCGAGTAGCCCGTGGCGGCGCCGAGGACCGGTTCCAGCTTGCGCAACAAGAAGAAGAACCAGCAGGAGAAGGAGACCTCCATCGTCAGCAGGTACGTGAAGCCGACCAGGTTCGGGTAGAAGGTGATATCCAGGTAGCCGATGGCGTTCCAGGGGCGCTGCTGGAAGAACTGGCCGAGGTTGTAGTGGCGGAACATCAGCGCCGGCACGCTGGGGAAGTAGACATGCAGGCCGTTGATCGTATGCAGGATCACGGGAACCGCCACGCCTGCCCACATCAACGGGCTTCGGAAGAAGCCGCCGCGTTGCGTCGCCTCGGGGCGCACGATCTCCAGCGGGAGGTACACCAGCGGGAAGGTGAGGCGCTCACTGTCGGTCCATTGCCGGGCGGCGAGCGACATCAAGCAGAGCATCACCCAGATAGCCGCCACGATGAAGACGAGCCACGCGGCCAGCGGACGGAGGAACTGCGCCCAGGGCACGCCCCAGCGCCCGCTCTCCCAGAAGGCGCGCACCGTGTCGGGGTTGGAGATATGGAGCCAGGAGACCAGGTGCGAGCCGAAGAGGGTGTCCCAGCGGTTCTCCGGCGAGGTGAAGTAGTAAGGCGACGTGATGGTGGGCACCATGAAGTGGATGACGCCGTACGAGGTGACGAGCGTGCCGACCATCAGCATGACGTAGACCGAGAGCATCTCGCTGGGGCGCAGAGGCTCCGCACGGCGCAGGAGCGCGCGCGCCGGAAGGTAGAGGAGCGCGGTCGCCGCGAGCGCTGGATAGTGCCCCAGGCGGTCCGGCAGCCACTGCCGCAGGCCCGGCGTGAGGCTGGAGACGAAGAGGAGCGCGATATCGGCGAAGATGAGCGCGAGGAGGAAGAGAAAGACGGCTAGCCCGGTGTCGGCTAGCTTGCTGCCGCGGCGAAGTGCGCGGTGCCCAGGGCCAAGCACGCCCGCCAGAAGCGCAAGCGCCAGCACGATGTTCATCGGCGGGGAGAGCGAGTGGAAACTGGTGGCCGCGACGACGCACTCGGAATAGGTGGTGAAGTAGGCCAGCACGGCGATGGTCGGCAAGAAGATGGCCGCGGTGCGTCGCGTGAGAATCGCCTGGCGGGCGCTTGCACCCGCCTTCTGCTCGGGAACGGGCCGCATGGGTCCGGGATGGTGTCCAGCCATGCCACAGGTATACGCTACGCAGGGCCCTGCTTCCTGGCTGGAGGAGGGGGCGGCTTTTCTCTATCCTCTTCCGATTTGGCGCTCCAGATCGGAACGGGAAAGGACCAGCAGCGTGGGCCGGCCGTGGGCGCAGGTGTAGGGTGACGGACTCGCGCGCAGGTCTTGCACCAGGCGCGCCATCTCCTCGGGCGAAAGCGGATCCCCGGAGCGCGTCACCGAGTGGCAGGCCACAAGGGCGCAGATCTCCGAGCGCATCTCCTCCAGGCGACCGGTGCGCTCGCGCTCGCGCAGGTCGTCCAGGAGATCCCGGAGCATCGCCTCGTAGTTGCGCCCGACGAGGATCGAGGGTACACTGCGCAAGACGTAGGTATCACGCCCGAACGGCTCGATCTCAAACCCGAGCTCCTGAAGCGCCTCGCGGTGGCTCTCCAGGGCCGCCGCGTCGGAGTGCGAGAGGTTGAGCGTCAGCGGGATCAGGAGCGGCTGGGGCGCGATGTCGTTCTCTTCGCGGCGCATGAGGGCATCGTAGATCACGCGCTCGTGGGCGGCGTGCTGGTCGATGATATAGATCGCGTCCGGGCCCTCGCAGATGAGGTAGGTATCCAACACCCGTGCCACCGGCGTCAGGTTCGGAAGTGTTGTCTTCTCGGCCGGGGGAGCGCTGGGCGCGTCCGCCGCGGGGACCACGGCCGGCGGGGCTTCTTCCCTTGCCGGTGCCCTAGCCGCGTCTTCGAAGGTAAGCGCGGGCTGCGTCTCTGTCGGCTTCAGGCGCCACTCCGGTGGCTTCTCGACGGGGCAGCTGGCTGGTGGAAGCGGTGGGCGCGCTGTCGGGGAGTATGGCACGGAAACGGCTGGCTCGCGCACTCCGTCTGGAGCAGGAGCGGCTTTGCCGGATTCCGCAGGCTTCTCGTCCGGATCGGCGAAGGGGTCGTCGGGCACCGTCTGGGCCTGGATGCTCTGCTCGACGCGCGTCGGGAACGCCGGCTGGGCCAGGTTCACCCCCATGAGCGCGCGGCGGATCGCGCTCACGGCGGCGCTGAAGACCTCGCGCTCCGAAGCAAAGCGCACTTCCATCTTGGTGGGGTGCACGTTCACATCCACCTGCGCCGGATCCACGTCGATGAAGAGGCAGGCGACCGGATAGCGCCCGGCGGGCACGTAGCCCTTATAGGCCTCGTCGAGCGCGCGGGAGAGCAGGGGAGAGCGCACCAGCCGTCCGTTCACGAAGAATGCCTGGTGCGAGCGGCTCGTGCGTGTCATCGAGGGCCGGGAGGTGTAGCCGCGCACCCGGACCGGCGTCTCTTCCGGGCTGGCCACCGGAAGCATCTCCTTCGCCACTTCCCTTCCATAGGCGGCCACCACAGTGTTCAGCGGGTCGCCCGAGCCGGGCGATTGGAAGACGATCCGGCCATTGTGCGCCAGCTTGAAATGGATGCCGGGATAGGAGAGCGCGAAGCGGACCATCAGGTCGATGATGTGGCTGAGCTCGGTTTGCGTGGTCTTCAGGAACTTCAGGCGGGCGGGCACGTTGCTGAAGAGGTGGGTCACCGTCACCTGAGTGCCCTGGGGCACGCCGCGGTGCTCGGCGGCGGCGATGCCGCCCTGGTCGACGGTCACCTCAACGCCGGTGTCTTCCCCCACCGCGCGCGTCTGGATCCGCAGGTGCGAGACAGCGGCGATGCTGGGGAGCGCCTCGCCGCGAAACCCGAGGGTGCGGATCGAGAAGAGGTCGTCTGCCGCGCGGATCTTGCTGGTGGCGTGGCGCTCAAGGGCGAGGACGGCATCCTCGAGGAGCATCCCGCAGCCGTTGTCGGTGACGGTGATCCGGCGCTTGCCCCCCTCCTCAAGCTCCACTTCCACGCGCGTGGCGCCGGCGTCGATGCTGTTCTCCACGAGCTCCTTGACGACAGATGCTGGCCGGTCGACCACTTCGCCGGCGGCAATCTTATCCGCGACCTCCTTGGGGAGAACAACAACCTTGGGCATTTCTGACAACCTTTCCGCGGTAGCAACCCGCCCGGGAAAACCGCGCTGCACTTTATTATATCCTACGCGGGAGAGGCGGCGCAACCGCCTGGCAGCGTTGACTGGGATTCCGAGATAAGAAGAGTGCCGCGCACGCGCGGAGCTCGAAGCTCCGCGCTGCTTGTGAGCGAAGCCCTGCCGGGCTGGGTTGGGGATACTCCCAGACGTTGCAAAACGGCGGTGGCTGGGAGGGGAAGCCCTGAAAGGGCTTTGCCGGAAAGCAGCGCGGTGCTTTTAGC
>JAAZEM010000092.1 GCA_012512265.1 Armatimonadota bacterium | reverse complement strand
GGCAGCACGCCCCCGGTGCTCTCAGGTTACGAACACCCCTATTCAGACCGTCAGAGGTGATTGCCGACGGAGCTGTAGTTCGTTTGCACCTTGCCGCTGAGGTAGGACATCGCGGCGATCGCCGCGACGGCGATGAGGGCAATGATGAGGGCGTATTCAACCAGCGTTTGCCCTTCTTCCTCCACCCACAGCTTGCACAGCAGAGACTTCATGTGCATCTCCTTCCACGAGGGCCTCTACCCATGATTCTGGCAAGCGCCCATAGAGTGCGCATGGGAAGGGCGGCCCACTCAATCTGGGCCAATAGTCCTGCCACATCTCATTCTCGGACGGGCAGGGCCCCTTTTGGCCCGCCGATCCGGCGGAAGGAATCGAAGCCGGTGGCAACAGAATGAAGTGGATAAGATGGAAACGTTCTTTTGTGACTGGCGTCTCCGTGCCGCAGGCGTGGAGTGCATCTGCTCATTAGGGCAACGGTTGGAGTGGCTCGCATGAAGCCCCGGCGCGAAGCACTCTCGTTCGAGGCCCGCCGTTTCCTGAGCCTGGACAACGTCTACCTCGCCGCGGCGGTGGCGGTCACCATGATCGTGCCGCTCCTCACCCGCGTTGCGCCCCACGACTTTTGGTGGCACGTGGCGATGGGCCGGATCATCGTTCGCGAGGGGTGGATCCCCACGGTCGATTCCTTCTCCTTCACGCGCGCAGGTGAGCCGTACTTCAATCAGGGGTGGCTGGCGCAGTGCGTGATGTACGCGCTTCACCAGGCGGGCGGGCTGCCGCTGCTCGTGGTGGTCCAGGCGGTGCTAATGGCAGTGGCCTACCTGTTGCTCCTCTGGATGGTCGTCCGGAAGACGGGGCGGCTCCGCCTGGCCGCGGCGGTGCTTCTCCTGGCCATCGAGCCGAACGCCTACACTAACTGGAGCATCCGCCCGCAGAGCTACGCCATCCCGCTCTTCGCCAGCTTCCTGGTGATCCTGACCGGCTACCGTCAACGGTGGTGGCGCACTCTCTGGCCGCTGGTACCGATGATGGCCGTGTGGGTGAACCTGCATGGCTCCTTCCCGCTGGGGTTGGGCTTGATGGGCCTGGTGCTGCTGGGGGAGGGGATCCGTCGCAAGGCAGGAGATTCCGGCGCCCTCCCGGCGCGCGAGTGGTGGCGGCTGGCCGGCTATACCGTGGCCGTGGCGCTGGCAACTCTCGCCAACCCCACCGGTCCGCGCGTGCTGGGCTATGTGAGCCACCTGATGACCGCGAAGAGCGTGGTGAACCTCGTGACCGAATGGGCGCCCCCGACACCCAGAGACGCGGCTGGCGCGATCTTCTTCGCGCTGGTGATCGCTCTCTTCGTGGCGCTGATCTACGCGCGCCGGCGCCCGGCGCTCACCGACCTCTTCCTCGTGCTGGCGTTCCTCTGGCTGGGGCTCTCGGCCGGGCGCAACATCGTGTGGTTTGCGATGGTGGCCTATCTCCCGCTCGCCGAGGCCCTGGCGTCGCACTGGAGTGACGCGCCGCCGGCCAGCAAGCGGGATGGCGCGGGACAGGGGATCCCCGCGGCCAACGCCGTGCTAGTCAGCGCGCTGGCGACCGCGGTCGTTCTGTCGCTGCCGTGGATCCGCCCCCTCCTGGGGCGTCCGGTGTCGTTGCTCACGGAGGACACGCCGGTCAAGGCGGTGGAGAAGCTGCGCGCGCTCCCGCCGGAAGAACGCCCCAAGCGGCTGTTCCACACCACGGGCTTCGGGAGCTACCTGATCTGGGCGGCGCCGGAGCAACCGGTCTTCATCGATCCCCGCTTCGAGTTCTATCCGGTGGACCAGATCAACGACTGCCGGTTTGCCAGCGCGGGATACAATGTCGAGGAGACCCTGGCCAGGTATCGGATCGACGGGTTGCTGCTGGACCGGAAAAGCCAGGAGAAACTGGAGGAGCGCGCGCGGGCTTCCGGGCGGTGGTGCGAGGTGTACCGCGATGCTACAGCAGTGCTGATGGTGCCAGCTAGGCCCGCGCCCTAGCGGGCGAGGTGCCGCCCGAGGAACCAAAGCTCAGAGGCGCGCTGCGCGCGCCCCTGAATCGCTGAAAAGGATGTTCTTGGCGAGTGCTCCTTTGCCACTGACTCCTGCGCCGTTCCTCTGCAGGGCAGAGCGGGCTAACTAAGGGTGCAATCCTAACTGCCCGCAGGAAGAGCACTCTGGTGATGCATCAGAGCTTGTCACCGACCGAGCTATAGTTCGCCTGAACCTTACCGCTTAGGTAAGTCATCGCGCTAACAGCAGCGACTGCAATCAACGCGATGATCAAAGCGTATTCGACCAGCGTTTGGCCTTCTTCCTCAGCCCAGAGCTTTCGGAGCATCGACTTCATTCGTTTTCTTCTCCCTCCAGCAGTAGCCTGCTGGTGTATATTATCTCATTCCTGAGCGGATGAG
>JAAZEM010000091.1 GCA_012512265.1 Armatimonadota bacterium | reverse complement strand
GCTAAAAGCACCGCGCTGCTTTCCGGCAAAGCCCTTTCAGGGCTTCCCCTCCCAGCCACCGCCGTTTTGCAACGTCTGGGAGTATCCCCAACCCAGCCCGGCAGGGCTTCGCTCACAAGCAGCGCGGTGCTTCGAGCTCCGCGCGTGCGCAGCACTCTCCTTATCTCGGAATCCCAGCTCGCCGAAAACTGCGATGGCCCTCCTGCCCCGGAGGGAGGAAGGCCACGCAGATGGGGAAGAGGCGCGGCCGGTGCCGGCGCGCAGGTTCCGACTGGTGCCAGGGGGATCACCGGGCGCCGCAGGCCTGGAGACAGGCCTGCATGTGCCCGCGCGCCTCGGCAGCGATGATGCAGCATTGCTCCAGCGAGTACTCCTTGGCGCCGATCACCTCCAGATTGACGGGGCCCGTGTACCCGTTCTCATGGAGGACACGAATGTAGCCGAGGAGGTCGATATCCCCGCGACCGTTCGCCTGCATCTCGGGCTTCCCTGGGCTCTGCTGCCGGCCCTTGCAGTCGCGGATATGAATATGCTTGACGCGTGAGACCACCGCGGCGATCGCCTCGACCGGGTTTTCGCCGGCGCGGTAGATATGCGAGGGATCCATATCGATGCCGAAGGCCGGGCTCTGGATCGCCTCCATCACACGCAGCGTCGTCGGCGTGTTGTAGATGGCGGCGCCAACATGCGCCTTCACGCAGAGGGTGACGCCATACTTCTCGGCCATCGTGGCCAGGCGGCCAAGAGAATCGATTCGCTCCTGCAGGCTGGCCTCGTCACCCGTCGTCCCTCCTGGGCCGCAGTTGACGATGGGGATGCCAATCTCCACTGCGGCCTGGAAGGCTTGCTCCATCCGCTCCGGGTCCTGCGAGGGCTGCTCCATCGCCAGCAGCTCCAGGCCGTATTCCCGCGAAAGGCGCTTGATCTCCGGCGCCAGCTCGCGCCATCGCGAGAGCACCAGGTGCTCGCTCATGCCTTCGATAGCCGACAGCTCGATGCCGTCGTATCCCGCCATGGCGATATACCGAAAAGCCGCTTCCATCGAATGGCCGCCGAAGAGGACTGAGTTCGCTCCGAGCTTCATGGCATCTCCTCACAACCGATCATCGCGTCGAGAAGGCGCGCTCCACTGCATCGGGAGGCGTTTTGTCAGGCGTCTCCCTGTCTCACTCTTTCGCCCCATCCGGGCACTCCTCCTTGGCCGTTGCCCACGCCCCCATCCCGCCCCTCTGCGCACACCGACCGGGTGGTGGGCGTTTGTGGCATCTCGTTTGCGGGTATCCACGCAATAGACGCGCCGGCCGGGAGGGACATCCTCGCCGGCCCGATCGAGCCGCCAGAACGCGCGCGATGCTGCTCGGGTTCGTAAAGGTCGGGGGTCGTTCTCGCGGTAGGGGAGTTGAGGATGGAGATCGCACGAGTGGGAGTGGTGGAGGGCCCAAGCGCCTATTCCGACGAGGCAGTGCTGGCGATTGATCTGGCGCCAGAGGCGGGCGAGAGCGCGTGCCGCCACCGCATGAGCGCGTTCCACGAACTGGTCGTGACGGCGGTTCGCTCGATCCTGGATCCGGGATCCGTACGAGAGGGGATCCGTCCGCTCCCTCGGCCCTGGCGTGATTCGCTGGAGGAGTTGATTGCGTTCACGATCAGGAGCCTGCATCGCGCGGCGGGCCTGCCCAACGAAACGCGCGCCGTCGAGAACGGCCGCGAGCGCCGCCGGATCATCGTGAGCCCGGCCGGCAGCCGCGCCACCCGGCGCGCCGTCGAGGTCGCGGTGGAGGCGTTTCGCGACTTCTCGGCAGGCAACCCCGTCGATATTCAGGCGGCGGTGCAGGAGATCCGCCAGTTGGGGCATGCGGGTCCGCCGCGCAGAAAACCGGCTCCTGCCGCCTAACGCGGCACCGCGCGGGACGAGGGAGAGGGCGTGAGAACCAGGATTCAAGCGCCCGTCTCTCTCGCGGCACGGTGTTTCCGGCCGGCACGCAGCGCGGCGCTCCGGCGCCCGGCAGGTGTGCCCCGATTTGACACAGCGTGCCCGTTGTGCTAACATACTCGTGCTATGGAAACGGGGCGGCCTGCCTGGGTAGAGGTCGACCTCGCCGCAATCCAGCACAACGTGAGGGCCATCCAAAGTCACACTCATTCCCGGTGCAGCGTGCTGGCGGTGGTGAAGGCGAACGCCTACGGGCACGGCTTGGTGGAGGTAGCTCGGGCATCGTTGCGCGCCGGCGCGTTCGGCGTGGCAACGGCGCTGGTCTCTGAAGCGCGCGCGCTGCGTGACGCGGGGGTTGAGGCACCGATTCTGGTCCTTGGCACCCCGCTCGCCAGCGAGGCCGAGGAGTACGTCGCCTACGAGATTGCGGCCAGCATCGGCGACTACGATCTGGCGCGTGCATTCTCGGAGGCCGCGCGCCGCCAGGGCAAAACGGCGCACGTGCATCTGAAGGTCGATACCGGCATGGGCCGCTGTGGTGTCCGGGCCGAGGATGCCCCCGATCTCCTGCGGCGCATCCTCTCGCTGCCCGCGCTCTCCGTGGAGGCGGCTTCGACGCACTTCTCCACGGCGGACGCGCCCGATCTGGACTACGCCCAGGAGCAGGTGGCGGCGTTTCACACCTGCCTTCAGCGCATGCGGGCCAGCGGCATTCGGCCGCCGCGCGCGCACGCCGCGAACAGCGCCGCGATCCTCCGTCTCCCCGAGGTACATCACGATTTTGTCCGGCCGGGGCTTCTCCTCTACGGCATCCCCCCCTACCCCGGCGCCGAGACGGTGCTCGGTGTGCGCCCGGCACTCTCCTTGAAGGCGCGCATCGTCTCGGTGAAGTCGTTGCGGCAGGGAGAGTGCGTCGGCTATGGACTGGCCTATCGCATGGCGCGCGACGGCCGGATCGCGATTGTGCCCCTCGGCTATGCTGATGGCTTTTCGCGCCGCAACTCGAATAACGGCGAAGTTCTGTTGCGCGGGCGTCGCGTCCCGATCCGGGGACGCATTTGCATGGACCAGTTCATGATAGAGGTGACCGATGTGCCCGAGGCGCAGGTCGGTGACGAGGTCGTTCTCCTCGGTCAACAGGGGAGCGAGACGATCACCGCCGCCGAGATCGCCGGGCGCACGGAGACGATCGAGCACGAAGTGCTCGCCGCGCTCGCGAGCCGTCTGCCCAGGATCTACCGGAATGAAGAGGAAGGCGCCCGATAGCAGAGGCCCTGAGAGTCCGCCCGCGCGCCATCCGCTCCGCCGGT
Source organism: Armatimonadota bacterium (assembly GCA_012512265.1). GTDB lineage: Bacteria > Armatimonadota > JAAZEB01 > JAAZEB01 > JAAZEB01 > DUUU01. The sequence goes on along the minus strand of JAAZEM010000091.1, from coordinate 21,473 downwards.
CGCTCCTTTTCGCGCTCAAGATCACAGGCGGAAGCCCGTCTGTGGGAACGATGGCCCGCTGCGAACCCAGGACACCCCACTGCCTTTCGTTGACTGTATGAGCAAGTAGCGGCTCCGGCTACCGGTCCCCTGCGGGTCCGGCGCGCTTGCCAGGCGTGCCCGGGCCCAACACGGTGGGCAGTGGCCGCGACGGAGTTGTAATGCCCAGGAGTACCACCACACGACCAGCCAGACCCCGGCAGAGCGCGCGTAAGGAGCCATCGCAAGCCCCGAAGCGGCGCCGGCAGCGCCGAAACCAGGGCTTCGCGCGCGATGCCATGAGCATCGCGTTGATAGCCGCTGGGCTTCTCGGCCTCACCTTCTTGCTGCTCCCATCGGGAACCGGCGTGCTCGGCAAGCTGGTCGCCGGAGCACTCCATGCCTTTGCCGGGCGGGGGGCTCTCTTCGTGCCGCTTGCCTTGCTGGTGACCGGGGCGCTGCTCCTGGTCGATCCGGAGAAGCTGGCATTTGATGAAGCCACCCTGGGCATCTGCTTGCTCGTGGTCTCCTACGTCTCCCTGGTGCAGGTATGCGGAGTGACGCCTGGTCTGGACGGCGACACACAACTCCGGGCCGCCTACGGCGGATGGGTGGGCGCGCTTGTGGGCGGCACACTCCGCGGGTGGGTGGGCAACATCGGGGCGTGCATCCTGTTGATCGCCACGGCGCTCCTTGCACTTCTCCTCATCCTGGATATTCCCCTGCCGGATCTGATCCGGAGTGTATCGCGCGGCGCCTCGCGAGGCGCGGCCGCGGTGCGCAGCGCCGGTGGGCTCCGCGCGCACGAGAGCGAAGCCAAGGCAGTGCCTCGCAAGTCGCCCTTCATTGATGCGGATCTTCCCTTGGGCAAGCCAGTTGGCAAGAGCAAGGGCAAGAAGGAAGCCGAGGCACCTGCCGAGGAGCCGGCGGTCGCGGTTCTCCCCGAACCAAAACCTGAACCCGAGCCGGAGGCGGAACCCGAGCCGGAGCCGATCCAGCCGGTTCTCTGGAACGCGAGGAGCAAGAAGGAACCGGAGCCAGCGGTCGAGGAGGCGCCAGCCGAGGAGCCCCCCGCGCCGAAGAAGCCGGCAAAGGCGAAACCGGCAGAGGCGCCGGCCGAATCAGCGGAACAGGTGGAGGAAAAGGCCGAGGAGGAAGGCGATCCGGCGGCCACCCAGCGGGAGTATACGCTACCGCCCACCACGCTGCTGCAGGTGGCGCAGGTGGTGCCTGATGGCCCCGGAGCGGTGAGCGATACGGCGCGCAACATCAAGATCCTCGAAGAGACGCTCGCCCAGTTCAAGATCGAGGCCAAGGTAGTGGAGATTGCCCAGGGCCCCACCTTCACCCGCTACGAGATCCGGCTTGCCCCCGGGATTCGCGTGAACCGGATCGAGTCGCTCGGCGATAACATCGCCATGAACCTGGCGGCGCTGGATGTGCGGATCCAGGCGCCGATTCCGGGCAAGGCGGCTATCGGCATCGAGGTGCCGAACAAGTCCATGGCCATGGTGCCCCTGCGCGATGTGGTGGAATCGCCCGAGTTTCAGAACGCCACGTCCAAACTCACCTTCGCCCTCGGCAAGGACGTCACCGGGCGCTCGTGGGTGGCCGACCTGGCGCGCATGCCGCACCTGCTGATCGGGGGAGCGACGAACTCGGGAAAGAGCGTCTGCCTCAACGGCCTCATCGCGAGTATTCTCTTCCGGGTGAAGCCGGAGGAGGTGAAGTTCCTCCTGGTCGACCCAAAGCGCGTGGAGCTTAGCCTCTTCGATGGTATCCCACACCTGCTCTACCCGGTGATCACCGACATCAAGAAGGCAGCGGGCATGCTCAACTGGGCGGTGCGCGAGATGGACCGCCGCTACGAGCTGCTGGAGAAGAACGGCTGCCGCGATATCTATTCCTACCAGGCACGCGCCGCAGAGGAAGGTCTGGAACAGCTTCCCTTCATCGTCATCGTGGTCGATGAGCTGGCGGATCTGATGCTGCAGCTCGCCGCCGAGGTGGAGCAGACGATCTGCCGCCTGGCGCAGCTCGCGCGCGCGACCGGCATCCACCTGGTGATCGCCACGCAGCGGCCCTCTGTCGATGTAATCACCGGCCTGATCAAAGCGAACATCCCCTCGCGTATCGCCTTTGCCGTCTCCTCGCACATCGATAGCCGCACCATCCTCGATAAGCGCGGCGCCGAGCGTCTCCTGGGCCGGGGCGACATGCTCTTCGAGCCGATCGGAGCCGCGAAGCCGGTGCGCATTCAGGGGGCTTACGTCAGCGAACGCGAGATCGAGACACTCGTCGAGTATCTCCGCCGCCAGGCAACCCCGGTCTACACCGCGGAGCCGGTGGAAGCCCCGAACGCCGGCGGCAACGGCCACGCCGGGGGCGGAGACGCGGATGGGGCCGAAGACAGCCTCTTCGAGGACGCGGTTCGCCTCGTGGTGACCACCCGCCGGGCGTCCACCTCGATGTTGCAGCGGAAGTTCTCCATCGGCTACACGCGCGCGGCGCGCCTCATCGATATGATGGAGGAGCGCGGGATCGTCAGCGCCCTGGATGGTGCCAAGCCGCGCGAGGTGCTTGTCAGCCGCGAGCAGATCGAGCAGTTCTTCCGCTCGCCGCTGAACGCGCCTCCCGAGGAGCCCGCCGGTTCCGAGGATGAAAACCCCTTCGTCTGACAAGAGAGAGCGCGCCCGGGGGCAGACTCTCCTGGGCGCGAGGCTGAGCTAGATGCGCTCCTCTCGGGGAAGCCCCACCCCCGGCCCACCGTGCCAGGAGGGGCAGGCGGCGCATTCTCCTGCAGCGGTTTCAGGAGTGCGTGAGCTACCGCGGTTCCTCCATCCTTCCTGACACGACCTCCCTTCCCCACTCCTCTCCCACTATCTCCCTGGGTTTGGTAGGACGCCAGCCGGGGAAAGCCGGACGCGAAACAACTCTTTGGAGTCGTCCGGCCAGAAGCGCCACGCCAGAGGATGAAGCTGAAGGCGGGGCAGCGCGCCGGAACAAGCACCTAGATGGCCGCATCGGCACGCCGGCTTCGAGGGAGAGAGCGCTATGGATTCGGATCGAGAGCAGGCAAAGGGGCGCATTGAACGCACATTCACGGGTGATGCGCCCACCGGCGAGAACGTGGTGGACACGACGGGCCCAGAAGCCGTCCCCGGAATGGATGTCGGCGCCAGCGAACTGCCCACCCGTGGCGATCTCGGCTTCCCCGGATCGCCCAACGAAGAGCTGGAGGAGCTGTGCACCGGCCCCATCGATGTTGGCGCCATGCGCCCGCGCGACATGGAGGAGGACAGCCCGCGCTGAGCCCGAAGACCGCACGATCCAGGGTGCCGGAATCATGAGGTAAACCGTCCCGACGACCGCCCATCCCGGGACACCGATGCCGTGGATGGAGGGGGCGGACACGTATGGGTGACAAGGGCATACCCATCGGCAAGTGCCCATCGTGACCCGGCCCGGCAGGGCTTTGCCCACAAGCAGCGCGGGTGTTTGTGCGCGCCCCTGCACAGCCCGCGCTGTGACTCCAAACGCCTGAGGATCACCTTGACATTCGTTCAGGACTGGTGTTATAGTGACGCCTGAAGGAGTGGAAAGGTGAAGATCGCCAGTGACATCACACGGTTAGCAGGCGGGACACCGCTCGTCCGGCTGAACCGAGTCGTGGAAGGGGCCGAGGCCACGGTCGTCGCGAAGTTGGAGATGTTCAATCCCTGCTCCAGCATCAAGGATCGCATCGGAGTGGCCATGATCGATGCGGCGGAAGCAGCAGGGTTGATCAACAAGGAGACGGTTCTGATCGAACCGACCTCCGGCAACACAGGGATCGCACTGGCGTCTGTCTGCGCCGCTCGTGGCTATAAGCTGGTGCTCGTCATGCCGGAGACGATGAGCCAGGAGCGTCGCTCACTCCTGAAGATGCTCGGTGCGCAGCTCGTACTCACGCCGGGAGCCGAGGGAATGCCAGGGGCCGTGCGCCGGGCCGAGGAGTTGGTGGCGGAAGCCCCCAACCGCTGGATGCCCCAGCAGTTCCGCAACTCTGCCAACCCGGATATCCACCGCCGCACCACCGCCGAGGAGATCTGGCGCGATACGGATGGCCAGGTGGATATCGTTGTCGGCGGGGTTGGCACCGGAGGTACCCTCACGGGCATTGGCGAGGCGCTCAAGCCACGCAAGCCCGGGCTGCGAATCGTGGCGGTCGAGCCGGCCGAGTCCCCGATGATCACCGAAGGGCGACGCGGTCCTCACCCCATCCAGGGCATCGGCGCTGGCTTCATCCCAGACGTGCTCCGTCTGGACATCCTCGATGAGACAATCACGGTGAATGGCTCGGACGCGCTGCAAATGGCCCGCCGCCTTGCCCGCGAGGAGGGCATCCTCGTCGGGATCTCCTCCGGGGCCGCTGCGTGGGCGGCCGTGCAGGTAGCCAAGCGGCCGGAAAACGCCGGGCGCATGATCGTGGTGATCCTCCCCGATACGGGCGAGCGCTACCTCTCCACCCAACTCTTCCAAGATCTTCCGGAGAGGTCCTATATCTAGCAGGGGTTCTATATCTGATGGGCCGGATTTATCTCGACTACGCTGCCACAACCCCGGTGGATCCGCAGGTTGTTGAGGCGATGCGCCCCTATTGGGGCGACGTCTTCGGCAATCCATCGAGCGCGCACGCTTTCGGGCGCGAGGCCCGCGCCGCGGTGGATACCGCGCGTGACACGGTCGCCCGATGCCTGGGCGCACGCTCGGATGAGATCTTCTTTACCAGCGGTGGCACCGAGTCGATCAACCTGGCCATCCGGGGCGTGGTGGAGGCCAGTGAGCACCCCTCGCCCCATCTAATCACCTCGGCCATCGAGCACCATGCCGTGCTCGATACCTGCCGCTATCTGGAGAGGCGGGGCGCGCAGCTCACCGTGCTCCCCGTGGACGCAAACGGATTGGTGGATCCAGAGGCCGTCCGTGGCGCAATCACCCCGCAGACCGTCCTGGTCTCCATCATGCTCGCCAACAATGAGATCGGCACGCTGCAGCCGATCGCGGAGATTGCCCGCATCTGTCGGGAGGCGGGCGTCCTCATCCACACCGATGCCGTGCAGGCCGTAGGCTCCATTCCGGTAGATGTGCGTGAGCTCGGCGTCGATCTCCTCTCCCTTTCGGCGCATAAGTTCTATGGGCCCAAGGGGATGGGCGTGCTGTACGCCCGAAAGGGGACGCGCTGGCAGCCCCTCTTTCGCGGGGGCGGGCAAGAGCGCGGACATCGCCCTGGAACCGAGAACGTGCCTGGCATCGTCGGCACGGCCACGGCGCTCGACCAGGCGGTCGGCCTGCTCTCCACGGAGGCGGAGCGGATCCGAGCGCTCCGCGACCGGCTCATCGCCGGGATCGAGTTCTCCGTGCCTGGCTGCCGGCTGAATGGACATCCGCTCCAGCGGCTCCCCAACAACGCCCACTTCAGTGTAGAGGGCGTCGAGAGCGAAGCCCTCCTCGTCAGCCTGGACCTGCACGGAATCGCGGCCTCCGGTGGATCGGCATGTATGTCCGGCGCCCTCGAGCCATCCCATGTGCTTCAAGCGATCGGCGTGCCGATGGAGGCCGCCCGCGGGTCGGTGCGCTTCAGCCTGGGCCGAGGGAACACCGCCGAAGAGATAGACCGCGTCATCACCCTCTTTGCCGAGACGGTGGAACGCCTCCGGGGTCTCTCCCGCTCCGCGTGAGCCCCTTCCCCTCATGGGCGGAATCACAGCCGCTCTCGGAGCCGCTCACCGCCGGGCCGGCGGCCGGCGCCACAAAACAGCCAGGTAGAGAATCTGATCCCCCTCGCACGCTCCTCGCTGGGCAGGGAAGACGCAGCCTCTCTCTCGCCGTGCTTCATATGCACCCCTCGGGCCATCGTGGGAGTGTAGGATGCCAGCACCCGGGGAAAAACTCCCTCGAGGTCGCGCCTCCGAGGAGATGCGGTGCTGGGCGGGATTGGTCTTGAGGTCACGGTTCTTCTCCTCCTCATTCTGGCCAATGGACTCTTTGCCGCGGCCGAGATGGCGCTGGTCTCGGCGCGGCGGGCGATTCTGGAGCACCAGGCAGAGGAGGGAGACGCGGGCGCAGCAGCAGCGTTGGCGCTGGTAGATGCGCCGAACGATTTTCTGGCGACGGTTCAGGTGGGGATCACGTTCATCAGCACCTTCGCCGGTGCGTTCGGTGGCGCCAGCGTGGTCCGCGCGCTCGCGCCGTTGCTGGCAGATCTGCGGGTGCCCTTCATCACGCGCTACGCGGAGAGCATCGCCCTGGGTGTGGTGGTGCTGGTGATCACCTACCTCTCGCTGGTGATCGGCGAGCTGGTGCCCAAGCGCCTGGCATTGCGCCAGTCGGAACGCCTCGCGCGGCGCCTGGCACGACCGATGCGCTGGCTCTCCGGCTTGGCGCGTCCCATCGTGCAGATCCTTGGGACCTCTACCGATGCCGTGCTCCGCGTTCTGGGGAGTCGCGAGCCCCAACACGAGGAGACGGCCACTCGCGAGATCGGCTACCTCCTGGAAACGGGGATGCGCCATGGCGAGATCGAGCCGGCAGAGGCCGAGCTGGTGGAAGAGGTCTTCCGCCTGGCCGAAACACGCGCCCGTGACGCCATGACCCCACGGCCCGATATCGTGGCGCTGCCCGAAACGGCCAGCATCCACGAAGCGCAGCGCCTCGCCCTCTCCTCCGGCTACTCCCGCATCCCCGTCTATCACCACTCTATCGATGAGATCATCGGGTTCATCCACGTGCGGGATTTGCTGGATGCTTGCATGCAAGGAGAGCCGACGGAGCTGCCAGAGATCCTCCGCAAGCCGCTCTTCGTGCCCGAGACGGCTCCAATCTCGGCGCTCCTCCCCCGGCTTCGCGAGGAACGCGCCCATCTCGCCGTGGTGCTCGACGAGTTCGGGAGCACCGCCGGGATCATCACCCTGGAGGATGTCCTTGAGCAGCTCGTGGGTGAGATCCGCGAAGAACACCGCCCCGAGGAGGCGGGCATTGTCCAGCGCTCCGAAACCTCATGGCTGGTGGATGGTACGGTGAGCCTGGAGGACCTCCGCAACACGCTCACCGTGACCGAATGGCCGGATCGCGAGCGCCTGGGCTACACGACGCTCGCCGGCTTCATCCTGGCGCGCCTCGGGCGCCTGCCCCGCCGTGGCGATGCAGTCGATTGGCAGGGCTACCGCTTCGAGGTGGTCGACATGGACTTAAGGCGAATCGACCAGGTGCTCATCACGCGCATCGATGAAGAGTGAGCCGCGCAGAACCGTCACTCAGTGGGGCCGGCCAGGCATCCCTCTTGAGCGGCCCATCCAGGCCCGTGATGGGGGCGCGACGGGCTGCGGGCTCGGAGATTTCGACATAAGGAAACCGGAGCCACGGGGGCAGCGCGCAACCCGACGCGCGGCGATAAATCACCACGCTGCTTGCGAGCGAAGCCCTGCCGGGCTGGGTTGGGGATACTCCCAGATGTCTCAAAACGGCGGTGGCTGGGGGGAGAAGCCTCGAAGGGGCTTTGCCGGAAAGCAGCGCGGAGCTTCGAGCTCCGCGCGTGCGCGCGACCTTCTCCTTATCTCGGAATCTCAGCTGCGGGCTACTCGCCCTCGATCACGCCCGACTCAGAGAGAGTATAGGTTCGCATGTTCGCCTGGGGCGGCGTCGCAATGATGGTATAGCCTTTCTGATCCGCCACCGATTTGAAGACGTATTCGCTGGCGGCCTCTCGCTGGCCCTCCGAGACAGGACTGCCGCCGAAACCCGCCAGGTCATCCAGGTTGCCATACCGCTTGTGGCGCAGGAAGTAGGCGGTCTCTGCCTTCTGGAGGCTGCGGATCACCTGAATGGCAGCGCTCTCCTTGGCGGCGCTCTTTGCACGCAATAAAGGCCGTATCGCCACACTCGCGAGCACTGCGATAATGGCAATGACAATCAGCAGCTCGACCAGGGTAAAGCCCGCTCTGCATCTTTTCTCATCCACTGTCTGTTCATCTCCCTGCGCGTGCGGTGCCGCGCTGATACCACCTACCTGCACCTGCTATGGCGCGGATTCACGACGCCCGAAGCTTGCTCCTTCTCACAGGCCGCGCCGATTGCGCGTGCCTAATCACTACCCAGGGGCTCGTTCCCCCAAACGGATCTGGAGCCCCGTCTTGCATCGCGTTGACTTCTCGCGAAAGGGCGTGCTATAATCGCCTCAGATGGAGCAGTGCCCCATCCCGGGCAGGCTATGGATCGCCTGCTCCGCGGGCACCTGGCAGGTCGCGCGCCGGGGTTCTGGCAGGGTTTTCCCTCGCCCATCCTCCCTCTATGAAGCCAGAGGGGCTGGCGAAACGAGGCACACGCTGCTGGATCCCCGTCGAAGGAGAACGCCGCCGTATCCGCCGGCCGACGAGCGTGCCGCGGTCGCCGGGGAAGGACTTGCATGACGTCTTCGAAGACTCCCCTTTGGGCCCGCCTGGCAAGGCGAGTGCCGGCCCTCCTGCTCGCTCTCCTCGCCCTAGGAACTGCGGGCCCGATCCAGGCCGGCTCTACCTTCGAGCGAGGCCTGGGGAGGCCGGTCGCCGAGCAGCTCGAAGAGGAAGTAGGGGTCATCCGAGACCCGGCCCTCTCCGGTTGGGTGGAGCGCGTCGGCAGCGAGATCATCCGCGCGGATGGCGGCGAACCCCGCGATTACTCCTTCAAGATCCTCGATAGTGACGACGTCAACGCCTTCGCCATCCCCGGGGGCTTTATCTATGTCACCCTCGGACTCCTCTGCTTCATCGACTCCGAGGATGAACTCGCGGCGGTCCTCGGACACGAGATCGCCCACCTCACCGCACACCATGGCGTGAAGCAGCTCCAACGCGAGATCCTGCTCACTCTTGGCTTTGTCCTGCTTCGCGGTTATGTCTCCGACATGGTCTCTACCCTGAGCCAGGTTGGGGGCGTCCTCTACTCCCTACGGCATTCGCGCGCGGATGAGGCCGCCGCTGATGCCGGAGGACTCGTGAAGATGCTGCGCGCCGGCTACGACCCGATCGCGATGGCGACTTTCCTCGAGAAGTGCGCCGAACGCGAGAAGCAGAAGCCATCCCGGCTCGAAGTGTACTTCATGACGCATCCCCCAACAACCGACCGCCTGGAAAGGGCCACCCACCGGCCAGAGACCGATCCGCGCAACACGGAGGTCCGGCGCGCGGTCGCCAAAGGCTACACGGAACGTGGCCTCTACCGCCAGGCAATCCAGGCGCACGAGCAGGTACTCGCACGCGAGCCGCACGATGTGGCGCAGCATCTGGCGGCCGCGCGTTGTTGGGACCAACTGGGCCGCCCGGATCGAGCACGCGAAGAGTGGTCGCGCGCGGCACAACTCGACCCGAACGTGAAGCTGCCGCCGACCACAGCGCGCAAGCCCGGCCCGCCGGCGATACCACGCGCAGATCGCGAGGCGGCCTCGCGGGCGCGCGCGTCTCTCGCCGACGCCAGGCGCCAGATCGCCGCGGGCAACAACGCGCGCGACACGCAAATTGGGGATCTCCGGAAGGCGCTCGGTAGCAGCAAGAAACGCTTCCGGAGCCTGCTCAACACCCTCGGTAGCGCCGCGCAGTATGCAGCCGCCGGCGACCTGATCCATCAGGAGATGCTACGCGAGATCGGCCTGGCCGTCGCCAACCTCGACCGGGCGCTCAGCCGCGTGCAGGTGACTCTCGAAGCCGCGGGTACGGTTCCAGATCGCTTCTCCGAAAGCCTCCAGGCGCTGGACAGCCAGCTTGCTTCCTCGGCCCCTGACGAGCACCTGCTGGCAATCGCCGAATCGCTCGCGCCGTCGGCCACCCGCTCCCTGTCGGAACTGGACGGCGGGGTGAAGAAGTGCCGTGAGGCGCTGAAACAGACAGATGCCGCCATCCGCGTCTGCCACGCCGCCGCGCAGGACCTCCAGGAGAGCGTCTTCCTTCCGGCGCCCGTGGTCCTGGCCCGCGTGGGCCACCTGAACTCACGTCTGCGCGTCGCCGCGAAGGCGGCATCCAGCGCCGCGGCTCTCGCGGGCGAAGCCCGAACGCTCGCAGAGGCAGCGGCGGCACGCCATTACATCCTCGCCCTGGATCGGCTGGCCCTTTCTGTTCCGGCGGCCCAGAAAGCCCCCGTGTGCGCTCTGCTCACCCGCCGCTACGGGATCCCGCCGGCGCAGGCCACCGGGCTTGCGCGCGAGGGGGTGCGCCTGGGGGAGGCCACCGCTTCACTTCTCCTCGGCCTGGCCGTCCGCGTTTCTCTGAAGAAGGATGCTTCCGCGGAGGGCGATGCCGGCGCCATCGATGACCGGCCCGTCAAGCCCCTCTCCCTCGATGAGGCCCTGGAGCGCCGCGTGCCCCTGGCGCCGTTGAATGCAGGCCTACGCCTCTTCTTGCTCGATATGGAAAGAGAAACAGAGGGGAGCGGACAGCATTGAGCGCTCTTCCCTTCCCCGCCGCCGGCAACCGTCCAGGGCGAACCTGGCGCTTGTTGCGCGCGGTGGTTACCTCTCTCCTGGCGGGGCTCCTTCTGGCTACGGGCACTCCCGCATCCGCCGGACTCGAAACCGCTCTCGAGAAGCTGATCGGGCGGCAGGCAGCGGTCGCCCTGGCCGAGCAGTTCGGCACGGAGAGCGACCCGCTGCTGGCGGACTGGGTGAAGCGGGTGGGTGACCGCGTGAGCGCCGTCAGCCCGCGCAAGGATGTGCGCTACCGGATCCAGGTGATCGAGATGGACGAGCCGAACGCCCTGGCGCTGCCGGGCGGCTACATCTTCGTGACCAAGGGGCTGTTGGAGTTTATCCACGATGATGATGAGCTCGCCTCGATCATCGCGCACGAGGTGGGGCATGTGGTCGGCAGACATGGGATTCGGCACATCGAGCACCAGATTCTCGCGGCGCTCCTCATCTCGCAGATTCGGGATCGGGGCGGAGAGATGGCGGGCCTGGGGGCCACTCTCCTGGATGCCCTGCTGGCGCTTCAGCGAAGCCGGAAGGATGAGCTCGCGGCGGACCGGATGAGCGTGGAGTATGCCGCGCGCGCCGGGTATGATCCGGCCGGCCTGCTCAGCTTCTTCAACAAGATCCGCCGGCCAGACAAGCCATCCTGGCTCGATACGCTCTTCGCCACGCACCCCCCGGCGGAGAAACGGATCGAGCACGCCCAAAAGAGTTCCTACTTCCACTCCCCCTCCCGCGAGACGCTCATCGCTATCGGCGACCGGCTCGCTTCCGAGGGCCGTTACAACAAGGCGCTGGAGAAATACCGCGAGGCTGCCAAACAGGGCGCTGATGACGCCGAACTGAACGAAAAGATCGCTCTGGCACTCGCCGCGCAGGGCAGGCAATCCGAAACGATGGCACTGCAGGCGTCCGGGGCCTCCCCGCTTGCGCCGGCCCCCTCTCCCGAGGCGCCGCGGCGGGCCTTTGAGGAGGCGATGCCCGCGCATCAGGCGGTCCTCGCAGTGCATCGTGACCTCTCCGAACGCCAGCGCCTGCTGGTGGAAAGCGGGCAACGAACCCAGAAGCGGCTACGGAGCGCGTCTCAGCGCCACGAGTGGACGCGGCGCCTGGAGGCCGCGATGCTCGGGATGCCTCAAGGGCTGGATACCCGCTGGATCTATGTGGCCGCGCGCTGCCTCGCGCTCTCAACCGAGGTCGACTCACTCCTTCGAAGCGGGTGGCGAGGAGTGCGCCAGGCGAACGCCGCCATGCACCGGGCGACCGCCGTGTGCGCCCAGGCGGCCTCGGAAACGGACCCGGCCCGATACATCTCGCGCGATCTCCTCTCCAGCATCGACCTCGATATGGAGCGCGCCGGAAAGGAGAGCATCGAGAGCCTGGCGCGGATCGACCGCGCGATTCCCGATCTGGCGGAGGCCGACCGGATCGTGGCCGGCGTCATGGCCGATCTCAATAGCCCCTATGTTGTTCCGTGGGCCAATCCCTGGGGGCATCTGGCCGCGCTGGAGGGTTTCCTGCAACACGCCAGCTCCTGTTTGCGCCGCGCACGCGGGCACGTGGAGGCCGGCCTGCGATACGCCACCCGCGCGCGTGCGCGCAGCGAGCGCGCTGCCCTCGATATCGCTGACGCGGCGGCGAGCCCCGCGGAACATGCCATCTTCCGCACGCTGGTGCGCACCCGGCTCGGGGTCACCGACACCGCGATCCGCGACCTGGTGGGCCGCGGGCATTCCCTTGGCGATGCCACGGTGATGCTACTCTATACCCGGAGTGCCGGCGAGTCCGTATCCGGCCTTGAAGCCTCCCACCAGGCTGGCGCATCCTGGGTTGAAACTGCGGAAAGAATGGGGCTCTCTCCAGAGACGCAGGCAATCGTGCTCCGTTTGTTGAACAATACGATTGCTGAGGAAAAGATCCCCGGCTGATGCTTGGTCCATCGTTCTATTCACCTTTGCTGAGGAGTGTTACGTGTCCCAGGTCCGTGTGGTCTCTATCGGAATCATATTACTCTCATTGCTGGCCGCAGGCGCGATCACAGCGCGACGCGTGGCGGTAGAGCGCGCCAACCGGAGCGTGGAGATTGTGGTGGAGTGGGACGAGATCCGCGAGCTCGCCCTGGCAACCCGCGGCGACTCCCGAGCCGCCACCCCCGCGGCGCTGCTCCGCCACCTGCGGGAGACCCACCAGGTCCGCGGCCTGGCCGTGAGCGAGATGACTCTCGCCGAGTTGCGCGATGTTGGCGAAGTGTTTCTCTCCCACGAGCTCCCTGTTGGCTTTGCGGATTCGACGCCGGCGAGATCCGGGGTGGCGCCACTCTACCTGATTATCCCGGACGCCCGCCTGGCCGATCAGATTCTCCGGCATGTGGCCGAGAGGCGGTCGTCCGCCTACCTGACGCCCGTGCCGTCCAGCCAGGCCCGCGGCTCAGGCCCGGTGGTTCTCCGCCTGAACACGCGGTATGACCTGATCAAGTCGGCCACTATCGGCTTCCCGACAGAGGCCATCCAGGCGGCGGCCGAGGCCGGGGTGGAGGTGATCGCCCGCTTTGGCGGCTTCACAGGGCTCACGGAGGGGTCGGTGGATGCGATCACCGCCTACCTGCGGGAGCTTGGCATCCAAAACGTCATCTTCTCCGGCACGGAAGTGTTGGGCAACAAGAAGCTCATCCCCTACGTGGCCGAATCGCTGCTTCGCCATCAGATCCGCTATGGGTTTCTTGAGTTCGGCAAGCAGCAGGGCGATGCGGCTCTGGCGCGCCTGATGCGCGGCCAGTTGATCCGCGTGCACAGCATCACCGGGGCCGAGATGGCGCAGATCACCCCAGCGGATGCCACGGAGCGCTTTGTCAAGGCCGCCCGTGAGCGGAATATCCGCTTGCTGTACCTGCGCTTCTTCACGCGACCAGCCGACAACCTGGTGGATGAGAATGGCCGGTACCTGAGCGCCATCGGGCGAAACCTGCACCGCGTGGGCCTCACCATCGGCCAGGCCAGCCCCTTCTCCGCGCTCTACGCCGGGCGGCCCCTGCTCATCCTCACCGGCGCGGGGGTCATCGCGGGCGGCGTGCTTCTTCTTGCCCTCGCGCTCGGGCTCGCCGCGCGTACCCAGTGGCTCCTGCTCATCCTCGGGATCTCCGGCAGCTCCCTCCTCCTTGCCATCGACCCAACGCTCACGCTGGCCCGAAAGGCGCTGGCACTGCTGGCCGCCCTGGTCTTCCCCACCCTCGCCTTCCTCCGCTGGGGCAACCCGAAGCCTTCCGGCGGCCGCGAGCCCGCGGGCCAGACGCGCCCGGATCTGAGTGTATCGCCGCTGCGCGCTCTCGGTCCGATGCTCGCCATGACGGCGACGACGCTGGCCGGGGCGCTGCTCATTGTCGGGCTGCTCGGCGACACCCGGTTCCTGCTCAAGTACGACCAGTTCGTCGGGATCAAGGCGGCACATCTCCTCCCGCTCCTGGCATTGGGGGCGATCTTGGTGGGCGGTCTCTTCACTCCCGCAAACGACTGGAAGAGCCGGCGCGCCGGAGTCGCGGCTAACCTGCGCGCGCTCCTGGCAGAACCGGTCCGCGTGTGGCAGATCGTCGCCATCGGCGCGGCGGTGCTGCTCCTGCTCATCCTCTTGCTGCGCACCGGCAACGAGCCGGGCGTCGGCGTCTCGGGATTGGAGCTGAAGCTACGCTCGCTGATGGATCGGGTGCTGTTCGTGCGCCCGCGGACCAAGGAGTTTCTGATCGGCCACCCGGCGATGGTGATCGCCTTGTGGGCCGCCCTCGCGGGATGGCGGCCTGTCTGGGCGCCGGCGCTCCTGATCGGTGGGATTGGCCAGGTTTCGGTGCTGAACACCTTCTGCCATATCCACACGCCGTTCCTTGTCTCGCTCCTGCGCACAACAAATGGACTGGTGCTGGGAATCGTGCTGGGCCTCGCCGTGATCACTATCGCGCAACGGCTATGGGTCTCGAACTCCAAGGGGCTCCCCGTGAAGGCGCCCGCGCAGAAGGGGAGCGGGCCTGAGTGAGCGCGCGTGTGGTCATCTCTGGCTACTACGGGTTCGATAACGCCGGCGATGAGGCGGTGCTCGCCGGGCTGATCGATGCCTTCCAGGCAGCAGTGCCCGAGCTCTCGATTGCCGTGGCTTCGGCCAACCCGGAGGCCACGCGGCGCCAGCACGGCGTGGATGCCTTCCATCGCTATCGGTGGCGCGAGTTTCGAGCGCAGCTTCAGGCATGCGACGTCTTCGTGAGTGGTGGCGGCTCGCTCTTCCAGGATGTTACCAGCCGACGCTCCATTTACTACTACCTGGGAACGCTGGCCCTGGCGCGCCTCTGCCATCGGCCAGTGATGATTTGCGGCCAGGGGATCGGGCCGATCATCAGTCCCATCGCTCGGCGGGCGACAGCGGCACTCTTCAACCGTGCCGCGGCGATCACCGTTCGCGATCCCGCATCCCTGGAGACGCTGGCGGCGCTCGGAGTGCGCCGGCCCCGGATCGAGCAGACCGCCGATCCGGTTTTCGCGCTCCGGCCTTCGCCCCGCGAGGTGGGCAAGGAGATCCTGGCCCGGCATGGAATCGATCTCAACCGGCCTTGCATCGCGTTCGCCCTCCGCGAGTGGCGGCCGCGCGCCGGTAGCGCGCCAGCGGCAACAGATCCGAACGACGAGCACATCCTGGGTATTTGGGCGGAGGCCGCCGCGTTCGCACATCGCGAGTTGGGGGCGCAGGTGCTCTTCGTGCCGATGCACCCCCCTGACGACGAGAGCTACGCGCGGCGCGTGGCTGAACGGGCCGCGGTGCCAGCCGTCGTGCTCCCCGGGCCATGCCCTCCCCGCGATCTGATATCGGTGGTGGGGTGCGTGGATCTGATGGTCGCGATGCGCCTGCACGCGCTGATCTTCGCGGCGCTGCAGGGGGTTCCGCTTGTCGGGATCTCGTATGATCCGAAAATCGATGGCTTCCTCCGCTTGCTGGATAGAACACCGGCCGCGGAGATGACGTCTATAGAAGGGGAGGTACTGCTGCACGCCATTCAAACGGCCTGGGATGCGCGCGCAGGAGAAGCCTCCTCGCTGAAGCAAAAGGCCGAACATCTCCGCGAGAACGCCCTGCGAAACGGGTCGGTCCTCGCTTCCTTGTTGATGCCGCGGGTGGGCTGATGGGCTTGAGGGAGATCACACGCCGATGCACTGCGCGAAGGGCCGGGCCCGTTCCGGCGGACACCCCCACCGCGAAGCCGCGGTGGCGCGCGCCGCGGCTGGTCCGATGCATGGCCGTGCTGGGGTTACTCTGCGCCCTCGGCGCGCCAGCCAGCGCCCAGAAGTTCACCATCACCGGATATGACACGCTCACCTTCCGTGTCAACTCGGTGAGCGGCGGTAGCGCCGGGCAGCAGGCTTTTACCTACAGCAACTACGAGCGCCAGCGCCAGATCGAGAATAACGCCGGCCTGAACATCACCGGTTACCTCTTTCCGCGTGTCATCCTCAACGCCACAATCAACAGCAGCCGCTATACGCCCGACCGCTCGCGCTACAATCTTGAATACCGCGGCAATGGTCTCAACATCATGGCGGGCGATATCAACGTCGCCATGTCGGGCAATGAGTTCGCGCCATTCAACAAATCGCTCCGGGGCATGAAGGTGGAGGCCCTCGCAGGCGCGGTGAAGCTGAGCACTCTCCTCTCGCAGGAGCGCGCGCAGGTGGCGACGGATGTCTTCCCAGGCACCAACAGCCCCGGACCTTACAGCCTGCGCTTCTCGCCCATCATCGACGGCACGGAACAGGTGCGTGTCGACGGCCAGCGCAAGAAGCTGGGGGTCGATTATACCATCGACTACAACACGGGGATGCTGTGGTTCCAGCAGACGATGATCATCCCCGCGACCTCCACCATCGAGGTGAGCTACGAATACGCCGCGTATGGGAGCAACCCGGGTATCCTCGCCGGCATCCGCGGCGAACTCCCCTTGTGGACCAACGGCCGGGTAGGGCTCACCTACCTCACCCAGATGAGCGACATCGGCTCTGGCACGGAGGATGGCGCCTACCGCACCGACCTTTTCATCGGCGACAACACCCCGATGGTGCTCACGCTCCGCTATCGCCCCGTCAAGCGGATCGTGAAGATCACCCTGGACGGCGTGCCTCAGGTTGAAAATGTTGATTACGAGGTGCAGAGCCTCGACTCGGGGATTATCCGCTTCCGCAAGATCGTTCCGGCGCCACCGGGCCCGATTGCCGATGCGGCGCCCAATCTGGTCGTCGACTATGAGATCGTGACTACCTCGACCCCCCAGGAGATGCGCGGCGACCGGACCATTGTGGGTCTCGATGGCACCTTCAACTTGAACGAGCGGTCGTCGCTCACTCTCCACTTCGCGCGCAGCGGCGGCGCGCCCGCCCGCTCCGGCAACGCGCTCTCCATTCGCGGCGTCACGGAGCTCGGCCGCGTCAGCCTCAACCTGGGCTATCGCGACATCGGCAAGCAGTTCGCGGCGATCGAAAGCGTCGGCTTCCAGCAGAAGGAACGCGCCCTCGAGGGGAATATTGAGTATCGCGCCACGGATCACCTGCGCTTCAGCGGGCGCTACGTCAACTCCTCCCGGCCTTCAACCGGCTACTACTACGGCACCCCTTCCGGTGATACGGACGGGTCGGACCCGGAGGACATCCTGCTACGCGCCACACAGGCAAGCGTCGGGCTTACGATGGACTATCCGAAGCTCCCCAGCCTCAGCCTCCAGCACCAACGCTATCGCACCGCCGGCGGTTCGCTGGATAGCAGCTCAGCGATGACCAATATGAACCTGCGCTACTCCCTGGGGACCGCCATCCAGCTCACGGCGAATCTGGATCACAACTCGAACCAGGACAGGAGCGGCAACGGGCTCAGCGCCTCGTCCCTCACCCAGCGCTATGGCGCGTCCTACACGCCCGGCTCTCGTTTCTCCGCACAGGTCGATTTCACCACCAGCACCACACGCTCGGCCAGCGCCGCCACTTCCGAGACCGGTGGTACCACTGGCGCCACCCAGAGCACGACGGCGATCAGCGCCACCAATCGGGCTTCCGGAGCAAGCCTCACCCTCACCTACTCGCCCATCTCCATCGCGACGCTTACGGCCAGCTATCGCATCTCCGACTCGGGCAGCGGCGGGTATGGAGGCTATGGCGGCTATGGCACGAGCTTCGGCAACTCCTACTACTCCAGCGCCTACACCTCGGGAAGCTACATGAACTCGGGGAACTACAGCTTCGGGGACCAGTACACGGGCAGCTACTATCCCCCCGGCAGCAGCTATTCATCCTATACCTCGAGCTACGGCTCCTCCTACACCGACTACACCTCTCCCCTGTCTGGAATGCCGACGATCCGCTCGCGTCGTCTCGACCGGGCGCATGCGGTGCCGGGCCGGCAGGAGGGCGATGGCGATACGGATGGGGGCGACCCCGAGCCGGGTGGAGGCGACACGGACGGCTCCACCGATACGACCAGCACGCGCATCCGCAGCATCAACCGCTCCATTGGCCTGCAGCTCACCCCGATGGACCGGCTGAACCTCTCCATCAACTACAGCAACGACCTGCAGGAGGGCCAACTCGCCGGCAGCGACAGCCGCTCTACCAACGTGGGCCTCGGGTTCACCTACTCGCCCTGGGAGATCCTGACGCTCAATGGTCAGGTCACCCGCCAGCGCTATACTTTCCTCGGCGCGGGCGGCAGCAGCAAGAGCAACATCGGCTTCATGGGGGCTCAGGTGGGGCCCTTCCACCGCTTCACGCTCCACCTCAACTACCAGACGATGACCAGCAACACGACCACGCCTTCCTTTACGGGCTATGGGGGCTATGGGGACTATGGCACCGGCAGCCTTGGCGACCCCATAGAGACGGGCGGCGGCACGACCTCGGAATCGACCAGCTACGACACGAAGCTCGACACCGTCACCAGCCGTCTGGAGTATCCGATCTCGCAGAGCCGCCGGCTTTTCACGGAGTGGCAGGCTTCCTGGACAAAGGGCGGCGGGAGCTATGGGATGAGCAGCAGCCCCGAGGACTCGCTGCGCCTCTCGGCCGCCCTGGGCATCGAGTTTTCGCTGAACAAGTACGTCAACTGGCAGATGGATGTGCGTCATATCCGGTACACAGACGCGAACAACGCCGAACGCAACTACAGCGGCAATCTGCTCACCGGCGAGGTGCGCGCGCGCTTCTGAGCCGGCGCCCCGCTTCCACCCGGCTGTTTGCCGCGCCGGAATGGCCACATCGTCACAAGCCGGCGGCGCGCGAGCCCGGCGCGCCTTCGCTCGCTCTATCGGCAAGCGCGGGCGGTTACTCCTGGTCTCTCAGGGAGCTGGGAAACATTGACCGCGCATTCGCCGTCTACCAAGAGAAAAGGCCGCCACGCGGGCAGGCATGAAGCCCAACGGCGGCCGCTCGACCGGCAGTGGTGTGTACGGTCACCTGTCACAGGAAGGGGTCCCTCGTTGCGCAACCCAGGCTTTACCATGGCAGCGCTCCTCCTTGCCAGCTTGCTGGCAGGATGCGGCAGCGGAGTGGATACAGGCGATTCCCCAACCGACCCCGGCGAAGCCACGCTGCTGGTGCGGTCTACCCCCGCCGGCGCCACCATCCTGGTGGACGGCCAGCCCACCGGCAAGGTCACCCCTGCGGACGTCTCTGCGTTTGCGCAGTCGCAGGAGAGCGTCGTCACGCTCACGCTGACCGGCTACCACCCGTGGCATGGCCTCGCCAGGAAGATGGAGGGGATGACTCTCACTCTCGATGCGACGCTCACCCCCTCCTCGGCCGGAACGGGCGCCATCCAGCTGCAATCGGATCCGCCCGGAGCAACCGTCTTTCTTGATAACGAGCAGACCGCCTACACGACACCCGCCACGATCCAGAATGTGCCCGCGAGTCAGCACGTGGTCGAATACCGATTCGCGGGGTTCTATCCCTTCCGCGAGGAGGTCACTGTCACGCCGGGCCGGACTGCCTCTTCCACGCCCGTCCTGACGCGTCTGGGGCAGGGCCGTATCACGGGAAGGGTGCTGGACGACCAGGGCAACGGGGTTGTCGGAGCCCAGGTCGGCGTGCGCGGGCTGGAGGTCTCGACCACCACCACCGTCTTCGGGATTTTCGTGCTCCCGAACGTGCCCCAAGGCACCTACACCCTCGATGCCGCGCTTGCTACGGGGGATACCGCGCTCATCGGCAGCCGGCCGGATGTGACGGTGATCGCCGGAGTGCCTACGAACAGCGCGGATATCGTGATGTCGCGCAGTGGAGAGGCCGGATCCATTACGGGCCAGGTGGTGGATACGGCGGGCCGGCCGATTGAAGGAGCCGAGATCTTCGCGTCCGTGGCAGTCGCCCCCGGCTTCCTGCCGGATTCCACCGTCGCCCCGCGACGCGCAACCACCAACTCCAAGGGCCGCTACTCGCTCAACGCGCTCGCCACCGGGTTCTGGGTGGTCACCGCCGCCTATCCGGGGTATGCGACCGTCACCCGCGGGATCAGCCCGCAGATTTACCTGTCGGCGGGCAGCACCGCCACCGTCGATTTCGAGCTTCCGGCTTCGAGCGCCGATACGCCGCATCCGCCGCGCCAACTCGGGGCGCTGGCTTTCACTTTCCCGACCACCATGACGCGCTCCCCCTCCGCCTACGAGGCGATTCGCGATCGCATCCTTCGCCAGGCCTGGGGCAGCCGATATGAGAAGCTACGCGCGCAGAGGCAGTCGGTCCGGGGGCGCTCTGCCCCCGCGGGCTCGCTCATCGAGGTGGACCTCTCGTGGTCCGCCCCCGGAGACCCGGACATCATTGGCTACTACATCGGGCGTAGCCCTCGCGAGAACACCGGCTACCAGCTGCAGGATGACCTGCTCAACCCGCATGCCGGCTTCTGGATCGACTACGATGAGCGGCTATCGCCCAACACCACGTACTACTACCGTGTCACGGCGGTCAACTCCAAGGGGTTGCATTCCGATCCGAGCAACACGGCCCAGGCGAACCCGCTCGGCCAGATTCAGGTGCGCGGTCCGATCAATCAGGCTGCCTCGGCCACGCCGCGGTTCGAGTGGGAACCACTACCAGGCGCATTCGCCTATGACGTTCAGGTTTTCGCCAACTACCCAGACCGCTTCGTCGATCCCATCTGGGAAGCCGGATCACTCTCCGCCTCCGGGACGTCGGTCAACTATACGGGTCCGATGCTGCAACCAGGGCACACCTACTACTGGGTGGTTCTGGCCCGGAATAGCGGCGATCCGGAGACGATCACGGGGTGGTCGATCAGCCGAATCACGCCATTCACGATTCCATAGCGGGAGGTCTATCTTGGTCCGAAAGAGCTTCATCTGGCTCTCCCTGGCGGTCGCCGCCTCCATCGCGTGCCCTCCGGCAGATGCCCAGCGGGCCGGCACCGGCAACCGCTCCAACGTGCCCTTCTCATCGGTTGCCGATGGGATGTTGGGGCCCGTCATCGTCGATGTGCCCGCGGGCGCATCGCGTCAGGCGATCGATCAGGCCGTGGCCACGACCTGGCAGCGCGGCAAACCGAACGCGGCGACGGGAGCGGCCATCCACCGCTTCCTCACACGCTGGAAGCTGATCCGGCCGGGCACCCAGCTCAGCTTTCACCGGCCGGTGATCCTGCGCGAGAATGGCCGTCTCCGCCTGCCGGAGCTCGATCGCGTGCGCCAGACCCGGAGCCGCCTGGGCGGCGGCGAGATCACCTTCGTCTACGAAGGCTGGAGCCCGCAGGATGCCGAGACGCTTCGCGCGTTCGTGGATCTGATGTATCCCATCGCCAAGCAGGTCTACGGCAACCCCTCGGCCACGATCACGGTGCGCATCGTGCGCGACGACCTGCTTCGCGACTCCGCGATGCACCTGCGCAATGGCATCTACAACGCGTCCACCAACGAGATTCGCTTCAACCCAACCGGCAATCTGGTGGATGACCAGTACAG
>JAAZEM010000090.1 GCA_012512265.1 Armatimonadota bacterium | reverse complement strand
TGCGGGGCGACCGGTGGATGGCAGAGGGATGTGGCATAGTCCCATTGCGCCGATGAATGCATTGGTTGCCGGCTGCGAGCATGCCAAGGGGATTGGATGAGTTGAGGGGGACCTGGCGGGAATCGCAAGCGTCACCCCTCCCGGTGGAGTGGATGGCAGGGTGTTGAGTCGCGGGTGCGGCAGGATGTTTGCGGAGATACGCTGTTGAGGACGGCCGGATCTGGGCGGAGCGGCTCATGCTACCCACCGGGGAGGGGAGGAGCCATGGCGATTAGAGTGATGGTGGTCGATGACGCGCTCTTCATGCGCACCAGACTGCGCGAGATTTTGACAGAAGCCGGCTTTGACGTGGCCGCCGAAGCGGAGAACGGCAGCCAGGCTGTGGAGCGCTATCCTGCAGTGAAGCCCGATGTGGTCGTGATGGATATGACCATGCCGGTGATGGATGGCCTCACGGCTCTGAAAGAGATCCGCGCGCTGGATCCAGATGCCCGGGTGGTTCTCTGCTCGGCGATGGGACAGCAGCGTCTCGTCATGGAGGCCACGCAGGCGGGGGTGCGCGATTACATTACCAAGCCCTTCCAGGCCCAGCGCGTCGTGGATGGCGTGATCCGGGCCGCCAGCTAGCCAGGCAGAATCGAGCGATCCCGGTGGATCGTCGTGGGGTGTTCCCGGGCGTGCCTGAGACCTCCCGCGAGGCGCGTCGTTGCCGATGGTGTGTGTGGCGCGGGCGGCTGGAGATCGGGGGGGCGCCACGCTTCAGCAGGAGCAGGGAATGAAGATCGAGTTTATCGAACCGTTCTTACGGGCTGCGTTCGAGGTGTTGGAGCAGGTGCTGGAGGAGCGCCCAGAGCGAGGCCAGCTCTCGATGCGCAACGCGACCTTCACCTCGCAGCAGGTGACGATTGTCCATGGCGTGGTCGGCATGGTAGAGGGCTCCGTGCTCTACGGCATGTCGTTGGTCACCGCCGAGAAGATTGCATCCATCATGATTGGCCGTCCGCTGATGAGTTTTGATGACTTGGCAAACAGCGCCATCTCGGAGCTAGGCGACATGGTGACCGGCAACGCGGCGACTTACCTATCGAATGCAGGTTACCAGTGCAATATTACGCCCCCCTCGGTGATGCGCGGGGCGAACCTGCGGATCAGCACAATTGCGCCGGCGCTGGTGGTGCCGGTCAATACGGTAGCCGGGCGGCTGGAGATCAACATCGCGCTGCAAGAGCGCAAGTCGCCTGCGGGTTAGGCCTGGGCGGGAGTCTGGCGCTGGGCAGGCGCCTCCCCGGGGCATCGCCATCCGCCAGCGCCCGCCTCCTTTCCAGGGTGAGGATGAACCGAAGTGTCTGATATCCTGACACAGGATGAGATCACAGCGTTGCTCTCGGCATTCAACCGTGCCGAGGGCGCCGAGCTCGATCCTGAAAGCGGCGCCACATACGAGATCAAGATCTACGACTTCAAACGCCCGCACAAGTTCTCCAAGGACCAGGTGCGGACGCTGGAGATGATCCACGAGCGGTATGCCCGCCTCTTGAGCACCACGCTCTCGACCTACCTGCGAGCTCAGACGCAGGTCACTCTCACCGGCGTCGATCAACTCTCCTACGATGAGTTCATCCGCTCGGTGCCCAACCCCACGGTGCTCAACATTTTCTCCTTTGCCTCTGAGGAGGGCAACGCGATCCTGGAGATCAATCCGGGCATTGCCTACACGGTGATCGACCGGATGCTCGGTGGGAAGGGCGCCCCGCCCGACCGGCCCCGCGAGCTGACGGAGATCGAGCGCGCGCTGATGACCCGGATCGCCGGCCTGGCGCTGCGAGACCTGGGCGAGGCCTGGAGCAGCCTCGTGGATGTGACGCCAACGCTGCACAGCATCTCCACCAGCATGCTCTTCAGCCAGATTGCCCTCCCGGGCGATATGGTCATGCTGGTGACCTTTGAGGTGGAGCTGTGCGGCGTGACCAGCATGATGAGCGTCTGCGTGCCGGTCATCGCCCTTGAGCCGATCATGTCGCGCCTGAGCGCCGAGCAGTGGTTCTCTGCCGCGCATAAAGGGACGACCGATGACACAACGCGGGCTATCGGCGCGCAGCTGGATGGCGCCAAGCTCACCTGTCGGGTGATCTTGGGGTCGGCGGTTGTTCCTATGGGAGACCTCACGGCGCTGGAAGTTGGGGATGTGATCCGACTGGACACGCGCCCCGGCCAGGAGCTACCCCTCTATATCGAAGACACCGAGAAGTTCTACGGCGCGCCCGGCCTATCCGGCAGCCGCTACGCCATTCAGATCACGCGAGCAGTTCAAGAGGCTCGCAGCGATCTGGATGAAATGGACTGTGAGGAACCTATCCGGTAATCGGTCGCCCGAGCCGACACCCCCTTCCGCGTGATAGAGTTCCCACTCGCATGGCGCGTGCTGCCTTGAAGTGCCGGCGCCAGCCGGTTTCACTCTGCCGCCTCTCTCTCCACGCGCCCGGAGAGAGAGGCGGGGATTCCAGCGGCACGCTGCGCGTTCGCTATGCCCTCCAGGATGAGCCGAGGCATGGCACTCACCCCCCGGAGGATGCCAGCCTATCGTTCCCCCTCCATATGCGGCCGTTCGCCCCACACGCGCAGCTTGCTGAGGAAAGATTCCACACTCCTGCGGCGTGCTCGGGACCAGGAAATCGCCTGATCGCTTCGCGGCCCTTCGGATGCCCCACGCGGATGGCCATGACCCGATCCCGGGTGAGGCGCACCATCCTAGGCGCGCCCGCCCTGCTCATCCGTGTCCGTCTCCTTCATCTGTGGTATCGACACCGGGTGGGGGCAACGTGGCAAGATGCTTGCTGAGTCTCTCTGTAGCCCGGGCGCGTGCCGCCCGGGCGGGGGAGAGAGGAGAGCAAGCAGTGAAGAGCGACGAGAGTGGGTCCTTGCTTCGAGATAGGAGCGGGCAGGCACCGGAGGGCCGGCGGCGATGTGCCAGCCTGCCGGCGTGCATTCCGGCCGCATGGACCCAGATGCGCGATCTTCTCGCGGCGAACCCTGCGCTCCGCAAACGGGTGATGATCGGAGCGGCGGCGATGGGGATCCTGGTGCTCGCTTACATCGGTGGCGCCTTCCGGCCTTCGGACGGGCGTGGCCAGCAGGCGGCTTCGCCTGCGGCGAACGTTCAGGCGGCGCAACAGGGTTCAAGCCCGGTGCAGGGGCGTCTGCCCGCTTCGCCGCTGACGGGCCGGCCAGAGGATGAGATCCCTCTTGACCTCACCGAGGCTTCGGCCAGCCCTGAGAAGGGGGGCGGCTTGCGCCTGGTCGGGTGGCTCTTTGGCGTGGCTTTGAAGCTGGGCGTGGTGCTCGCGCTCGCTTACGTCTGCCTCTCTCTTCTCAAGCGGTTTATGCCGGGGGCCGCAGCGACGGACTCGGATGCCGATGTGGGGATCCGGCGCACCATCGTGCTCGGGGCCGGGCGGACTATCCACCTGTTGGACGTGGAGGGGCACCGCCTTCTGATCGGCTGCACGCCGCAGCAAATCTCCCTCCTGGCCGACCTCACGGGGGCGGTGGCGCCCGAGGAGGAGGTCGAGGGGGAACTGGACACGAGTGGCCAGGGAGCGGAGAGCTTCCGGGCTCAGTTAGGCGCGCTCCTGGAAAAGCAGGAGGCGAGCCAGCCCGCGCCAGAGCGAAAGCCGGTGGCGGCGCCGGAGGCGACCCCGGAGGTGCGGGTGCCGGGGCCGGAGACGTACACGGATGAGGAGCTTCGCGAGGAGGTGCGCCGCCGCCTCTTCACGCTCAACCGGAGTGCTGCGGGGCTACAGAGGCTCGCCGAGCGCGCGAGAGAAGGGGAGCAGGAGCGATGGCCCGGATCCTGAGCAGAACTCTGGTGCTCCTTGGCGCGGGCCTGCTTCTGCCAGGCATCGCCTTCGCCCAGGAGATTCCGCGCGTGAACGTGAGCATTGGTGGGGCCCAGGGCCCACGCGACGTGGCCGCCACGCTCCAGATCATCCTGCTGCTCACGGTCCTTTCCCTTGCGCCTGCGATCCTGCTGACGCTCACTTCTTTCGTGCGCGTCGTGATTGTGCTGGCTTTCACGCGCAGCGCGCTCGGCGTGCAGCAGGTACCGCCGAATCAGGTGCTCATCGGACTGGCGCTCTTTCTCACCTTTTTCTTGATGCAGCCGGTATGGAAGGAGATCAACAGCCAGGCGCTTCAGCCTTACCTGGCGCATCAGATCACGCTTGATGAGGCGGTGAGGCGTGGTGAAGGCCCAGTGCGCGCTTTCCTCTTCTCGCAGACCCGGCCCAAGGACCTAGCGCTCTTCCTGCGCCTGGGAGGTGTGGAGCAGCCGCGAACACGAGCTGATGTACCTACCTACGTGCTGGTGCCCGCTTTCCTCATCAGCGAGCTAAAGACGGCGTTTCAGATGGGCTTCATGATCTACGTGCCTTTCCTGGTGATCGACATTGTGGTCGCCGTAATCCTCCTGTCGATGGGCATGATGATGCTTCCGCCGGTGATGATCTCGTTGCCCTTCAAAGTGTTGCTCTTCGTGATGGTGGATGGGTGGAACCTGGTCATCCAGTCGTTGATGCTCAGCTTTCGGTAAGGAGCGGTCGGATGTTGTCGCAGGAAGCCGTTCTCGAACTGGCGCGAGGCGCGCTCACTCTGGCGGTGCAGTTGATGCTGCCGGCGGTTGGGCTCTCGATGATGGTCGGGCTCGCTATCAGCGTCGTGCAGGCAGCGACGCAGATTCAGGAGAGCACGCTGCAGGTCGTGCCGCGCATCATCGCGGTCTTCGTGGCCCTGGCGCTCTTCGGATCGTGGATGCTGCGCATGGCGATCGATTTCACCATTCGTGTCTTCACGCAGATGCCGGGATTGGCGAAGTAGAATGGCGGTCATCGATTACATCGCGGCGCACATCGTGGTCTGGCTCCTGGTGTTGGTGCGTGTCTCCGGTCTCTTCGTCACGGCGCCGATCTTCGGGAACTACCAGGTGCCGGCCCAGGTTCGCATCTTGATGGCGCTGGCGTTCACCGTGGTGCTCTCGCCGCTGGCGGTGCCGCAGACGGCGCCCTTCCCATCGGCGGTGCTTCCCTTCGCCGCGGCCATTTTGAGGGAGGCGCTCCTTGGGTTGGCGCTTGGCTTCATCCCGATGCTGCTCTTCCTCGCGTTGCAGTACGCCGCAGAGCTAATCGACCTGCAGGTGGGCCTGGGCATGGGCGGATGGGTCGACCCCACTTTCCGATCCACCATCTCCCCGCTGAGCTACCTGCAGTACCTCCTGGCCCTGGTGCTGTTCCTGGTGCTCGATGGCCATCACGTTGTCCTAGAGGGGCTGGCAAATAGCTTCCAGATGATTCCGCTCGGGACTTTCTCATACACCAGCGCGATGACCTCCGGGTTTGTGGAGCTCTTCATCCGGATGGGGCTGATTGGCATGCAGGTGGCCGCCCCGGTGCTCTCGATCTTGCTCATCGCGGATCTCGGACTCGGGATTCTGGGCAGGGCGGCACCCCAGCTCAACCTGCTGATTCAATCACTATCGGTCAAGGCAGTGGTTGCCCTGTTGGCACTAGCAGCTGCGCTCCCGCTGTTCGGCTATCTGATGGCGCACCTCTTCGCAGAAGCGCGCGAGCAACTCGCGCTCTTCCTGCGCATCTCGACGTCAACCCTGGGGGTGGGTTATGGCCGGTGAACGAACTGAGGCTGCAACACCCAAACATCGCCAGGAAGCGCGCAAACGCGGTCAGGTGGCGCGCAGCCACGACCTCACGGCTGGTATCGCTCTCACGACTGGCTTCGCGGTGTTGATCGCTTCGCAGGGCTTCTTCCGGCAGACGCTGGAAAGCGCGTTCCGCCTGGCCTATGCCGATCTTCACCGGCCCGACAAGGTTTTCAACTCTATCTTCCTATGGATGGCGCCCATCGTGCGCCAGGGCGCGGTTGCCCTCGCGCCGATCTGCGCGGCGACCGCTCTCGCAGCCCTGGCGACCCAGCTGGCCCAGGTCGGCTTCCTCGTCAGCTCGCAGGCTGTGCGGTTTGATCTCAACCGCATCAATCCACTGGAGGGAATCAAGCGGCTGGTGACGATGCGCACCGCCGTCGAGCTGCTCAAGGGGATAGTCAAGTGCCTTATCCTGGGAGGGATCATCGCCCACTGGACGTATCGGCAGCGCCTGGCCTTCATGGAACTGGCCGGCCTGCCAGTAAGCGTGGGCGTCGCTGCCTTCGCGGATCTCTGCCGTGGCCTGGCAACGCGCGTCTGCGTGGCTCTTCTGGCGATTGGCGCGATTGATTACTTCTACCAGCGGTTCGAGTATAACCGCAGCCTGCGGATGACCAAGCAGCAGGTGAAGGAGGAGTACCGCGAGCAGGAGGGTGATCCGCAGCTCAAGGCGCGCGTGCGGCAGATTCAGCGCGAGATGGCACGCCGGCGGATGGTGCAAGATGTCGCTGCCGCCGATGTCGTGATCACCAACCCCACGCATCTGGCCGTCGCCCTGCGCTATGATCCGGAGAAGCATGCCGCGCCCGTTGTGGTGGCGAAGGGACGGCTGCTCCTAGCGGAGAAGATCCGCACCATTGCCCGGAGGCACCATGTGCCGATCGTGCGCAATCCGCCCCTGGCACGAGCCCTCTACCGAATGGTGAAGGTCGGCCATACCATTCCAGAGACGCTGTTCCGCGCGGTAGCCGAGGTGCTGGCGTTCATCTACCGCACCTACGGAAGGAAGTTCTAGATGGCGATAGCGATGGAGAAACAGGGAGCCGCGGGGGTGAGGCAGGTGGCCTTTGGTGGCCTGCTGCGCCATAGCGACATGGCCGTGGCGGTCATGTCCGTGGTGGTCGTGGCGATGATGATCATCCCATTGCCACCGATGGTGCTCGACATCCTGCTCACCATCAATATCGCCGGATCGCTGATGATCCTCCTGGTGTGCCTCTACTCGATGGAGCCCCTGGAGTTCGCATCCTTTCCGACGTTGATACTGCTGGCAACGCTCTTCCGCCTGGCGCTGAACATCTCGTCTACGCGTCTGATCCTCCTCCGGGGCTATGCCGGCGAAGTGATCGCCTCCTTCGGGGAGTATGTCGTCGGTGGAAACTACATCGTTGGTCTGGTCATCTTCCTGCTCCTCGTGGTGATCCAGTTCGTGGTGATCACCCAGGGCGCGGGGCGTGTGGCAGAAGTGGCCGCGCGCTTCACCCTGGATGCCATGCCGGGCAAGCAGATGGCCATCGATGCCGATCTGAACGCCGGCCTCATCTCCGAGGATGGGGCGCGAGCGCGCCGTGCCAAGATCCAGCAAGAGGCCGATTTCTATGGCGCCATGGATGGCGCGAGTAAGTTCGTGCGTGGTGATGCAATCGCGGCGATCGTCATGATCCTGGTCAACACCCTGGGCGGGTTCGCTGTCGGGATGTTCCAGATGAAGATGGACTTGCTCCAGGCGCTGCGCACCTTCACCCTCCTCACGGTGGGTGATGGGCTGGTCTGCCAGATACCGGCCCTCCTGCTATCAACCGCGACCGGCGTGATCGTCACGCGGGCTGCTTCCGAGTCTCGCCTGGGGCAAGAGGTGGTCAGCCAGACGCTCTCACAGCCTCGGGCTGTGATGATCGCGTCGGCGATGATGCTGGCGCTGGCGCTGGTTCCGGGGTTGCCGAAGATCCCGTTCCTCGTGATTTCCGTGGCGCTCTTTATCATCGGAAGGGCATTGGGCACCGAGACGTGCGAGGCGCCGGCCGAGAGGCCAGGAGAGGCGCCTGGAGCGTCCGCGCCCGTGGAGACCGCGCCGAGCAGCGAGGCCCCCGAAGAGATCGAGCGCGTGCTGCATGTGGACCCGGTCGAGGTGGAGATCGGCTACGGGTTGATCCGCCTGGCGGATCCACAGCAAGGCGGCCACCTGCTCAGCCGGGTAGGCCTGATGCGCCGCCAGCTAGCGCAGGAACTCGGCCTGATCGTGCCGCCTGTACGCGTGCGCGACAACGCGCAGCTCCGGCACAACACCTACAGCATCAAGCTACGCGGGATCGAGATCGGCCGCTCGGAGCTTTACCCCAAGCATTACCTCGCGATGGATCCTGGGGGCGTAGCCAGCCCGGTCCAGGGAATTCAGGCGAAGGAGCCCGCGTTTGGGCTGCCGGCGCTCTGGGTGGATGAGCAAACGCGGCAGGCCGCAGAGTTGGCTGGCTACACGGTTGTGGACCCGCTCACCGTTCTGATCACGCACCTCACCGAGATCATCCGGCGGCACGCCGATGAGCTCCTCAGCCGGCAGACTGTGCAGGAGCTCCTCGATGGCGTGCGCGAGCGGGAGCCGGCCGCCGTTCAGGGCCTGGTGCCCGATCTCCTCTCGCTGGCGGATGTCCAGCGCGTGTTGCAGCGTCTGCTTCACGAGCGCGTGAGCATCCGCGACCTGGTTCCGATCCTGGAAGCGCTGGGCGATGCTGCCCGGTTTACCAAGAGCATTGACCTGCTCACCGAGGAAGCGCGCCGGGCGCTGGCTCGGTGGCTCTGCCAGACTTACCAGGCGGCTGATGGCAAGATCCACGTGGTGATGCTGGACCCGCGAACGGAGCAGTTTCTCACCGATCGCATCCGCACCTCGGAGCAGGGCAGCCACCTGCTGCTTGATTCCTCCGAGACAGACAAGCTGGTCCAGCAGCTTCAGGCGGAAGTTGAGAAGCTGGCGACGCTGGGGCATCATCCAGTCGTCCTGTGCTCGCCGCGCATCCGGCCGCATCTCTTCGTGCTGGCCGAGCGCTTCGTCCCGAACCTTGTGGTACTCTCGTATGCGGAGCTTGTCCCCGAGGCTCAGGTGCAATCTCGGGGCGTGGTGAGGATTGAGCAATGAGGATCGTTCGCTATAAGGCCCGTACAAAGCAAGAGGCCTGGCAGCGGATCCGGGCAGAGCTGGGGCCCGATGCCGTCATCATCAGCACGCGCCTGGTGTCGCCGTGGCTTCGGTGGTTTGGCAAGGAGTATGTGGAGGTCGTGGCCGCGGCCGGTGCTCCGAGCCCGCGGCGGTCTGCTCCTCCCGCGGATGCCACCACCGCCGAGAGAGTGATTGCGGCAGCACATGAGGCCCGGGAGCAGGAGAGGGCGACGGCGGCGCCGGTCGGCGCGGTCGCCCCGGAGAGCTCCAACGGCCGCCACAGCGCTACGCCCCATGCAAGCGCCGGTCTTCGTCGGCGCTCCACGGCGGAGGTGACCGACCTGCAGCAGGAGATCCGCGAGATCCGCAATGCCCTCGGTCGCTTGATGTCCTGGACGGCCCCCAAGGATGACGCGGCCGAAGCGATCGTCACGCAGCTGACGGATCGCGGCCTTTCCGAAGAGCTGGCCCGGGACCTGGTGGGTGCCGCTCGAGGCGAAACCGGCGAGGTCACCTGGGAGGGGGTGCGCGCGGCCATCGCGGAGCGGATCGACGTGATGGGAGTGTCCGACCTGCTGGCGGCGGGCAGGCCACCCAAGGAAGCGCGAGATTCCGCCCTTCCCGGTGCCTCTGGCGATGGGCCGTTGGTAGTGGCTTTTGTTGGACCCACCGGAGTGGGGAAGACAACCACGGTCGCCAAGCTGGCCGCCCGGCATGCAATTCTGGATCGCCGTGCGGTGGCACTGGTGACGCTGGATACCTATCGTGTGGCGGCGGTCGAACAGATCCGCACCTACGCCCAGATGTTGGATGTGCCGCTCGAGGTGGTGGTCAGCCTGGAGGATGTGCGCACTGCGCTCGAACGGCACGCCAACAAGGAGCTGATCTTCGTCGATACGATCGGGCATGGCCCGAACGACGAGATGCAGCTCGGGCAGTTGCGGATGCTCCTTTCCGCAATGGCGCCCGACCAGGTCCATCTGGTCCTGGCGGCACCTACCGACCGCCGTACGATGTTGAACGCACTGGAGCGTTTCTCGCGCCTGAAGCCGACACACCTCCTCTTCACGAAGTTGGATGAGGCGGTGGTCCACGGCGCGATGGTGGAGACGGCTATCCGTTCAGGCCGGCCGGTCTCCTATGTCAGTTATGGGCAGGATGTGCCGGAGAAGATCGCACCGGCGGCCGTCGACAAGCTGGCGGCTGCGATCTGCCCGGAGGAGGATTGATGGTTCGCGATGCAACACTGAGCCGGGCCATTGCCCCCAACCGCCGCATCGTCATCACTTTCGGCGGCCAGGATTATACCACGCGTGTGGAGGCTACGGACCCGGATGAGTTTACTGTGGCGGCGCCTTTGGATGAACGAGGAGAGGTGCCCATCCGCGCCGGCGACAGAGTGGAGGTCCGCTCTGATAATGAGGCCGGCCAGATTTGGTTTGAAGCCTATGTGCGTGGCAGGCGCGCGGAGAAGGTGCCTGTGATAGCTCTTGCCTGGCCGCGCAGCTATGAGCGCCAGCAGCGGAGGGAGTATGTGCGCGTGCCGATTCGCATGCCCGTGCTCCTCATCTTTCCGGCGGCCGAAGGCCGGCCGGAGATACGCTGTGAGGCCCGGACGCGCGATCTGGGTGGTGGCGGGTTGCAGGCGCAGTGGCTCCACCCGGATACCATTTCCGATCTCATGGGGCGGCGCCTGATCATAGAGATCGAGCTTCCTGATGGCGGCGAGCCGGTGCGCGCAGTCGGCACGGTGGTGCGCGCGCGCGAGGCGGGCACGGAGACGACTCCCATTGCGGAGCTTGGGATCGAATTCGTGCAAGTGAGCGAACGCGATCGAAACCGCATCTGCCGCCACATCTACAACCGGCAGATTGAACTGAGGAAGAGGGGACTGCTGTGAACGGCCCAACGGAAGAACACGAGGATCCGATCAGCTACGCCTGGAGGCTACTGGGCGTCGTCCTGAGCGTGGTGGCGTTGCTGGCAGTCAGCCTGCCGCCGCTTCTGAACGGCGAGGATCCTTTGGTGGCGAGTGCCAAGGCGGCAATCGCCTTTCTGGCGGTGTGGGGACTCAACCGGGGGCTCGCGGCGGCGTTTGATCTGGACTGCCTACCTGAGGAGTGCTCGGAAGAGTGTTCGGAGGAACCCAGCGAAGAGGGCGTGCAGGATGGCGAGTAGCATCCGAGAGGGTGCCCGGAGTGAGGTCTCTCACCTCGGGAACGCTCGGGTGATGGCTACCTGGCGGCTCTTTGGGAGGCCGCGAGGCTTTGGAGGGGGAGATGCGCAAAGACTACGGCGAGCTATGGCGAAGGTTCAAGCTCCACGGGGACGCCGAAGCCCGTGAGGCGCTCATCCTCGCCTACACGCCGCTGGTAAAGCACATCGTTGACCGGATGAACATCAGCCCCATGTCGTACATGGATCATGATGACCTCCTCACGCATGCCATCATCGGCTTGATCGACGCCATCGAGAAGTGCGACTACGAGCGGTATGAGCAGTTCGAGGCGTATGCGCGCACGCGCATCCGGGGCGCCGTGATTGATGGAATCCGGGAGATGGATTGGGTTCCTCGCGTCACTCGTCGGGCCGCCAATCGGGTGGAGAGCGTGCGTGCCCAGCTGACCGCCTCCCTGGGGCGGGATGCGATGCCCGAGGAGATTGCGGAGGCGATGAACATGGATACGGAGCGCGTGCAAGGGGTCCTGGCGGAGGTCCAGCTGGGCGGTATGCTCTCGCTCGATGATCCGAGGGCGACCGGCGATGATGATGCCGTGACCCTCCTGGATATCGTGCCCCATCCCGGCAGTCCCAACCCTGCCGACAGCATCGATGCCCTGACGCGCAAGGAGGCCCTCGCGCGTGCGATCGACCGGCTGGGCCCGGATGAGCGCTTGGTGATCACCCTCTACTACTATGAGGACCTGACGCTCAAGGAGATTGGCCGCATCATCGATCGGACGGAGGCACGCGTGTGCCAGATCCACAAAGCAGCGCTACGGAAGATCCACGCCTATCTGACCAGCGAGGAGGAGATCTTCGCTGCGTGAGCGCGAGGCGCCCGGCCGTCAGCGTCCGAGGGTACGGAGCGCCTCGCGCAGGTTGAGTGCCCAGTTCTGTGCCGCCGCCGCGGGGGGGCGCTTCATGAGATCCGCCTCTGGTTTCGTAACCTGCGCGATAGACTCGCCGCGCGCGAGAATCACTCCCACGGGCGCGTTACCCACGTTACCCCGCCGGACTCGAATCTCCTCTGAAGAAAGCCCGTCGGCATAGAGACGCTTGAGCATCGCGGCGGACTCCTGGGCACGCTTCAGGGGAGACTTCCCATCGAGCGTGCTGCGGTAGCGAAAGACAACCTGAGCGCCGACGACGACTTCGCCGACCGACTGGCCCTTCCACTTTCCCTGCCGGGAGGAGATCGGCACGCGCTGCGCCAGCTTCCGTGCCTCCTCATCGGTGATCGCCGAGCTACCAGGAGCCTTCAGCTCTTGCGCGAGCACGGCATCCAGATCGGCGAAGGTCCAGCGCACGCCCTCGGGCATCCGAAAGGCGACGACACGCGCCGTGGGCCCACTGCCGATTCGGAACTGGTCGCTGCCGTTGATCAGAATCTCCTGGCAGTGGAAGCCGTCGGCGCGCCAGCGCGCGAAGCCTTCCTCGCTGCCGAAATCGATGATCTCCAGGTGGACATCCTTGCTGTGCTTCGCCTGGAAGGCCTTCAGCCGCTTGACCGTTTCCTCCTGGCAGCCGCTCGTCACGTTGATGTAGGCGACAATGCGCATCTTGGGCGCCGCATTGGCCGAGACGATAGCTCCGAGGAGCAGCAAGCCCACGATGCCAGGGATCCCACGGCGTATCGCTTTCCGCAGCATTCCTCTCTCCTTCTCTCACCGCGTCACGCAGGCGGTGACGCGCCCATCTTCCAGATGGATCAGTCGCGGCGCCTGTTCGGCGATGCTTGGGTCGTGGCTCGTCATCAGAATCGTCACGCCCCGCTCCTCGTGCAGGTGGCGCAGGAGATCCAGCACCTTCTCGCCAGTCGCCCTGTCCAGCTCCCCCGTCGGCTCATCCGCCAGGAGGAGCGCCGGGTCGTTCACTAACGCGCGGGCAATGGCAACACGCTGCTGCTCGCCCCCGCTCATCTCGCCCGGCAGGTGGTTGGCGCGGCTCGCCATTCCCACCTTCTCCAGCATCTCCCACGCCTTCTGCTCCGCCTCGCGGCGGGCGCTCTTGTACGGAATGAAGGGCAGGCAGACATTCTCGAGCGCCGTGAAGGTGGGGATGAGGCTGAACGACTGGAAGACGAAACCGACCTGGGTGCGCCGGTACTCGGCCAGCTCGTCCGAGCTGAGAAGGCTCAGATCGCGCCCGTCCACCAGTACCTCGCCTTCTGTGGCGCGGTCCAGGCCTCCGACCAGGCTGAGCAGGGTGCTCTTGCCGGAGCCAGAAACACCGACGATGACGCTCCAGCTTCCACGGGGGATCGCCAGGTCAACGCCATCCAGGGCGCGGATCGTCTCGCCAGGCTTCTGGAAGAGCCGCGTCACTCTCTTCAGTTGAATGTGGGTCTCCATGATCAGGTGCTCATACGCGACGGAGGGCCTCGGCCGGTGGGAGCTTGCTTGCCCGCCGGGCGGCCAGATAGCCCGAGAAAATGCCGATGGCGAGCGCCACCAGGAAGGCGCCGATGACCAGGGGGCCCGACCCCTCCAGGGAGAACTGCATATCCACCGGGGGAGGCGTTTTCGCGCATGCGGGGTAGCTGTTCAGCAGCGACGGCAGCTGAACCCGGGTGTGGGATGCGTAGAGCCACGCGGCACCCCAGCCGGTGGCCGTGCCCACGCCGCCCCCGATGATCCCGACAAGCGCCGATTCCAGGGCGAGCAGCCGGGCCACATGCGCATCACGCCAGCCAACGGCCTTCATCGTGCCGATCTCGCGCACCCGCTCGCCCACCGACGCGAGAGATGACTTCACCACCAGCAGGAAGACGACGCCCACCACGAGTGCCGCCATCCAGGTGGTCGCACTCTGCGCCAGGATGGCCACCCCCGCGACGTTGCTCATCACATTCGCGTCACTCGTCACCACCAGCTTCTCGCCCTGGGCGGTGTCCACGGGGATGATCCGCGGAAGCTCTTGCGCGATCGCTTTGGCCGCCTCCTGATCTTTCGCACGAATCATGATGGCGTTGACCGTCTCCTCGCCCAGCAAATCCTGCGCCTTTGCCAGGGGGATGTAGACCTCGCCTGCCGAGATGCGCGCTCCCGGCGCGGCCTCCAACGTGCCGACGACGGTGAACGGCTCGCCGCCCAGGGTCACCTGCCCGCCTAGCCCCAATCCGTGCTTTTCGGCATACGGTTTCTCGACGAGACAGGCATGATCGTCGTCCTCTTTCAGATATCGCCCGCCGATCTCGTGGTCGACCAGCTGGCAGCAATCCTCTCCCCGCTTGACGGGCCCGATCCGGTGCTGATCCTCCGGCACGAGACCGGTCACCACGGCGCGGTCTGTCTCTTCCGGGCCGCTCGTTGCCCAAAGCTCCAGGACGCCCGTAGCCAGCTCCACCCCCGGCAGCTTGCGGATCTCCTCGACCGCCGTCCAGGGGATTCCCCCCAGCTTCCCGGCGTGTTTTACCAGAGCGAAGGGGCACGTCGCCAGCTCCTTCTGAACCACCAGATCGGCATTGGCTGATTGGAAGGGCTGGCGCGCCGCATTGCGCATCGCCTGTGAGATGGAGAGAGAGGCCGCGAGCAGGGCAGTACACACGATCAGGCCAAAGAGGAGCAGCAGACTCCGTGAACGCCGCCGGATCAGTTCTTTCAGCGCATACTGAAGCATTCGGATCGTTCTCCACTGCGTGGGGGCTCCCCGGTGGGGCGCATGGAAGCAGATCCCACGGGCGCGCGATGCCGGCTCGATGAGGCTACCGCGCCACCCGCGAAGCGGATCTCGCCCGGCCATCCTGCCCCCAAGAACCGGGCGAAGACGCGCACGCCCTTCTGCTTGGGACACCTCTCTTTTCGCCGGCGTTCCACCTTTCCCCTTGGCCTGTCACATCGTCAGCGTGCGTGCCAGCTATCCGTTGCCTGGGATCCGGACGTTCCTGGCAGGAGATGCGCTGCCGGTGGGGAAGAGAGGGCAGGGGAGTGGCCGGCTAGACGCTCCCTTTGACCACTCAGCGAGAGGGGTTCACCCATGATGGCACAGCTTCCCGGCCTCGGCATCGTCGGCTGCGGCGTGATCGCCGAGACTTATCTTCGTGCATTGAAGGGCCCGTGCGCGAACGACTGGCGCCTGGCGGCCGTCTGCGACCTCGATGTCGAAAGGGCGCGCACTGTGACCGACGGCACCGGCGCTTCCGTCTATGGAAGCCTCGAGGAGCTGCTGGCGGATCCCGGCGTGGATGCCGTCGTCGTGCTCCTGCCGAACTACCTGCATGCGCAGGCGACCATCCCGGCCCTCGAAGCGGGCAAGGCAGTGCTCGTCGAGAAGCCGATGGCGACAACACTGGAGGATTGCGACCGCATGATCGCCACCGCGGAGCGCACTGGCGCCCTCCTGATGGTGGGGATGACCAGTCGCTTCCGCTCGTCCTATCGCGCAGCGTTCGAGCGCTTGCGGGCGGGGGAGTTCGGAGCGCTGGGCCTCATTTCGGAGTACTGCAACTATCGCATCCGGCCTGACTGGTACACGCGCCCGTGGCTGAAGCGCGCCGAGACATGCGGCGGCGGCATGTTCCTCCAGATGGGGATCCACAACCTGGACCGCGCCGTTTGGCTCGCGGGGAGCACTCCGCAATGGGTACACGCGGCGATTCGCGACCGGTGCGGCAACTGGGCCGACGAGACCGGCGCGGCGACCCTCGGGCTGGATGGTGGAGCCCTCATCCAGTTTCAGACGGACGGCCTTGCGACGCAAGGGCGGAATGAGACGGTCCTCCACTGCCAGGACGTGACCGTTTCGGTGAACGCGCGGCGGATCACGATTCACCGCCAGACGGAGCCCGAGGTGATCGAGTTCCAGGAGGATGGGTTCGCCAACGAGCTGCGCGAGTTCGCCGCCGCGGTGCGCGAGGGAGGTCCCTCACCGCTGCCGGGCGCAGAGGGCCGCAGGGCTCTGGCGCTGGCACTGGCATGTTACGAGAGCAACCGTACGCAGGCCGTCGTCCGCTTTGATGCCCCGCCGTGGACGTGATCCTCTGCCTGGGATTGTGGGGAAGGGTGCCTGCGTGGCGCTCTTCCCCGTGAAGCCCGCGCGAAGCGGCCGCGTGGATGGGCGCCCGGTGAGGAACCCCTGCCGTCTCCCTTTTTCAACCGGCGCCGAACCGGGTACAATGGCTCTGATGGAGTGCTTCAGGAGGAGCCATGAAGGAGAACAGCATTCAGCCCCACATTGAGCGCGCCGGTTTGGATGGCTGGCTGCTTTACGACTATCAGGGCTGCAATCCTATCGCGCGTCGCCTGCTCGGTGGGCGCGGGTTGATGCTCTCGCGCCGCTGGTTCTGGTGGGTTCCGAGGGCCGGCGAGGCCGTTGCCCTGGTCCATCAGATCGAGGCGGGGCAGTTCAAGGAGTTCGAGGGGCGCGTTCGGACCTACGTCTCGTGGCAGGATCTGCGGCGCCTTCTTGGAGAGATCCTGAAGGATTGCCACAGAGTGGCCATGGAGTATTCCCCGTGCGGGGAGCTCCCCAGCGTGTCGCGGGTGGATGCGGGCACGCTGGAGATGGTGCGCGCATGCGGGGTGGAGATCGTCTCCTCGGCCGAACTGGTGCAGATCGCGGAAGCGCGTTGGTCGGACCAGGGCTTGAGCCTGCATCGAGACGCCGCGCGCCTGCTCATGGAGGCCAAGGATGATGCATTCACCTACCTGGGGCAGGCGTTGCAGGAAGGCCGGCGCATCACGGAGTACGATGTCCAGCGCTACCTGATGGATCAATTCGATCTCTTGGAGCTGAAGAGCGACTCTCCTCCGATTGTGGCGGTGAACGAGAATAGCGCCGATCCCCACTACATGCCGAGCGCGCACTCCCACCGCGAGATCCGGCCGGGCGACTTCGTGCTCCTCGACTTGTGGGCAAAGCGTGACCTGCCCGAAGCGATCTACGCCGATATCACCTGGGTTGCCTTCGCGGGGACCACGGTGCCGGAGCGTCACCAGGAGATCTTCTCCATCGTGCGCCTGGCGCGCGACCGCGCGGTTCTCTTCATCGAGGATGCGATTCGCGAGGGGCGGGTTCTGCGCGGCTACGAGGTGGATGACGTAGCGCGCAGCGTCATTCGCGACGCGGGATATGGCGACTTCTTCCCTCACCGCACCGGGCACAGCATCGGGGTGGAGAACCACGGAAGCGGCGCAAATCTCGACAACCTGGAGACGCACGACGAGCGCACGCTTCTCCCCGGCACCGGATTCACCGTCGAACCGGGCATCTATCTCCAGGGTGAGTTTGGGATCCGCAGCGAGATCAACGTCTACCTCGGGCACAGCGCGTCGCAGGTAACCACCCTGCCGATGCAGGCGGGTATCGTTCCGCTGTTGCATATGGTAGAATAGCCGGGCGCGGGGCAGGATTCGCTTTCTGAACGGCCAACACGCTCTTTGGGAGTGGCTATTCGATGCCAGACAGATGGTGGAATGGTGCCGGAGACCGGCCAGCGGGGGAAGCAGAGACGTATGCTCGTCTGGAAGCAGCGGTTCGGGATCGCGATATGCGTGCCTGCGACGGCTGCACGCGCTGCGCCATGCGCTGCGTGGATGGCATTGACCTGAGCTACCCGGAGTTTGCCCGCCTGGTACGCGCTGCCATGGCGATGCCCGCCCCGGAGCGGGCGCGAGTTCTCGGCCAGGACAAGGTGCTGCATTGGGGGGAGGGAGCGGTGGTCGCGCTCTGCCCCTTCCTGGACCGCGACACGGACCGGTGTGCCATCTATCCGGTCCGGCCCCTCATCTGCCGCCTCTTCGGGTATGCGCCGTGGCTGCCGTGCCCAACCGGAAAGCAGAACGACTCGATAGAGGGCGCGGTAGAGATCATGGTGGAGTACGCGTCTCTCGAGCGCCATCCGCTGCGCGCATGGCTGCGCCGATACGGTCTCCAACTCCCGGGGCTATCGGACGATATAGAATAGACCGGCGGCGCGGCGGCTTTGGAAGACGCGCGACTGAACGGGCGGCAGAGGTGTGTGCAGCCCATTCAGCCGCGCGTTCGAGTTAGCGAATGCCCCAGCGTGGCTCGCGGTAGGAGACGAGCGAGTGGACGCTGCCTTCCTCCTGGGCAGCGGGCGTGCGCCGTTCGAACCGGAGGCGTCCGGAGTAGAGCGCCTCATGGAGCTCGGGGATGGAGCGGACGCCCATATCCTGGAAGCCCTGGCTGATCCCCTTATGAAGATAGGGCACGTAGTCCTGCAGCGAGCCCTTGTCCACGACGGTGCCAGCGACCCCCTGGGGCACCTGAACGCCGTCATTCTCGTTAAGATAGCGCTTGCCGCCGCCCGCGTTCATCGCCTCCAGCGAGGCCATGCCCCGGTACTGCTTCACGCGGATGCCGTTCTCGTAGAGGTATTCGCCCGGGGATTCCGCGGTGCCGGCCAGGAGCGACCCGAGCATGACCGTGCTCGCGCCAATGGCAAGCGCCTTGAGAATGTGGCCGATGCCCCGGATGCCGCCATCGGCGATGACGGGCACATCAAACTGGCGGGCGTAGTGCGCGCAGCGGGAGACGGCCGAAGCTTGTGCTCGGCCAACCGCCATCATGTTCTGCGTGATGCAGATGGAGCCAGGGCCCATTCCGATCCGGAGCGCATCTGCGCCCGCGCGGATCATGGCCTCGGCTTGCGTCACCGAGACCACATTGCCGGCCACCACGTCCACATGGGGCGCGGTCTCTTTGATGTAGCGCAGGGTATCGAGCTCGAACCGGGAGTAGCCCTGGGCCGCGTCGATCACCAGCACATCCGCGCCGGCTTCGATCACCAGGTCGATGCGGCGACGATCCTCTTCGCGAGTAGAGACCGCGGCGCCGACCAGGAGCTGCTTGCGCGGGTCCTTCGAGGCCTCGGGAAACTCCTTGTTCTTGATGAGGTCGTTTCGCGAGACGAGGGCGACCAGGCGGCGCTCGCTATCGACAACGGGCAGCTTCCCCTTTTTGCTCTCCTTCAGGATCTTATTTGCTTCGCTGAGGGTGACGCCGACGGGTGCCGTCACGAGGTCGGTGGTCATCACCTCGGCGAGTGGCCGAGAGCGATCCTTCTCGAAGTCAATGTCTCGGTTGGTGACGATTCCGACCAGCCGGGAGTTGAGCGTGCCGTCCTCGGTGATCGGGATGCCGGAGAACCCGTGCGTCTGCTTGATATGGTCGACATCGGCGATGGTGTGCCTGGGTCCGAGCACCACCGGGTCCGAGATGAAGCCGTTTTCGAAGCGCTTCACGCGCCGGACCATGGCGGCTTGCTCCTCGGGGGTGTTGTTGTAGTGGATGATTCCGAGGCCACCCTGGAGCGCGAGCCCGATCGCCATCTCGGTCTCGGTGACGGTATCCATCGGGGCGCTGACAATGGGGCGCTTGATGGTGATACGCCGGGTTACTCGCGTCTCGAGCGACACCTGGCTGGCGTGGAAATCAATGTACCCCGGTAGGAGAATGTAGTCATCATAACTCAGGCCTAGCCCTTCCTCAAAGAGCACATGGGCGGGCACGCCATCGGCTATTGCTTCCCTTTCCTCGGTCATCTTCTAGCTCCTCGCAAGGTGATTATGAACGATCTCCTCCAGCAGGAGTGGGGTCACTTGCTGGAGGGAATGGACGATAAGCGCCGCCCCGGTAAAGTCCCCGGTGCGCGTCCAGGAGGTTGGGACGGCGATGCAAGGGACGCCGGCGCCCGTGGCGGCCCGCACGCCCTTGGGGGAGTCCTCAAGTGAGACACAGTGGGCGGGAGACGCGCCAATCAGGGCCGCGGCTTTCAGAAATATCTCGGGATCGGGCTTGGCTCGGGAGACATCCTCGCCGCTCAAGACGGCCGCGAAATAGGGGCGGAGCCCGAAGCGCTCCAGGATGACCGTGGCGTTGGCACGCCCGGAACCTGTCGCCAGAAGGCAAGGGATGCCCCGATCGGCCAGAGCCTGCAACAGTTCTGAGACGCCTGGGAGCAGCTCCATCTCCTCGCGCACCTGTTTCGCGAACAGCTCGCACTTGCACTCAAAAAGCTCGGGCCAGCCCGCCGCGGAGCCGCCCTTGGCGGCGTACAGATCACGGATGGAGCCCCCGCCCAGGGTGACATGCGTGCGATACTCATCCGGGTGCAGCGCCAAACCGGCTCGCTCGAAGGCGACAACATAGGCCGCGGCATGCACGGGCTCGGAGTCGACCAGGAGGCCGTCCATGTCGAAGAAAACGGCGTGAGGAAGGGAAGAGCCTGGCAGTGGCGCGCTACGCATGCCCACAGCGCCTTCCCCCGGAAGGGTGTGAACGAGCCGCGGTAAGTGTCCCATAGGTTATTATAGCACGGATCACAGGCCCGGAGCAAGTGGCTTGACGGGCCTGGTTTCGGTGTGGTAAAGTGGGACAACCGCTCGCTGTACAAGCGCCTGCTCCCACACATGGCAGTACTCACGCGGGGGGCCCTGCGTGCTTGGGCGCTAGGAGCGGTGGCGGTCTGGGGAATGCGCGACGGGAGGGGCGCATGCGCGGAATCGGAACCGTTCGTCGCCGCCCTGCGTGAGGATGCGGTCTGCGTTCTTTCTCCTCCGGTTCTGTCGCGCACGCCGCTTTGATGGCGCAGTGTGGCGCGGCTGAGTCGTGCCGTATGCGAAGCCGCCCGGCCGGTGTGGGGTACGGGCGCGAGAGGAGAGTGGAGTATGGGATTGAGCGAGGCCCTTCAGGGGGCGATCAACGAGCAGGTTAAGAACGAGGTTTACTCGGCGCACCTCTACCTGGCCATGTCCGCGCAATGCGAGGCAGAGAACCTTCCCGGCATGGCTCACTGGCTGCGCATCCAGTTCATGGAGGAGTGGGGACACGCGCTGAAGCTCTTCGATTACGTCAACGAACGCGGTGGCCGCGCCGAGATCAGGGCAATCGACCAGCCGCCGGCCCGTTTCGGCTCTCCCCTGGAGCTCTTCCAGGAAGTGGCGGCGCATGAGGCGCGCGTGACCGCGATGATCAACGACCTCTACGCCCTCGCTGCCAAGGAGAACGACTACGCGGCGCAGATCATGCTCCAGTGGTTCATCACCGAGCAGGTGGAAGAGGAAAAGAGCGCCGGCGAAATCGTTGACCAGCTCAAGATGATTGGCGACAACGCCGTGGCGCTGTTGATGCTCGACCGCGAGCTGGGAGCGCGAGTGGCTGAGCCGGGCATGGGGCCGATGCCCGCGACGGGCGAGTCTGACGCATAGCGGGACCTCCTCTTCCCCCGGCATGCGGGGCCAAGCTTTCCCATGAGGCACCGCGGTGTGCCTCGCCCCGCGAGGGCCCGAAGGCGCGCGCCGCGAGGAGTCTGGCGTCTCCCTGGCGAAAGAATGTGCGGGGAGGCCGCGCCGGAGGCCGGGATTGGAGCCGGAGGTGAAGTGCAAGGCATGTGGTAGCGAGGCCCAGGAGGGTGCCTCGTTCTGTACGCAGTGTGGCGCGCGCCTGGAGACAGGCGCGCGCGCGCACGCGCCTGGCAACGCGCCCGATACGGGAGCACACCAGCTCCTGACAATGGCCAACTTGTCCCGCATCCGTGGCGATTGGGAGGCAGCGGAGCAACAGTGCATCGAGGCGATCCGCCTCTTCCCCGAGGATCCTTCCGCCCACTCACTCCTCGGTGATATCTATGCGAGCCAGAAGCGCTGGAACGAGGCTGCTCAGCGCTATCAGCTCGCGATTGACCTGAACCCAGAGAACCAGGCCGACCGCGAGAAGTTGGAGCAGGCGCGCCAGCGCGCGGCGGGCGCCCAGGCGCCCGTGGCTGCCAGGAAGAGGCCATCGAGTGCGCTTGGTACGCTCGGTCTCCGCCTCTCCCCACCGGTGCAGCTCGCCGCCGTGGCTATCATCTCCTTTGTGCTCGTCTTGCTGGTAATGAGCCTGCGGGATGCGCCACGAACGACCCGGTTGACACCCTCGGAGAGCTTCCCGGTGGCCCTGCCAGGGGGCGCCGGAGGGCTAACGCCTGGAAGCCCGGCGCCCGCCGCAGGTCTTGCGCCTGGCAAATCGACGCAGTCGACCACGGGTGAGGCGACTCCGCCGCCGGCCAACGCGCCTGCCGAGCATCCATCCCCGCCTGCTGAAGCACCGGCGGCGACCGATGCCA
Organism: Armatimonadota bacterium; assembly: GCA_012512265.1. GTDB lineage: Bacteria > Armatimonadota > JAAZEB01 > JAAZEB01 > JAAZEB01 > DUUU01. Next base: position 52,664 of record JAAZEM010000090.1, on the reverse strand, counting down.
CCACGACTGCTCCCGCGGCCAGCGTGCCCGCGCCTGAGATGACCGAATGGGAGGCGCGCGCCTTTTCGCGGTTGCAGCTGGAGCCGTGGCTCAAGGCCCACGCCAGTGAGGTCCGGATTGCGGGCCTCTTGTGGGAGCCGGTAGAGCAGCGGGTGCTCGTGACGGCGTGGATCCCGCGTCCTTCTGAGCTGGCAAGGCTCCGGGAAGAGGGGATCCGGATCGCCTATGGGGTGGGGCAGGGGCTGGTACGCCTCGGTTTCAAGCGGTTCGAAGTGCTGGTGAAGGCGCCCATCCCGGACAGGCGCGGCCCGGAGGTGGTCATCGCCGCCGAAGCGGAGGGCGCGCAGCCGGGGCTGTGGAGCGAGGACCCTTCAACGGCGGATCCCCAGGTGCTGCTCACACGCTTCGCGAACATCTGGTGGCATCCCCAGCTCCACTGATGCTCCACCGTGCGGCTCGTCCCGGGATGGCGCCTGGAGACCGTGTTGCTCCTCGATGCGCGCAAGGCGCCTCGGAATCCCGTAATCAACTGCTCGCTCTCCCTGGGCGGGCGCCGGGGTAGGGGAGCTGAGCGGCATCAAGGGCATGCGCGCGTCGTGATGGGAATGTGCGGCCGAAAACATTCCGGGGACGATAAGCCCCGTGCATAGCCGGCAGGCCGGATAAGGGAAAGGCCGCGGGGCTTCAGCCCGCGGCCTTTACGCGTAAGTGAGTGTGCGCCTCAGTGGGACTCGCCGTCCATTGTGCCGACCTTCAGGTCGATATCCGCGCGCGCCTCGATCTTATCGATCTTGCCGTCACGAATCCACACCACGCGGTCGGAGACGTCGATCATCTTTAGGTCGTGGGTGGCCGAGATGACGGTGACGCCGGAGTCCTTATTCATGCGGCGGAGGAGCTCGATGATGTCCTTGCCGGTGCGCAGGTCCAGGTTGCCGGTCGGCTCATCCGCGAGGATGATGGCGGGGTCGTTGGCAAAGGAGCGGGCGATTGCCACGCGCTGCTGCTGACCACCGGAGAGCTCCGTCGGCTTGTGGTGGATGCGCTCGCCGAGGCCGACGGTCTGGAGGAGCTTGATGCCCTTCTCGATGGCTTCATCGGTGGGGGTGCCGGCGAAGATCATCGGCAGGGTGACGTTCTCCAGGGCGGTCATAACCGGGATCAGGTTGAACGTCTGGAAGATGTAGCCGATTTTGCGGCAACGCAGCCAGGCCATCTCAAAGGCATCGAGCTGGGCCATGTCGACCTCGTCGATGAAGACGGTGCCAGAGGATGGCTTGTCCAGACCGCCAACCATGTTGAACAGGGTGGACTTGCCAGATCCCGATGGACCCATGATCGAGATGTACTCGCCGCGCCGAATGTCGAGAGACACGCCATTGAGCGCCCTCAGCGTCTGGCCGCCCATGGTGTATTCCTTGACCAAGTCCTTGGTGCGGACGATATACTCATAAGCTGTCGATGCCATAGTTTTCCACTCCTTGTGCGCGCTTACGCAAGTCCATTGGCTCTAAGCCGGAAAGGGCTCCGCGGGGGACCGCGCACGTTCCCGCGTGCGTCGCCGTGAAAAAGGCTCTAGACCTCGGTGCGGAGTGCCGCGGCCGGGGGCATCTTGGCAGCGCGCCAGGCGGGATACCACGCGGCCACGAGCGCCAGCACCGTCCCGATAGTGACGCCCATGGCGAGGTTGGCCAGCAGGTGCTGCCATGCTCCGGCGAAGGCCACGCCAAAGCGGGAGCCAAATCGAATCCAGTGCACGAGAAGCATCGCCATGGTTCCGATGAGAGAACCGAGTATCGAGGCCACCAGGCCCGTGAGGACCGCCTCGATCAGGAAGAGCTTGACCACGAGTTTGTCGAGTGCGCCGAGGCACTTCATGGTTCCGATCTCGCGGTAGCGCTCTGTCACCGACATCAGCATGGAGTTGACGACACCCACGGTGGATACCAGGAGCGACATCACCACGAGCCACGTCTGGCGCAGCCGCAGCGCATCATCGTATCCCTCGCCAATGGCCTCCAGGATAGCCGACGTCGTCAGCACGGACTGTAGGAACGCGATGCCGAGGAAGATGCCGGCTGCCGTAATCATCGAGCGCCAAAAGCGAATCCGAATGCTGTTGAGGCTCATTCGGAATGCTTTGGACCATGGCAGCTCGATCTGCCGTTTGATACCAGTGGCGTGTTGCTCGCTAGCCAACTTGTCCAACCTCCCTATCGCGCGCGATCCCGAGGGATCGCGCTAGATCTCTCGATGCCCGAAGCGAAGACCGGGCGCCGCGGGGCCGCCAGAGCGCCACGTGAAGGGACTGGGGTGAGGTAGCTCACCCTAGTCGCTCTTCTGGACGGCAAAGCCGATCAGGCGCCGCCGGCCGAGCTGGCGCAGGAACTCCGTCGCGGAAACCTCCGCCTCCTTGCGCGTCAGCTTATACGTCTTGCAAAGAAACTCGACAATATCCTTGATCGTGTGCTCGCCGTCGCAAATCCGCCACACGGAAGAGCCCACCTCATCATCCAACACCAACTGCCGCGTCTTGGGCACGTGAAACAAGAGAGCCACCATCTTGCCCACCCAATCCTCACGGCGGGGGATGGTGATCATCACCTTGCCATCCGCGGTATCCGTCCACTCGAGCAGTGAGTTGCGCAACGGCCGCGAATGAAGCACCTGCTCCCGCGTCAACTGCGGCTGCTTCTTACGTCTCCAAAAGCCCATAGTCAATTACAGTAATTCTGGCAACGGACAGGGTGGGGGAGCCCCCAAAGGCTCATCCTCTCCCGTCGCTCAGGATCGATGCCCGACCCCGCGAGCAACAACAAGCAATCAATGGCACGTCACCGAATCCAACGCCTTCTCAAACACCTCCAGGTCGCCCCTGGGATGGATGGCGTGAATTGCGAAAATCTTATTCTCCGTGTCGCAGTGCCATGCCTGCGCGGTAAGCCAATCGGCCGCAGGCCGCCTCAGCAAACGTCGCACCGCCGCGACCCCGCGCAACCACACTTTGCGGGTACGCCCGCTGAAGCGCTCCGCCGGGTGCGGCCCGGACGGCGCCTCCGTCACGTCGATGGAGAAATCCTTCCAGAACTTGCGCGACTTCTGATGCACGAAGTCCCTCAGCGCCACATCCTTCAAGGCGACGCTGGCAAGCGCCCATCGCTCAGCGCGCACAACGCGATCTCGCCTTCGGAACTGGAGCATCGTGTAGCCGGCCATGAGCTGATGCTTGTCCAGCGACCATCCTGCAGGGACCGATACCTCGAGCCCATACACGGCCCACCGCTCCATGCCTTCTTCGCCATGATCCTCGATGGCGTTGAGGATGCGCGAGGCGAGAACCGACGACTCCTCGTCCGGCGGCATAACCACCTGCGCAAGAATGACGCGCGAGCAGGTTCGGCAGTACCAGATCACCCCGAGCGCCTGGCCTTCGGACCGCCAAGCGAAAAACCGCCTGCTCTTGTCCGGCCGGGACTCGCGCTCAGGTACCTTCGGCTTATCGCGCCACTCAAACTCGCGCCGACGCTTGCGGGCCCCCCGCTCAAGCGTCTTGCGATACTTGGCTACCTCGCGCTCGAGATCGACGGTGTGCCGGGGCTGGAACCACTTCACCTCCACGGAGTAGCCATCGGCGCTCTGAACACGCAGGTAGCCCGATGCCCGCTCAGTGCCCAGAGCCGCAGGATACCAATCCTCGGGAACGAGCAGGGAGATGCCTTGCCATGCAACCGTGATCCACTCCGCCTGCCGCCTTGCGTGGGCAGCCGCCTGTGCCATCGTCACTCTTCCTTACACACTCACGAGATGATACGGACCGGAAGGCGCTACCGCCACGTGCCCATCCGCATAAGCCACATTACCGCCGCCAGAGTATCGAGCCACTGCTGAGCCGGGATGACCCAGCGCGCTCCGAGCGCCGAACGCCGAAGGGAACAGCATCGGCGTCTGATGCAGCCGCGGAATGACCCGCGCTGGCACCGATGAGAGGTGACAGGTCATGGCGCAGCCGCGGCGCAGATCGGTGCTCGTCGGACAGACGAGCAGGGAGGTGCCATGGATATAAGGATCCACGCAGGTTGTCCAGCGTTCCCCCAGTGGCAGGCGCTCATCGTATTCGGCCGCGCACGTCCGGATCCGCTCGGCGGGCAAGCGGAGATGCTTCTGGCATCGGGCCGCCCACACCATAGGCCGCCGGGTTTCCGGGTAACACTGGTGGTCACGCCACCACCCATGAGAAGGATCAGCGCGATCGCTACCGCGACAAATACCATCGGCGTTCGCCACGAGGCTGCTACCGCGCCTCTCCAATCGCCACCGGCGGGAGAAGCGTTCTCCGTCGGGCAAACGCGGTCGCTCCAAAATCGCTCGGGGCCATAATCGGCCACCGCCCGAGGAAAAGGCGAGAAGCGGGGAGCGACGGGTTTCGGCATCGCCCCCCGGCTCGCCAGATCACCGTGCCCTTAGTAGGGCAGGTAGGATGTCGACTTGGCGATCATGCCCAAGGCGACGCCCGCCATGCCCACCAGGCCCATGCCGCAGGAGTAGCCGGCCATGAGAACGGGCGTGTAGGCACCCCAGCGGCTGCCGAAGCGCTTCGCGAAGTAGAAGCGCCCGAGCATGGCACCGATGAACATCGGCACGACGCCGGTTGTCTGCATGCCCATGCCTGTCACCAGGCCGTAGAAGAGCATCTGCGGCAGCTTGAGCAGGGAGACGATCGCATACATACCGAAGCCACACGCAGCGGCACCGCCGATCACGTCCCACTTGATCGCCTTCAGGAGCCAGTTGCTCTCAGGCGTCAGCGTGGCGGTAGGCCAGAGCGCAGCGTAGATCGACTGGACCGGCCACATTCGGTTGGCATAGGGATAGAGAGCCGACGGGATCTCGCCCATACGCCAGAAGTAGGTCCAGAAGACGAAGCTGAACCCAAGGATGATCGGCACGATCATCACCTCGGCCTTGAGAATACTCGTGAACTTCGTGCCGGTGAGCTCGACGGAACGGAAGAACTGCGCCTGGCCACCGTAATCAGCCAGCGGGATCGGCGCGAACCAGATGTCCACCCCCCGGTAGCCGCTCAAGACGAAAGACGCCTCTCGCAGATAGGGGAATGCGACGCCACGGCCGGTGATGCCGTACATCCGGGCGCTGATGTAGGAGTTGAGCGGCGTCCAGATCAGCCCGTAGAAGACGAGCAGGCCGACCGGGAAGTCAGGCACCAGGTAGTGGCAGATCGCAATGTAGCAGAAGGTGCCGAACGCCCAAACGCCGACGGAAAGAGCAATCGACCAGTCACCGCGTCCGGGAGGGAGGGCGCGCGGTACGGCGCCCGAGTCACCGGCGCGGCGGTTGCGCGAGCGCAGCGCCGAGCCGACGATGTTCGCCAGTCCGATGATCGCCACGACGATGGCGCCACCGATACCGACGCTCATCCAGAAGTCGACGCTCGTCGCAATGCCAGTCTGGATGACGTTCATGCCCGGGTGCCAGTGGGGGAGCATCCCGTGCTTGACGAGCTGTGGGGCGACAACGAGCTGGGAGATCATCGCGGCGATGAACTCGCCCACGATCAGCCAGAACGGAAGCACGAAGCCGGCGAGGACGCTGACGATATCGGAGCCTATCGCTATCTGTGCGCCGGGGAAGACGTGCTCGGTGTTCTGAACCAAATCGATGAAGGGGATCGGGATCAGCTGCACGGCTTCATTGAAGGCCGACGCGGTCACCGTGGGGATGCCGACGTAGAAGACGCCCCAGACCAAGCCAATCATGGTGCCGATGGAGAAGACGTTCCAGCGCCAGGACTCCTTCTCGGCAGCAGCCTCACCCAGGGCCGTCGCGCCAGCCGCGGACACAGGAGCGAGTGGGAAGGGCAGCCGCTCGATATCCGAAGTGATCCGGAACATCGCGTAGCCCAGACCAATGCTCATGCCGCGGTGCAGGACCTGTCCGATGAGGAGCAGGATGATCGGCGCCAGCCAATCCGGGTGCAGGAACGACCGCTCCACGAGAGCGGGAGAGCCGAGGCGGGGAACAACCCACGTCGGAATCTTATCGGCAATCCCAAAGGCGCGGGCCGCTGGCGATTGCACCAGGTATTGGTTCCATATAAGCGTCGCGAAAGGACCGCCAGCCAGCTGGTGCGCGCCCATACTGGAGAGCGCCGCGGCGACGTAGAACAGGATGTAGATCTCCTGCTTACGCAGGCGCGTGTATGAGCGCTGCGCGACATAGGTGAACAGGATGATCGTCACCCATTCCGCCGTGGAGGTGATGCCGCTGGAACCGGTGACCAACCCGAGGTAGATGGCGGCCGGCATCATAATGATACCGACGAAGAAGGCACCAATCAGCGTGTTCCACGAGAAGCCCTCCTGGAACTCGGTGATTTCGGGCAGTGCCTCCAGGTGCGCCTCTCCTTCAAGACCCCTGGCCCCGTGCATTGCCGTATGCTCAGATGGCTCGGGCGTAGCTGCACCGGTCTTCTGCTGCGCGTTCTCGTCTACCGTTTTGTCCGTCTTTTCCAAGGTCAAACCCCCATCTGTGATGTGGGATATGCGACGCGCTGTGCGAAGTGAAGGCTCGGGGATGCAGGAGGGGGCGCGGCGCGCCCCTCATCCTGCATCGCGCACTTCACAGCACGCACCACACGTCAGCCCGATACCGGTTGCGCGGCGGTCTCGGCGGTAGCCGCACCCGCTTCTACCTGCTCTTGCGCTCTGAGATAGCGCTCGCGATCCTCGGTGCCCAACGTGCGCCAGATCAGGAACTGCTTGCGCAACGTGTTCAGGAAGCGCCGGTTCACGCGTTTCCAGTTGGAGACGTCGCCGCTCTCGCGGTGGACGAAGAGCATCAGCTCGAACACGTCCTCCATGGTCGTCGGGATCGTCCTGAGCTCCACGCGCTGGCTGACGCCCAGATCGAACGGGGCAAGCCAGGCCATGAGTTCGATGGAGTAGGTCTTCCCGAGCTCCGCTTCCCCTTCGCGATACGTCACGTTCTGGGTGACGAAGTCTCCAATGGAGTACTCCTCGTATGCAGTGAACCATTCCTTCAGGAACTGGTTGAGAGCAATCGCCTGATTGCCGGTGACGGAGAAGGGGAGCGGGATGGCCCACTCGTCGCCCTTGGGCTCCGGCACCTTCCAGGACCGGTCAATCGCCGGGGTCGCGACGTCCGCCGCCTTACGCGACGGATAGATGGTAGACGCGAGCACGACCACGATGACCAGCAGGGTGCTGAACACGGCGGAGAGTGACGAGAAGTTCAGCGCCAGGCCCTCGAAGAGGTTGAAGTGGGCGATGACCTTGACCGTCACCTGACCGAGCAGATAGCCGGAGATGGCGCCGATGACGGCATAGACAAACGCCTCCGCCATGAAGAGCACGCCGACGTGGCTGGGAGCGAGACCGATCGAGCTGAAGATATGGATCTCCTTGATGCGCTCGAAGACCGAACCCAGCATCGTGTTGAGAACGATGAGCGCCGCGATCAGAACCGGGATGGCGAGATCGCCCATGCCCGTGATCGAGGTGCTGGCGATGGAGGACCAGCGGAAGATGCGGTCACCCATGCCGGCGTAGAGGTTCATACCAAGGCGCGGCATGAGGCGCTGCAGGACGTCATCGACTGCATCCTCGGTCGCGAAGTCCATGCCGATGGAGCGGAGCCCGCCGCCCAGGTTCATGATGGTCTGGAACGGCACGATGATGATATTGTCCGGCTCCAGGTGAACGTACTCGCGGAAGCCAGCCTCGCCCAGGTCCTTACCCTGCTGGCGAAGCTTCTCCATCATGATGAAGTCCACAGGGGTGAGCGGCTCGCGGTCGAGATCGCGGATCCCCTTGAACCGGTTGTTGTTCAGAGTGCCGATAACTCGGAAGTCGGTGCCGCTGAAACGGACGGTAGCCGTCTGATAGTTGCGCTCGTTGATACCGAGCGTATCGGCCACGGCCTCTGGGAGAATGGCGACGTAACGATCTTCCGGCTGCAGCCAGCGCCCGCAGGCGAGGGCGCGTTGCGGCTTCGTCACGTACTGCTCGTCGGAGGTGAGGCCGACGACTGCTTTCGCGTCATACCCCGCCATGCTCTTGTTGCTGGTGATGCGGACGAACGACTGCTCGCCATACGCGTTAGAGAAGAACCAGGCGCGTGGCGCCACGGCGTGATGCGCGCCGAACTCGTCGTCCATGATGCGGTAGGCGCTCTCCTCGAGAGGTGCCCACAGCGCATCGCGCAGCATCAGGCCCTGATAGGCCGGCGTGCCGGGCGAAGGCACCTTGTTGAAGCGCATCCCGGTGACGACTGACGTGAACGAGAGAACCGTAAACGTCAGGATGATCAGGGTGATGCACGTAAACAGGGTGCGCGCCTTGCGCTTGCGCATGTTGGAGACGCCGAGGCCAAACGCGGCCAGGGCGACACCGGCGCGACCAATATCCGCCTTGTGCACGCCTCCGACAGCCTTCTGATACTCCTTGAGCTGCTGTTCGAACTTTCCGATCACCAGGACGATGATCAGGAAGGCGAGCGCCAGCATGATGAAGGCGAGGAGAACGATGAGCGGGTTCATCGTAATCTCGAACGCCGGGTGGACGTTCAGGAGGGCGACGAAGATGACGACGAAGACAGCCAAGCCGGCGAGGAGCTGGCGGCGCAGGTCAGAGAAGCCCCAGAGCAGCCTCTCCATGAAGAAGGAGAAGGGCAGCAGGAGCCACAGGTAGAAGAGGACGCCCTTGACCACGTCTTGGGCCGTCTTCTGGACGTCGGGATAAGCGCGCGACTCGTATCCCCATGCGGCGCGGGAGTGGGCGTCGAACCGCTCGTAGTTGCGCTCCGCATAGGCCTCGTCGGCGAGCTCCAGCTCGGCTTTCGCATGGGCATGCAGGGTGTTGAGGCCCTGGTTGATGATGCGGTACTTGGCGAGACGCTGGATGCGATACTCGTCCATGTTCCACATATCCTGGGCCACCTTATAGGCGGTGTTGAAGATGGCGCCACTTGCCGTCGTCTCGTAGCCCTCACCCTCGGGGTTTTGCGGGGTGGAGTTGATCAGGACGAAGCGCGTGGAGATGGGACCGGCGCCCATCAGCACCTTGATGCGCGTGCCCTGCTCGCCCATATCGGGATTGGGCGGGGTCGAGTAGATGACCGCAGCGTCGTCCACGTGGCTGATCCACGCTTCGGGGCGGGCAATGGCATAGCCGTACATCCGCGGCTCGGCATTGCTCTGGCCATCGAGAACCGTGAGGTTCGTGAGGGCGCGCAGCATCTGCGGGTCGACCAGATCGTAGAGCGAGGTGCTCACGCACTTGAACGCCACGATGGTCGCCTCTTTGTAACCAGTGGTGATGTACTGCTCCAACGGATAGTCACGCGCACCGGAGACGCCAAGGTCGGGCGCGTAATCGATAGCCCCAGTCTCGGCGTTGATGTGATACGCCGCGAGGTGCGTGGGGCGGTTGTAGCCGTAGGCGGTGAGTGGAGCGACGCCGGCGAATTCAAAGCCGCCCTTGTCATCCACCTGCTCGACCATCGGCCCGCGAACGCCCATGTAGGTCTTGTTGTTGTTCTCAACGACGGCCAGGCCGCCGGGAATCTCCTTGTCCGGAATGAACGAGCGGCGCGGGTCGAACTCGACGACGCGACCCACCAGCTTGGCGAAACCGCCGGTGAGCGTCATGCGAGAGAAGGTCGACGGGTCAGTGACCGGAAGGGCGAGCTCTTCCTGAGACTGCGGGTCGTTGTTATCGTTGACCATGTTGTAGTAGAGCGCCGCCAGGAGGCGTGCCTGCCGCGACAGGTTGTAGATGCTCACCTTTTCCGGGGTGTCGAACGGCGTATCGACATAGGGGCGCGCATCATCCGTGGTGACGAATCCGACGCCCATCGCGCCAGCCATCGTCACCGGCTCGTGGTCCAGGGCCACCTTGCCAGGGATGAAGTTGCGCCAATCCTTACCCGAGATCGGGTTGACGCCGTCCGCGAAGAGCTCCTTCGGGTCGCCGCCGAGCGCGGTGTTCACGATCCGCTCGGCGTTCTCGCGCTGGACGCGAGCGAAGTCGGCAAACTTGCGCTGGATGTCCTGGCGGTAATCGTAGTACATGCCCTTGTAGAACATGCCTACGCGGGGTGTCTTGCTGCTCAGGTCCAGCGCGGTGAAGATATACCAGCGCTTGCGCGGTTGCTCTTCCTGTGGGCTGAGGGTCCAGAAACCGACAATGCAGAAGATGAGCGCCACGCCAGCGACGCCACCCGCAATCTTGCCGAAGACGCGGGCGCGACCGACGGTGCGCAGAAGACTGAAGGCGATGAGACCGAGAATAATCGTCACCAGGCCCTTGCCAACGGGCGTCGCCTGATTGCTGAGCCACGTGACAAAGCGGGTCTTGACGGGTGGCACTTCGTGCTCGGGGAAGTGCTGCTCGATATAGGCGCGGATTCCCTTGAGCGCAAGATGATGCGCGCCGGTGGAGAGGAAGAGGATGCTGCGCCGGGGTTTCTCGCCGGCGTAGAGGCGCGCGAGCTCAATCTGGGTGGCAACGCCGCAGGCAGACTCCGCGCCGGGTGCCAGGTCGGGAACGACGGACATCGAATCGTAGTACGACTCGATCACGATCACCTGATCCTTGAACTTGGGATCGGTGCCTTCGACCCAGCCTACCACGTTGCGTGCCGGCCGCTTCTGCCAGAACACCTCGGAGATGAGGCGAACCTTGGGGACCAGGTAGTTGCCATCCGAGGCAAGCTGGTAGCGGGAGCGGATGGCATCCGCATCCTCGCGCGAGATCCAGAACCGCGGGATGGCGAGAGGAATAGAGATAAACTTACCTTCTGCCTCGCCGCGCTGGGTGCTCTCCGGCTCCACGAAGAGGACCGCCTTGGCACCGAGACGCGGCGCGTTCAGCCACTCCTGAGCGGAGTTGAAGTCGACCATGACGACGGAGCCGTCAACAGTCTTGCCGTTGAAGTTGGCCAGCTTGCCTGGGCCGACGTCGATCAGCGGTGCCTGGATGCCGCCCTTCTCTGGCGAGGGCAGTTTAGAAGTCTGAACCTGGTTCGGCCAGAGAGGGTAGAGGCGGTAACGGGTGCCGTCGACGTCCATCCAGGTGGCAAGGACGGCGATGGCGCCAGGGAACGCATCGGCGAGAAGCTGCCGGTTCAGGGTGAGGAGACCGCCTCCCTTGGAGGGGTTGGCCAGCAGCTGGCGAGTCTCGGCGCTGAGGGTGACGCCAGCGAAGCGCTCTGGTGTGTAGAGCGGGCCGTTATAGCAAAGCCAGTTGAGCTCGTCGATGAGGTAGGGCTCCAGCGCGGCGAGCTTCTCGCGCAACGCCGCCTGTGCCTCCTGATGGTTGTGCTCGGCGGTGACGAGAGAGTTGGGCTTCACCAGCGGGAGAGTGCCTGGGGCGGTGGGGTGTGCCTCCAACTGCTCCTGGTACGCCGCGTTCTCGCGCTGAAGCACCTCATCCGTCTGCTGGAACTCGCGCAGCGGAGGAACACACTCGTTCAGCTTTTGCAGCGTCTCGGGAGTGAGACGGCTGAGAATGTGCCGGACGAGGGGAGAGGCATCGTCGCGAGTGAGGATATCCACCAGAAGGACGGAGTCCTTGATCCGCAGGCCGTCGCTCACAGGGACTGTGACCTCAAACTGCTCGGTGGCCACGTTTGTCAGTCCGGCCTTGCGGAATTGCTGTTCCACATACTCGGCCGCCTGTCGGGAACCCGGATAGCCTGCCACGCGAGAAGGGATCGCCGAGAGCGCACGCACATGCCGGTCGAGCGCCGCGGGGTCAATCGCGGCGGTCAGCCTCCGGTAGGCGGCCTCGGTGGCTGGATCCAACTTTTTCTCGGAGGATTGCGCGTGAAGGGAATACTCCGGCATGGCCAGGATCAAGCCGGCCAGGATGAGGAGATACAGAACCCGGTAGAGCGCGTGCCCGGCAAGCTTGACGCGCTGTACGTGCTTCATATCCGATCCTTTCGCCACTGGGCTGTGCGTTCGTTCGTCTTAGTCCTCACCGAACCCGAAATGGCACGGTGCAAGGGCTTCGGATTCCCTGGCGGCGGAGTCCTGCGAGTCGCGGTCACCGGGAAGACTCTCTCTCCGCAACGCGGCAGAACCGATATCGCCTTACACTCACAAGTGCTGGGGGCTTGCGGCGCAGGCACCTGTTAGGCGCTGACGCACAAGCGGTATCATAGCATAAGCCCTCGCAAAGATCAATAGCAAGGATACGCTCGTAGAGCTGCGTTGCCCCCGTACGGTATAGCACACCATCCGGCCGACGGCATGGGAAACCACGCCTTGGGAGAGGCGCAAAAGGCCTGCGAACGGCCGGGTATGCCACACCCAAGGCCTATGTTTCGCTATACAGGCGAGATCCCCTTCTGAAATGATACAGGTTGTTGTAAAAATCGCCGAATTTGTGATCTGGCTAGGAAGCGGGCGTTGGGGCAGGGGATATGCATCCGTTAGCCCCGCGAACGCCCGGGGAAGGCGTGCTCGGCGAAGTGGCAGGAAGAATACGAGGATGCGTGCAGCGTGCGGCGAAACAATGATCGTTCCCAAGAATAGTGCGGGCCAGGAAGGGAGCTTGAGCGGTTTGCCCCGTGGCAGCAAATGGGCGGGTGGTGCGCGATTACTTGGGCCAGGCGACTCCACCATGCCGACGACGTCGGGCTGGAACAAGCGGGTGGAGAGCTAAATATGCTAGATCCCACGCAAGCAGTGGTCTTGGTGGCAGATGGAGATGATACGGCGCGTTCGACCACCGAGGGATACCTGGTGCATGCCGGTTATCGTGTGGTAGGTGTGCGAGAAGGGGGAGCGGTTATCAGTGCGCTCAACGAGGCGAAGCGCCCGGATATCCTGATCCTCGATGCGGAGTTGCCGGGCGTTGGTAGCTTGGAGGTCTGCACTGAGGTCAAACAGAATCCGGCCACGCTCTCTATTCCGGTGATCCTGATCACCCCGGACTCCCAGTGGGTGGATCGGATTCGCGCGATGGACGCTGGCGCGGATGATTTCCTCACTAAGCCGGTCGACCGGGCCGAGCTGCTGGCACGAGTGCGCTCGCTTCTGCGCGTGAAGATGCTTCATGACGGGATGGCCTCGGAGATTCAGCGCCTGACCGACATCGGCATCGCGCTTTCTGCGGAGCGGGATACAAACCGCTTGCTGGAGCGCATCGTGGACGAGGCACGCGCCATCAACCACGCTGATGCGGGCACGCTCTATACCGTCGACCGGGATGCCGGCGTGCTGAAGATCGAGATCATGCAAACCGAGAGCCTGGGCACGCGCCTGGGTGGGGTCCGCGGCGATCGGATTGCCCTTCCTCCCGTCAAGCTCGACCGGGCGCACGTCTCCGGTTATGTTGCCCTGACCGGGGATGTCTTGAATATCCCGGATGTGTATGAGGCGGAAGGCTTCGATTTCAGCGGGCCGCGCCGCTTCGACGCGATGACCGGCTACCGCTCTCGCTCCATGCTCGTCGTGCCGATGCGCAACTACGAGGATGAGATCATCGGCGTGCTCCAGCTGATCAATGCCCAGGATCCGGCGACGGGTGAGGTGATCCCCTTCCATGTCGCAAATGTGGAGCGGACGCGCTCGCTGGCGTCGCAGGCAGGCATCTCGTTAACGAACGCGCGCCTGATCCAGGACTTGGAGGCGTTTCTCGATGGCTTGATCCAGGTGATGGCGGCGGCCGTGGACGAGAAGTCCCACTACACCGCGGGCCACATCAACCGCGTCACCCATCTCGCCGGCATCCTGGCGCGCGCGGTGAATGAAGCCGAAGAGGAGCTTTTCGGAGGCCGCAAGTTCACCGAAGACGAGCTGAGGGAGCTCAAGATCGCCGGCCTGCTTCACGACATCGGCAAGATCGTCGTGCCAGAGCACATCGTCGATAAGGCGACGAAGCTGCAGACAGTATACGATCGCATCGGCGAGATTCGCACCCGTTGGTCCGTGATCCGGCGTGGGATGGAGAACGCCGCGCTACGCCGCAAGCTGGAGTTGACGCTGGCGGGAGCGCCGGCCGCGGAGCTGGAAGCGGTGGATGCGGAGTTGCGCGCTGAGAGCGAGCAGCTGGCGGATGACCTGGCCTTCCTCGAGGCGATCAATCTCGGGGGCGAGTTCATGGCGCCGGATCGGATCGAGCGCCTGCAGGCGATCGCCGCGCGTACCTACGTGGATGATCAGGGTCACACGCAACCGTATCTGACCGAGAACGAAGTGCGAAACCTCTCCATTCCGAGAGGAACCCTGTTGCCCGAGGAGTTTCAGATCATCCGCGGGCACGCGTCGGTGTCGGCGCGCCTCCTCTCGCAGATTCCCTTCTCGCGGAAGCTCAGAAATGTGCCGATCTTTGCCGGCGACCATCACGAAGCCCTCAACGGCAGCGGCTACCCGCATGGCAAGCAGGGTGACGAACTGGCGCTCCAGTCACGTATTCTTGCCATCGCCGATGTCTACGACGCGCTCACTTCGTCTGACCGGCCTTACAAGAAGGCGTTCAGCCCGGAGGTGGCCTTCGACATCCTGCGCAAGGACGCGGCGGCGGGCAAGCTGGATGGCCGGCTGGTAGAGCTGTTCATCCGCGAGCGTTGCCACGAGAAGCTTCAGGAAGAGTTGGCTGCCGAGGAGAGCGAAGGGTAAGCCTCAGAGAAAAACGACCCCGGCCGGCCGCACCCGATACGCGCCGGCCGGGGAGCGGACCCAAGCGTTGTGCTGCCCCGGCAACGCCCATGAGGTCCTTCGCTTCCATAAACACCGCCTCCGCGCGCGGAGTTCCCACTCTTTGTTGATGGACTCAACGCGTGGTTTCCATGCCCTCGCTCCAGGCAGAAAGGCGAGGAAGCCGTCGCGCAGAGCGAGGTGTCGCGGAGTCGCGCAAGTATGGCGGCTGGGCGCCTGGACGCCGTAGGGAGATGGATCGGCGCGGCGAAGCCTGGCGGAGCGTACGCAAAAAAGGGGCTCTGCGGACTGCAGAGCCCCTTCTGGCGGAGAGGGTGGGATTCGAACCCACGGTGACTTGCGCCACACAGCTTTTCGAGAGCTGCACCTTAAACCACTCGGACACCTCTCCGGGTAGCCTGATTCTACCACACTCTGTGCATTCTGGCAAGCCCCTGCGAGCTGATCGCGCGGCCCCACCGGCCCGGTCGGGCCCTGCCCGAAAACAGCGCGGCCGGAGGGCCTGCGCGGGCTAGCATCGCGATGCCGGAGGCGTTCTCAGAGCTCGCCGTTGCGGCGGGCAGCGGGCTGCGCAAGTTGCATCGCCACCCGGCTGATACGCAGGCCATGCACGGCTTCCACGCGGAAGCGCGCGCCATTCTCCTCCACCACGTCGCCCACGAGAGGCATGCGTCCCAGCCGCGTCATGACCAGGCCGCCCACGGTGTCCGCGTCCGGCTCCTCAAGCGCCAGATCGAACTTGGCGTTCAGGTCATCGATGCGGACGTGGCCCTGGAGCCAGATCGTGCCATCTTCGCCTTCGACGATCTCCGGCTCGTCTTCTTCGTATTCTTCGTGGACATGGCCGACAATCTCGTCGAGGACATCCTTGAGCGTGACGACGCCCGCGGTGCCGCCGAACTCATCGAGCACCACCGCCATCTGAGTGCGGTTCTGCTTGAACTCGTTCAGGAGCAACTCTACCGAGAGCGTCTCCGGCACGAAGAGCGGCTTGTGCATCACGCTCCGGGGGCAGAAATCGGGCCCGGCTTTGCGTGCATATCGGAAAAGATCCTTCAAGTGGAGCACGCCGATGATGTTGTCGATGCTGCCCTCATAGACCGGGATGCGGGTGAACGGGCTTTCCTCGATGACTTGCGCCAGCTCATCAAAGCTGATATCCACCGGCACGCCCTTCACCTGAGTGCGGTGGACCATGACCTGCCGGGTTGTCACGTCGCTAAAGCGGAACACCCGTTGCAGAAGCTCTCGCTCCGTTTCATCCAGCATGCCTCCCTTGTGGCTGGCGTCGACCAGGATCTTGAGCTCATCGACAGTGTGCAGGTGATGGTGCGCCGGCGGTTCCTTCATGCCGAGGAGACGCACAAAGAGGTTGCCAGTGCCGTTGAGCGCCCAGATGAAGGGAGACATCAAGCCAACGATCACCTGCATCGGCTTGCCGACCCAAAGCGCCGTCGTCTCAGGATAGAGCAGCGCGACGGATTTCGGCACGAGCTCTCCCAGCACCACGTGAAGAAAGGTGATGGTGATAAAGGCAATCGTGATGGAGATTTGATGGGCGGCGCTTTCCGCCTGCGCGAAGCCCGCGCGGTGTAGCACTGGGGTGAGGATCGCCGCCAGCGTGGATTCGCCGACCCAACCTAGGCCCAAACTCGCGAGCGTGATCCCGAGTTGGGTACCCGCGATGTAGCGGTCCAGGTCGCTAACGGCCTTCAGAACAACGCGTGCGAGGATGTTGCCGCGAGAGGCAAGCTCCTCCATGCGGCTGTGGCGCACGCTGACGAGAGCGAACTCGGCGGCAACGAAGAACGCGTTCATGGCGACCAGCGCTGCTACTGCCGCCAATCGCACCAGAATAGCACTGACGCTGAGGATATGTTGTGAATCGTCCATACACTCTCGGAATCCTGACGCTCCGGGCACGAAAGCCCGATGCTCAATCGGGCAGCGGAGGTAGGACCCAATTTATTCTAGCATATCGGAGTGAGGTTGTAAATACCTATTCTCGTATTCTCGCTGGATCTAGGATTCCGGCATAAGGAGAAGGCCGTCCGCACGCGCGGAGCTCGAAGCTCCGCGCTGCTTTCCGGCAAAGCCCCCTCGGGGCTTCTCCTCCTAGCCAGCGCCGTTTTGAGATATCTGGGAGTATCCCCAATCCAGCCCGGCAGGGCTTCGCGCGCAAGCAGCGCGGTGATTTATCGCCGCGCGCCGGGTTGCACGCTGCCTCCGAGGCTTCGGATTCCTTATGTCGGAATCTCAGTCGCTGGATGACCAGGTCCCTTCACTCGTGGTGTCGACACCAGCGCGGGGCCAGCAGGGCCGGCTGCCTGCCATAGGCGCGGCCCTCGGAGACCACCGCTTTCTCGAACCCTCCTCGGACGGCTACCCGCAGGCGCGTACCAGCATCAGAGCAACGTCATCGCGCAGCTTTCCATGCGCGAACTCGCCGATGCCGTTCCAAATGGCGTTGAGTGTATTCTGTACCTCATCCTCGATGTGCGTTCGCAGAAGATCCTCCAGACCCTCAATGCCCAGCCAGGCCCCATCGTGGGAAGCATCAGTCGCGCCGTCGGTGTAGAGAAGCATCAGGTCGCCACAGTGGAAGGGGATCTCTTGCGTCTCATAGCCGGGATCGGAGATGACCCCGGCCAGCGGTCCGGAAGAGCAGATCCGCTCTATCTTCCCGGTGCCGGCGCGGTAAAGGATAGGTGGCTCGTGCCCGGCGTTAACGTAGGCGATACACTGTCTGCGGATATCGAGGACGCCATAGAAGAGGGTGGTGAAGATCTCGGGGTTCGCCTGGCGCATGAACGCCTCGCTCAGGAGGCTCATCACACGGCCAGGGTCGGGGTCCTCCAGGGCATAGCTTCGGATCGTGTATTTGGTGAGCGCGGTGTAGACGGCGGCATCAAGGCCCTTGCCCGAGATGTCGCCCATCACCAGGCCAAGAACCCCGCCGTTGAGCTCGATGATGTCATAGAAGTCACCGCCAACCTCGGCCTCGGAAAGCGCGGGCTGATAGAGATGGGCAACAGCGATCCCGGGAACGCCCACATCAACGTTGGGAAGGAAGGAGCGCTGCAGAGTCTCGGCGATGCGCCGCTCGCGCTGGTAGGCCACCTCCAGTTCGCGTCGATGCGCTTCCCGCTCCATGAGAAGGCGCTCCTTCTCGACAGCCAGACCGATTCGCTCGGAGATGGAGAGGAGCAGGCGAATCTCCGAATCGTCGAAGACACGCTCGCGGCGAGTGCCCACGTGTAGCACGCCGATTGGCTTGCCCCCCGAGAGAAGGGGCACGCCCACCAACGAGCGTATTCCCATCGTCTTGAGTATCTCGCTGCGAACCGAAGAATCGCGGATATCTCGGATCTGCAGCGGCTGGCATTCCGCGAAAACACGCCCGGAAAAGTCCTCGCCAGGTCGAAGGCGCGGTCCCTCATAGATCTCTGTTTCCACCGGATAGGCCGCCGTCGCCACCAGGTTGCCCCCCTCATCCAGGAGGATGAGCGTTACCTGATCCACCCCCATGGCATCGACCATGACCTGCGAGATACTCTGGAAGGCATCCGCGACGCCCACGGCCCTGAGGGCGGTATCGAGCACCTGCTGGAGCGCGCTCAGGTGGGAGAGCATGGCCCGGTTCTCCACCGTGAGGCGTCGCCGTTCCAGCGCGCGCTCGACCATCACTCGGAGCGCGTCAGGTGTGACCGGCTTGACCAGGTAGCCAAACACGCCCCGGTTCACGGCATCCATCGCCGACTCCATCGAGGCATGCCCGGTAATAATGATCCCCTGCACATCGGCGTTATCGGCCTGGATGGCGGTGAACACCTCCAGCCCCGAGAGGTCCGGCATCTGAAGATCGAGGACGGCGATGTCGAACGCCTCGCGCGCAACAGCTGCCAGCGCGGCGCCGCCGCTGTCCGCGATGGTGACGTCGCACCCGGCATCCTCCAGGACGAAGGACCAGATCTCCGCGAGACCGACATTGTCGTCGGCAACGAGCACCTTGGGTCTTGGTGCCTTCGTCCGCAGTTCGGGCAGCGCTCTCAACGTCGGCGCCTGCATTGGGTCGTTCCTTTCACGTGGAAAGGGCTCCGCATCCCACTAGGGAGCAAGGCAACAGTAGGTCATGCTCCCTTAGACTCATGTTGTACGTATCGTGCCCAAGTGAGAGAGGATCCTAACACCATTGGGCTGCGGAGGCCCCATCGCCAATTGGCGGATGGGCTGTCCAGGAACGGTCTGGCCCATAGCCGCCCGGTGCCGAGACCCGGGCTAGGGTAGCACGACCGCGCGCAAGGCGTCTCCATGCCTGGCGCCGGTCATCTCCATCGCGGCAGCTGCTTGCTCCAGCGGAAAGGTGCGCACGGTGACCGGCGACAGATCCACCTTTCCGCATGCAACCATTTCGACCGCTTCGCTAAGTGTATTGCACGAGCGGCGTGTGAAGAGCACCGCCAGTTCGCGCCGGCGCGCAATCGACATATCGAAGGAGACGCGCTCGGGCTTGGGGATGCCCACGACCACCACCCGGCCTCCGGGGCGCGCAAGGCGAAGCGCCTGCTCGAAGGCCGTATTATCGCCCGCGCATTCAAAGACGAGATCGGCTTCGAAGCCCGCATCCAACAGCTCGCGCGCGGATGCCGCTACGGGCGTGGCACCCAAGCGGCGTGGCCACTCCTGGCGCCCGGCGACCGGCTCGACGACTGCCACCCGGCCTACGCCGCGAGCGAGGAGCACAAGGAGCGTGCAGATGCCTATTGCCCCCGCGCCCAGGAGTACGACCTGCTCGTTGGGGTCGATGCGAGCCAGGCGCACGGCGTGTAGCGCGACCCCGAGCGGCTCTGTCAGGGCGCCCTCGATATCGGAGACGTTCTCCGGCAAAGGATGGATGCTGAACGCAGGACAGGCGATGTACTCGGCGAGGGCGCGCTCGAGGACCGCCTCCATGCTGCCGCCCCAGCCGGGGCTGCCCGGCAAGGGGAGCAGGTGTACCATCCCGATGACCGGCTTATCGGCCCGAAAGAGAGTGCGGAAATCCATAGCCCCATCTCCAGGAACGCAGCGGGCGCAGGTTTGGTGAGTCCGCTCGCACTGCATGCTCGTGCGTGGCTGCCCCGCGCGCTCCCGGGTGACCCCTCACGTCAGTCTAGCAGACTTGCCGCCGTTTGACAAGGCCCAGAACCGTGGCCGCCTCACCCTCTCACAAGACGAGCACCGCCGGCGAGCAACATGAACACGAAGGAGACCATGATGATGGACGCGGCGGATGGGAAGTCCAGCGCGTAGGAGAGGGTGAGGCCGATGCCGATGGGGAGCACTCCGGCGAGGATGGCGACGGGAAACGCCCGGCGCAGGTGCCGCGTCAGGAGCAGCGCCGTCACCCCGGGCAGGACCAGCAGGGAGAAGACGAGGAGCACCCCCGCGACGCGGATCGCGAAGGCGATGGTGAGACCCAGCGTCAGGTAGAAGAGCATCTCCCAGAACCGAGTGCGGTAGCCGAGCGCGTTGGCCGTCTCTGGATCGAAGGAGACGAAGAGGAACTCCTTGGCGAAGAGGGTGTGGACCAGGGCAACGAGCGCGGCCGCGGCGGCAAACTCCCAGATCTCGCGCGAGGAGACGTAGAGGATGTTGCCAAACATGAGCTGCATCACGTGCGCCTCGCCCTTGGCGCTGTGCGACATCAGCATGAGGCCGGCGGCGGCGGCGACGGCATAGCCCACGCCAATCGTGCTCTCGTGAGGCACCGTCTTCGTCCAGCGGAGAGAGAAGAGGAGGACTCCGACGAGCATCAGCGCGAGAGCGCCGATCATGGTGAGGGGACTATGCTCCTCCATGGCGAATCCGAGAATGGTGGCGGCCCAGAAGGCGAGGGCGACGCCTGCGGAGCTCATCTCCGCCAGGGCCACGCCAACGAAGACGATCCGCTTCAGCACCACATACACGCCGAGGTAGCCGCAGAGGGCACCTACCAGCATCCCAGCCAGCAGCGCCCGCTGCATGAAGTCGGCGGCGAACGTTTCTTGTATCGAAGCCAGCATCCACTCCCCCTGTCACCAAAGGACCACGCGCCGACCATCCACTTCCGTGACGGTGATCGGCGTTCGGTAAACCCGTTCGAGGTGCTCCTCCGTAATGGCCTCCTGTATCGGAAGGAGGCGGAAATCACCCACGCCCAGGAAGGCGATGCGGCAGACATGGGGCACCAACACGTTGAGCAAGTGGCTGACCACCAGAACTGTGAGGCCGTTCTCATGGTGCAGGCGGTCGATCAGCTCCATGGTGGCGCGCTCGCCGACGATATCCATGTCGTTAGTCGGCTCGTCCAGGACCAGGATGCAGGGGTCAGAGGCGAGCGCGCGCGCCATCAACGCGCGCTGGCGCTGCCCGCCGGAGAGGTCACGGAAGAGGCGAGGGGCTAGATCGGCGATTCCGACCTGCTCCAGCGCGTGAAGGGCGCGCTCGCGGTCGGCCTTGCGTGGGCGACGCATCAGCCCGAGGAGCGGATAGCGGCCCATCAGCACCACCTCGAGGACGGTGAGGGGATAGGAGTCATCGATGGTGTTGAGCTGGGGCACGTAGCCGAAGCGGTGTGCCCCGCGCTCGCCATGCCGGACGACGCGGCCCCTCAGGGGCCGCGTCACGCCAAGGACTGCTTTCAGAAGCGTCGTCTTGCCGGCGCCGTTGGGGCCGACGATGCCGATGTAATCGCCCTGGTGAATCGTGAAGCGGAGGTCGGTGAGGACCTCCTTCGAGCCATACCCGAGGCAGACGCCCTCAAAGGAGATGAGGGGTGCTCCAGGCGCGCGCTGTGTCTCTCTAGCGGCAGGCATTGTGGAACGCCTCCACGATCTTATCCACAAACCCGATATAGTCGCGAGTGCCCATGACTCCGATGGAGTAGGGTGCCCATTCCAGGCGAGCGCCGGTCTCTCGGGCCACGAACTCGGGGAAGCGCTTGGGGTAGATGCTCTCCACCACCATCGCCTTCACGCTCTCGCGCTTCATCCTCTGGATGAGGCGATTGATGTGGCCTGGTGAGGGTGGAATCCCAGGCTTCGGCTCCAGTGTCTGGAACTCGCGCACCCCGAAACGGTTCATGAAGTAGCACCAGTTTTTGTGGTAGGTGACCACCGGCTTGCCCTTGCAGACCGCCATCTGCCGCTGCCACCGGGGCATGGCGGCATCAATCGCCGCGATGAACTTCTTGTAGTTGGCATCGAAGACGCCGGCATCGCCAGGAGAGACGCGGCGCAACCCCAACAGGATGTTGTGGGCGATCACCTTCGCGCACCCTGGGTCATAGTAATAGTGCGGGTTTCCCAGGGCGTGAATGTCGCCCGAGGCCCCGGTGATCTTCTCGGTGGGCACTTCCAGGCGCTTGATGCGTTGCGAGGCATCGACATAGCCGGGCCCGCCGACGGCCACCTTCTTGTTGCGCGCGGCGGCGATCAGGGCATCCGCCCAGAGGTCGAAATCCATGCCAACGCGCACGAGAACGTCTGCCCGGCTCAGGCGCGCCACGTCGCTCGGGCGAGCATCCACCTTATGGTAATCCTGGTTTGGCTGCGCGATGCTGGAGACGCGCACCTTGCTGCTGCCCACTTCTCGGGCGATGGCCGCCAACTCCGGGATGGTGGCGACGACCTCGACCGCGGCGTCTGCTCGGGACGCCGGCGCCAGGAGGCTGGCGGCGATGAGGGCTATGATCACAGATGCTATCGGAATACGCATCTTCTCTCTTCCTTTCACATGGGCTGTGTCGAAGAGGTCGGAAGCAGGCTCGCCCGCTTGATCCGGCGGCGAACCGTCACGCGCTGCATTGCAGATCTGATGCCGAGCGCGCTCCCGACGCACTCCTTCTGATACGTCCGCTCACCTGGCAAACCGGGGCTACTCTAACTGGTGGGTGTGCGGGCCAATCCCCCAGACCATTTGCAGCCACGCCTCGGTGTAGTTGCGCATGCCGGGGCGGTCGCCTCGGGTCAGCTGGAGACGCGCGTACGTCTGCTCCGTGAACTGCCGCGTGAAGATCGCGGAGAGCGCGGACTCGTGATGCCCGTGCAGGCCAGGTATCTCGGTCCAGTCGTAGAGCACGCCGAAATCGTTGTATTTGTTCCAGCGGTAGTTCACGAGGGCATAATAGCCGGTCGTCATCTCTCGGCCCAGATCGGACCGATAGCGGTGCCAGAGGTGCTCCGCGCGCAGAAGGAGGCGTCGCGCCTCCTTGCCATAGGCGCGATAGCTGACGTCCAGGCCGGTGAGTTGGAGGCTTCGGCTGCCAAGAGCGCCGGACGGAAGAGGGATCTGCTCGGTCGTGCCGTGCGCCCAGCTTCCCCCGAACTCGAGCTCGCCCCGCGCGCCGATCGGAAGGCCGCTCCAGAGGCGCCCGGTATAGAACTTGTCGCTGAAGTTGGCGCCGGCTCCCTCGGGGATTTCGGAGTGCGCGTGGTGTGCATGCGCCTCGCCCTCACTGTGGGCGTCCTCCCCGTGCGAGTGCGAATGCCCCGCCTCGGTGTAGGCGCCGGCATCCAGCTGGAGGAAGAGGCGGCTGCGCGTGGGCGCCAGCCACGAGAGCACCACGCCATTTCCGGTCAGCGACTCGTGGGTGACCAGGTTGCGCCAGACGAGGGGCCGCCGGACATAGAGCCACGAGTGGGGGTGCTTCTGATTGTCGCGCCCGAAGGGAACGAAAAACTTGCCCAGGTGCCCCGTGAGGCGGAGAGGAAGCTGCTCGAAGGTGAGATAGCCCTCCTCCAGCTCTAGCTTGAACTCCTCGTGTCCGGGGGCGACAAGGAAGGCATCAGCGCGGACATGCGGATAGACATAACTCTGGATCCCAATCTCCGCCTCGTCGAGCCGGAGGCGATTGCGGTCGGGGTCGCGGTCATCATCGGATAGCTTGCCGATGGCGCTGCCAACAAAGCTGATATCGGGAAGCTGCAGATAGCGCCCGCCGCGCTGAGCCGGCGCCGAGGTTTCCCCCGCGGTCTCCGCTTCCGCCTCTGCCTCGGCCGGTGGAGGCGGAGGCGCGGTCTCGGCCTGAGCAAGCTGCCAGGATCCTGCTGTCAGGAATGCAGCGAACGCCAGGGATGCGATCATCCGTGCTTGAGACATGCCAAACTCCTCTTCTCTCTGTTGCGCCACGCCAGCGAGCCTCACGGCAGCCGCCTAGGCCGGGGCGCTGTGCCGTGGGTTTCTTGCCTGTGCGCGGTTGACAAACCGCCAGCATGGCATGCCGGGTTCTCTCCACGGCCCCGCGCGATGCCGCCCGGCCAGGAGGATCGCTCCGTGCCAGGAGCCTGCGGCCCAAGGGACGGGACCGGCTGAGGCAAAGAGCCTGTGTTCTCACGTTTCAGGCGCCGAG
This sequence comes from Armatimonadota bacterium, assembly GCA_012512265.1. Taxonomy (GTDB): domain Bacteria; phylum Armatimonadota; class JAAZEB01; order JAAZEB01; family JAAZEB01; genus DUUU01. Next base: position 28,590 of record JAAZEM010000090.1, on the reverse strand, counting down.
CCGCTGCGAGGCGTGGAAACCGGCAGGATGCCGGGAACGATGCTGAGTGGAGCGCGTTAGGATGGGCGCACGGAGACGGTCTGCATCCCGTCTCTATCCATCCACGCGCTTAGAGAGAAGAGGAGGGGGGCCGCGGGAGAAAAGGTTCAGGGTGGCGATGTGGCGATAGCCGCTCTCATCGGGGGATACCACCCGCTGCGCTGCCCGTAAGGAGACGACGGCGGGGCCGGCTGCCACCTGGCTGCCAACCGCTGCGCGCGTCCAGAGGCAGGAGAGGCATCCATCCATCGAATCCCGGTGATCCGACTCGTCCGGATGCATGCCGGGCGCGCCCACATGGCAGGAAGGGCCCGCGGGTGCTAGAGGCCCTCCATGCTGATGATAACTGGCGAGCGCGCCCGCGAGCAGGAGGGCGTGGATCACCGCCAGCGCCATCAGGCGCCGCGTGAAGCCCTTCCTTTCGCTGAACGCTCTCCGCACTATGCACCTCCGATACCCGCGTGCATCTACCGTCATTATAGGCGCCTCGCGTTCGGCTGTCAAGGCGGCCGGCGCTTGACATCAGGTATAATCGGTGGTATGATATCTGCAAGACACATATAGTGGAGGTTGGGATGCCGAGAGGCCATTGCCGAAAGCATGGAGCGGGATGCCCGCCCTGGGCAGCCGGGTTTGGGAGAATGAACCGGCTGGTGGAGCCGGCGGTGCTCTTCCTGTTGGCGACGGGGCAGGCGACGCATGGCTACGAGATCATCACGGCGGCGAACGAGCTCTATCTGACGGATGCCGTTATCGATGCCGCGGCGGTCTACCGCGTGCTGCGCGATCTGGAGGAGCAGGGCTGCGTGGTCTCTTCCTGGAGCACCGAGGGCTCCGGGCCCGCGCGACGGGTCTACCAGATCACTGATGTCGGCCGACAGCGGCTGGCGATGTGGGTTCAGATCATCGAGCGCCGCGCCCGACAGATGCAGGAGTTCGTCGAGCGCTACCGCGCCTCCTCGGTGGGGCAGGACGCAGCCGCCTCGTGAAAGGCGCGCGTCTCGGGCCTCTTTTTTTTCTGCCTCAATATATGTGAATCACATCTAGGGGGAGACAACAGCTATGAGAGTTGCATTCGCTGTGGATGGGGGAGACGTGTCTGCCCACTTCGGTCATTGCGCGGAGTACGCCCTGGTCGACATTGAGGGGGGCAAGGTGGTCAGTCAGATGCGGGTGCCGGCGCCGCCGCACCAGCCGGGCATTCTACCACCCTTCCTCCACCGGCACGGAGCCGGATGCGTGGTCGCCGGGGGCATGGGCCCGCGGGCGGTGGAGCTGTTCGAGCAGCTTGGTATCCAGGTGGTGATGGGGGTCCAGGGGAGGCTGGACGATGCCATCGCGGCGTTTGCGAATGGAACGCTTGCCGGGGGCGCGAGCACCTGCGGGCATGAGGAGACCGCGTGCGAGTCGCCATCCGATAAATGCCACGAATGAAAGGGGAGAGTGATGCGAGTTGCGGTTGCCTCGACAGGCGAGGGGTTGGACGCGGCGATTGACCCGCGATTTGGCCGGTGTGCTTGCTTTGTGGTCGTGGATACGGAGACGATGAAGGCGACCACGATTCCGAATCCAGGGGCATCCACCGCGCAGGGTGCGGGGATCCAGGCCGCACAGAGCGTGGCGAACGCCGACGTCGATGCTGTGATCGCCACAAACTTCGGGCCCAACGCCCACCAGGCGCTGGCGGCGGGCGAGATGGCCCTCTATAGCGCGAGTGGTGGCAGCGTGCGCGACGCCGTGGAGGCCCTCCAGCGAGGCGAGTTGAAGCGCGTCACTGCCGCCAGCGTGCCAGCACACTTTGGCATGGGCCAGGGCGGCGGCATGGGGCGTGGGGGCGGAAGGGGCGGTCGCTGGTGAGCCGCCCTGCGCGCCGGAGTTTCACCCTCGCGGTTGCCGCCGGGAAGGGGGGCACCGGCAAGACGCTCCTCGCCACCAGTCTGGCGTTGGCGCTCGCGCGGGCTGACCATGGGCCAGTCCAGATCGCGGATTGTGATGTGGAGGAGCCGAACGCCGACCTGCTCCTTCAACCGGAGGTCGTGCGGCAGGTTCCGGTGCATGTGCAAGTGCCGCGCATCGATCAAGAGGCGTGCATCGCCTGCGGGCGGTGCGCGCAGAGCTGTGAGTTTGGTGCGCTGGCGTTGATCCGCTGCAAGGTTGCGTTTTTCCCAGCGCTCTGCATCGGCTGCGGCACGTGTGCATTCATCTGCCCGGCCGAGGCGATCGCCGAGGAAGCGCGCGAAGTGGGCAGCATCGCGGTCGGAAAAGTGGGAGAGCGCCTCAGCTTCGTGCAGGGGCGGGTCCATGTCGGCGAGCAGCGGGTCACGCCCGTGTTGCAGGCGCTGCGCCGGCACCTGGCGCCCGAGGGGATCCGCATTCTGGATGCTCCCCCGGGCACCGCCTGCCCGATGCAGGAGACGATTGCCGGCTCCGACTACTGCCTGCTGGTGACGGAGCCGACGCCCTTTGGACGCAGTGACCTGGGGGCGGCGGTGGAGACGTGCCGCGCCCTGGACGTTCCGTGTGGTGTCGTCGTGAACCGCGCTGGCGTCGGTGACCGCAGTGTCTACGACTACTGTGAGGCAGAGGGCTTGCCGCTGCTGATGGAGATCCCCTGGCGGCGCTCCATCGCCGAGGCCTATGCGGGGGGAAGCACGCTGGTCGATGCCGGCTCAGGATGGAGTGCTGCCCTGCGCTCGCTCTGCGAGTGCGTGATACAGATAGCGGAAAGGAGATGAGCAAGATGCCCGGACTCGATGGAACAGGCCCGCGGGGCATGGGACCGATGACCGGGGGGATGCGCGGTTGGTGCGCACCCGGGGGAACCGGCCGGCCGGCCGGCTTCGGCGGCGGATTCGCGCGTCGCGGCGGGCGTGGCAACCGGCGGATGTACTTCGCCACCGGCCTTCCCGGCTGGATGCGCATCGGCGGTACCGCTGGCGCGCCCGTGACCGAGGCGGCCCCGGTCGATGAGCTGAGCGCCCTGCGTGCCCAGGCGGATGCATTGCAGCAGCGCCTCTCGGCGATCCAGGCCCGTATCGCCGAGATCGAGAAGGCAGAGTGAGGGCCTCTCCGAGAGCCCCTTCTCCAGGAGAGACTCGTCTCTCCGTGCGGTTTTTCGGATAGGCTGAAAGAAGAACGCGGAATGCGGGACGGGCGACGCGCGTCCCGCATCCCGCTTCTCGCAGCGCCAGAAGGAGGAAGAGGATGCCTGCGAATGATGGAACACGGGCGCGCGGCCGGGGACGCCGTGCCGGAGGCGGGCGCATGCTGATCTCCTTTCCCGCATGCCCTCCCCAAGAGGAGAAACAGACGACGATCAACCCGGTTTGGGGCACTGTTGCCCTCATCGCGGCGCAGGCGGTCATCGCCTATCTGGCAGGTGTTCGGCCCGGTGCCGGCGGTGGTGGCAGAGGCGGTGGACGCGGCCGGCAGTGGTAAGAACGGAATGGGGGCGAGACGCGTGAGTGAGTGGATGCGGGCCGGGGCATCCCCGGCGGCGGAATCGAACGCGGCGCCGGCACTGAGCCGGGCTGAATTGAAGCAGGTGGCCATCGTCAGCGGGAAGGGCGGTACCGGGAAGACCTCCATCGCCGCCTCCTTTGCCGCCCTGGCCACGGAGAAGGTTCTGGCGGATTGTGACGTGGATGCTGCCAACCTTCACCTGCTGCTGCACCCCGAGGTGCGCCAGCGGCAGGAGTTTCACGGGGCCAAGGTTGCTTTCCGTGATGCGAGTGCGTGCCGCGCCTGCGGCGAATGCGAGCGACGCTGTCGCTTCGCGGCGATCACTCGGGAAAAGGTGGATGTGCATGCCTGCCAGGGCTGCGGGCTGTGTGTTCTGGCGTGCCCAAACCATGCGCTCGCCCTGGAGACGGTGGCCTGCGGTGAGTTCTTCCTCTCCGACAGCCGTTACGGTCCGATGGCGCACGCTCGCCTCTACCCCGGAGGCGAAAGCTCCGGGCGCCTGGTCACCGAAGTACGCCGGCATGCCGAGGTGATGGCGATGGGCGCCAATCTGCGCCTGATTCTCATCGATGGCCCGCCTGGTATCGGCTGCTCTGCAACGGCTGCGCTGGTAGACGTGGATCTGGCCGTGGTGGTGACGGAGCCGACGCCGGCCGCACAGCACGACATGCTGCGCCTGCTGCTCCTGCTGAAGCACTTCGGCATCCCGGCGGCGGTGATCCTGAACAAGGCAGACCTCGATGACGCGAATCGCCAGAGCATCCTCCAGATGTGCGAAGCGATGGGCGCGACCGTGATCGCCCAGGTTCCCTTCGACGACGCCGTGACGCGCGCGATCGCGGCCGGCCGTCCCCTGATCGAGGTCGATGAGGGCCCGGCCGCCCGGGCGATTCAGGATGCGTGGGCTGCCACGTGCCAGCTACTGGAGTGCGCCACCATCTGAGCCCCACTCCCCGACAGGCTGATGGCCACCTGGAGGCATGACGCGATGGGAAACCGAGACCGAAATGCCGGCCCCCCTCGGACTCCTCCGCCACAGCCTCGTGGTAGCCCGGGGCCGGTGCGGGGTCGGATGGCAGGGAGGGGGGCGGGTGGTAGATAGGCTGCGAGACGCGCACTCCCCTATCCGCGTCCGCCCCCTTCATCAGCGGTATCGACGCCGGCCGGGGAGCGTCGGCCCAGGCTCAATAGATGACCACGAGATCGCCGATTGCCGTCTTCCGAAAGAGGGGCGCGGCGTCGTTTCCATGCAGGCGGACGCAGCCATGTGAGGCCGGCCGGCCCAGCTTGCGGTACTGATTGCGCGATGTCTGGTGGATGTAGTGTCCATTGAGGTAGCCCATCGCGTAGGGCATCTTCCACTCCGGGTCGATGTTCGAGACGTGGTCGATATCCTTCACCCGGATACGAAAGGTGCCATAGTGATCGTGAGGGGCATCCGGGTGCTGATTCAGCGGCAGGCGCTGGTGGGAGCTGGCGCCCGAGCAGAGGTAGACCGCTGTCAGCCGGCCACCAGCCTGTGTGTAGAGGCGCTGACGCGTTCGCTCCGAGAGGTGGATGAAGATGCCGTCTCGCCTCTCCTGGGCCAGCTCTCGGGGTCGGAAGGCGAGCGTTCTCTCCACCCTGCCGAGCACATTGAGGGAAGCATCCATCGGCTCTGCGCGCAAGACAAAGGTGATGTTGTCGATCCAGGGCACCTTCCAGGCGTATCTCTTCGACGCTGCCGGAACTCGCGCGATGGGTACAGTCTGAACACCGCGCCTCGCTCCGCCCACGCGAGCGCGCTCTGCGACGGCGCTCAGCCGAACCCATGCCACCTGTGCCTCGGACTCCCAGGTGATCTCCAGGCGGGTGCCCTCGACCGCCTCGTCCGTCTCCGTCTTCAGCGCGAGCACGTTTGGGAGCACCGCCGGCGCGGCACTTCCCGCTGGCGCCGTGGCTGGAGCGGTGAGGGGCTGCTCCGGGAGCGGCTTCCCCGGCTTCCAGTGGCATTCTACCGCAGGGGCGACCATCACCGGCTCCGCGCCTTCCTCGCTGTAGCGCACATAGAGCGATTTCTCATGGATGTAGGCGAGCCACGGACCCTCCGGGCAGGCCGCCGCGCTTGCGCCGTCAGGAAGATCCTGCGGCAGGCGCGGAGCAGGGGGCTCGTCTACCGCGGTCTCGCCCGTGGTAGTGAGGGCCAGCCAGCGGTCGACGCCCTCGCGGGTTTCACGGTAGATGAGCCGGCCATCAAGGCGCGTCTCGTAGCGGAAGCGCACCTGCGCCACGTCCTTTGCCGCCTCGCGGCGCAAAGAACCGGAGACGGCGTCCCAAACGGCAATGGCGCTGCGCCCGGTGGGCAACTGAGTGGGAACCGCGATGTGCCGGGCGTCGCCAAACCACGCCGGCGCCTCGCGGATCCCCGGGATCGAGAGGGTGCGCAACACCTGACCGGTGTTCGCGGAGAAGATCATGACTTCGTCACGGTTCTGATGGCGGAGTGCCACCCGCCTTCCATCCGGCGCAAAGGGGCTGGAGCCGTCGTCGGAGACGAGCAAGCCCTGGCCCAGCAGTCTCGACCGCCGGCTGGAGAGCTCCAGCATCCAGACCGAAAGCACTCCCTTCGTGTTGGCCGTTTCCAGGAGCACGATGCGTCCATCAGGGCTGACGCGGAAGCGGCGCACCTGCTTTCCCGGCGCGAGTGACGCCTGCGGAATGCGCACTCCCTGGGTCGAGATGTTCGCCATGTAGAGGGTGCCGGATGGACTCAGGAAGAGCAGCGTCCGTTCGTGATCCGGGGTCTGTTGAGCGAAGCCAGATGTGCTGAGAAGTAAAAGGAGAGCGGGTAGGAGCAATATCTGCCGGACCAAGGGTACCAAGACGTGTGTGACCTCCTCGCACAGGTGCTTCCAGCCATAATCATCGGCATTGTTCGCTGCAACGAGAGGGGCTTCCTTTCCATGGATAGTGCCAGCAATAGGGACATCGGGCGTTGGGCGAGGTGGGACGCCGCTTCCCCCCCCGGCAGGTTCACCCCCGGAGATCGTTCGACCTCAGTGAGCGCGGCGGTAGAAAAGGCGCTTGCCGCACGCGGGTCCGCGATCGCCCAAACGGCGCTGAAAAGTGCGCGCGGCAAGCGCCCGGAGGCCCGCCCAGGAAGGAGTCCCGTGGCAGCCTCCCTGATGAATCCGGCTTGGTGACGACCGGAATCGCTACTTCTTGCCTGCTCGATCTGAACGAAAGAGGGCGCGTAGGGCGAGGGGGATGCCGGCCGCCAGCACGGCGGCCCCCGCCACCTTCGCCGCGGCCCGGCGCTGTACTTCGGGGCCAGACGCGCCTCGCAGTTGTGCGATCAACGACGCGCCTTCCTCAAAAAGGCGCAACCCCGGCGCATAGAGGTGCCCGAAGCCCATTCCGTCGACCATCTCGTGCTGGATGTAGGACTGGGGCACCGGCCAGCCGGGCACGTAGATGACACGCGGGTCATACTTGTACTTATCTGGTGCCATGTCTCCGAGGACGATGTAAGGACCGTCCTTCACATGCCGCTCGAACTCAGGGTCTTCCGCTCTTCCAAAAAGAAAGGTCGGCGTGCCTCTCGAGGTGAAGAGACGCCACAGGTCATTCTCTAGCCAAGCATCGGCAATCGTCTTCCAATGCCCGAGGGTGGCCTCCATTGGCGCATACTCGCCAACAATCACGCGGCAGGGATAGCGATGCACACTCGGGTCTGCTGGGCGCACGTGCACGCATGCGTCCTGGAAGGCGGCGCCCGCGATGGTGATTCGCGATGGGTCGAAGACGCCGGCGCCCAGTTTCGCCGCTTCCTGGGCCATGCGCAGGCGTCCCCACTCCAGGCCGAAGAGCCGGCAGAGGGTGACATCCAGGGCGACCGGGTCCTCCGAAGCCAGCAGCCAACCCCACCAGAAGGGATGGTTCTGGCCCGGCCCCTGGCCTTCACCGGCAACGATGCCATCCATGAGATTCAGCGCCGGCGGGAACCGGCGCAGATAAAGCGCATTCCCGCGGTAGTAGGCCGCGCCACATCGCTGCAGGTAGAGGCGATAGCCCATTGGGATGACGCCCACCCAGTTCTTGCAGGCGCCGGAGATGGGATCGATGAAGTGCGTCTTTGCCTTGGGCAGGTTGATAATGACATCGGCGCGCTCCATGATCTCGGGCGCCGGCATATAGCGCAGGTCACCGGCATCCTCGCCGAAATCGTACACCTTCTCGGCGATCTCATCGAGGTAGATCAGGTGCGCTCCGGTCTCTTTCACCGCCTGCGCCATCCCGGTGAGCGCCATCACCTGGCGGCTGCGCTGGGCATGCCCGGATGCCTCGGCGACCCACACTTCTTTTGCACCTGCGCGGAAGCAGAGGCGGATGAGCGTGCGCACGAGGCGTGGTGACGTGGTCGAGCCGGAGAGCGCGGCGCGGAAGAGCGTCTGGTTTGGCTTCAGGAGCACCTTGGCGCCCGGCGATATGAATCGGGGCAGGCCCCCGAGCGGCGCGAGCACCTCCTGGATCGCCTGCTCGATCGCGTCTTCCCTTAGCTTCCGGTCCGGCAGACGTGCCAGTGCGACCAGCGCGCGGCCCTGATCTCTGGCTCCGGCATCCATGCATTCCCTCCCGCGGCAGGCTGGCCCGGATGAGAGGAGACACGCGAAGCCCCCTCGGGCCATCCCTGATGGGCGAACCTTTGACTGCTTTACCCACCGGGCCCTCGCTTCAAACAGCGAGAGTTATTCCGATCGCGTGTCGGCTATGCCGCAGGGGGATAGGGGCAGGGATGTCCATCGAGTGGGGGCGTCGGGGGCCACCGCGATCCTCTCACTGATCGGAGTAGCGGCAGCACGCCGGCAGGACGGGTGCTCTGGATGCACGCGTCCTGCCGGGGATCTCATCCCTCCAGGCGCGACAGAAACTCCACCAGGCCGCGCGTCGCCTCCTCGGCCACGGTACGCCCTAGCTCAGCGCTGGCGCCCGCGAAGTCGCCCATGACACCCACCTCCATCTGCGGGTCTTGGGTCAGCCTGGCGACCACGAAGGGGTGATCCACGCGCTTCTCTTTCACCAGATAGGCATCGGGATCGGCGGCCATGCGCGCCACGAGCTCCGGGTTATCTCGCGTTGCCTTTTCCATGCGCACGAGTTCGGGGTGCCAGAAGAGCATGAGCGAGGTCTCGATGCGCGCGGCGTGATAGTCGCCCTGTTCAAACGCCTCCATCATCGTCGGCGAAAGCTCCCAGAAGGGGACGACGGCGATGGTGACGCCTTCGAGTTGCGGGTTGAGCCGCTGGAAATTCTCCGCCGCCTCCTGGGCGGCGCGCGTGTTCTCGCTGCCGCCGTGGCCCAGGAGCAGGACGATGTTCCGGAAGCCCTGAAGGACGAGCGAGTGGCAGATCTCCATCAGGTTCAGGGCGAAAAGCTGCGGGCTGATGTTGACCGTGCCGGGAAGGAACCCTCCCGAGAAGGTGTACATCACCGGCGGGGCGACAAAGCACCCGGTTTCTTCCGCCGCCCGCGTCGCCAGCTCCACGGCGTTATGGATATCGACGCTGATCGGCAGGTGGTAGCCGTGCTGCTCCACGCAGCCGATGGGGAGGATGACCGTCTGCGTCTCCTTCAGGGCCTCGCGGATCTCCTGGACCGTCATGTTCAACATGATCCGAGACTTCGGCATGGCTCTCTCCAATCTCTCGCATCTATGGGGTTTCTGTGTGCGTCAGTATCGCGGCGCGACAGGGAGTGGCGCACGCGCCGCGGATCTTCAGGGGGAAGGCGACCAGCATGCCGCACCGTCCGGAGAGCGCTTCCAGGTGGATGAGGGGCGCGAGAAGCAGGTTTACCCGCTCCCAGAACTCGCTCCAGGGGAACTGCGGCTCCGGCACGTAGTCGAACCGCGGGAAATCGGCGCCCAGCAAGCCGATGCCGCGGTCCATCAGCCACCGTGCCGCCTCGCGCTCGATGTAAGGGCTCCCATCCACGTAGTCCGGGTCGTCCCAGAACCGGTCCCATCCGGTGGCGAGGAGCGCCGCGTCTCCGGGGCGCAGGTCTGGGTTGGCACGCTCCAGGTCGGCCACGGTCACCGGCTCGTTGCGCCGTTTCTCGCCAACGTGGATCACCACGGCGGGGCGGAAGAACTCTGAGAGGGGCAGGGCGGTGACCGGCTCGGCGTCGCGGTCCACATGCGCGCGCGTTTCGATGTAGGTGCCTGTCTGCCCACCGATAACGAACTTCTGGAGGTAGACGGGGTAGTCGTCCGGCAAGAAAGCGGGATGCGGCAGCTCGGAGACCTCCGCCCCTGGATACTCCGGGCAGTAGGACCACATCCCGGTGTAGATCCACCCACTGATATCATGCACCTGGGTCATCAGAATTCACTCTCCGCCAGCGATCTCACGCGACAGGGGGGTGCGCCCGGGCGTCCGAAGCGCCTGGGATCAGTTCCCGCTGGCCTAGGCGGCCTCCTGCCCGAGGCGACATCGCGCGGCAGGAAAGCCGGGCGGAACAGGGGAACTAAGGGGGTGCAGAAACGGGTGGCTATCCACCTGCAATCTGAGACCCAGGATCGGGAGAGCGTGCCATGAGCTACATCGGTTTGGACGTGGGCACCACCGGGTGCAAGGCGGTGGCTTTCGACGCGCGAGGCCGCCAACTCGCTTCGGCATCGCGGGAATATGCGACACTCAGCCCCCGGGAAGGGTGGGCCGAGCTAGACTCGCGCGAAGTGGGCGATGCCTGCCTAGCCGTCATTCGCGAGGCAGCGGCGGCGTGCTCGGGCGACCCTGTGCGCGGGATCGGGATCTCCAGCCAGGGCGAGGCGTTTACGGCTTTGGGGCCAGACGGCGAGGTGCTCGCCAACGCGATGGTCTCGTCGGATGCCCGCGCGGCAGAGATCGCCGAGCGTTGGAGCAGCGAGTTTGGTCGCGAGAAGCTCTATCGCATCACCGGGCACACCGCCCATCCGATGTTCTCCCTCTTCAAGCTGCTGTGGGTGCGGGATCACCAGCCGGACGTGTGGCAGACCGCCCGGCATTTCTACTGCTTCGAGGGGCTGGTGCAGCACCGGCTCGGCCTCGAGCCTGCTATTAGCTGGCCGCTGGCGGGGCGCACCATGCTGTTCGACGTGCGCGCGCACGACTGGTCGCCCGAGATCCTGGACGCCGTCGGGCTCGACCGCTCGAAGCTCGCCCGGCCACTCGCGTCTGGCCAGGTCGCCGGCACGATCCCGGGCGCCGTGGCGCGCGAGCTGGGCCTGCCGGACGGGGTGACTGTGGTCGCCGGCGGGCATGATCAACCGTGTGGCGCGCTCGGCGCCGGCGTTACTGCGCCCGGCAAGGCGGTGTATGGCACCGGCACGGTAGAGTGCATCTGTCCTGCGTTTTCCAACCCCGTTTTCAGCGAGGATCTCTTCCGCAGCAATCTCTGCACCTACGACTTCACCCTGGAGGGGATGTACACCACGGTGGCATTCAGCCTCACCGGGGGCAACTTGCTGAAGTGGTTCCGGGATGAGTGGGCGCGCGAAGAGGTGGCCCAGGCGAAGCATGAGGGCGTCTCTCCCTACGAGGTGATCCTGCGCGGCATGGCCCCGAAGCCGACAAAGCTGTTGGTGCTGCCCTACTTCACGCCATCGGGCACGCCCTACTTTGATGCCCGGGTGACCGGCGCTATCCTGGGTCTGCGCCTCACCACGACGCGCGGCGAGGTGTTGCGCGCCCTCCTGGAAGGTGTGGCGATGGAGATGCGCCTGAACATGGAGATTCTGGCGCGCTCGGGTGTGGAGATCCGCGAGCTTCTGGCGATTGGCGGCGGCGCGCGCAGCCGCTCCTGGACCCAGCTGAAGGCAGACGTGCTGAACACGCCGATCACGGTGGCCGCCGTGACGGAGGCGGGGTGCCTGGGCGTGGCGATGCTGGCATGCGCAGCCGATACCGGGCGCGCTCCCGCCGACTTGGTGGGCGAGTGGGTGCGCATGGGTGAGACGCTGCAACCCGATCCCGAGAATGCCGCCACGTATGCCGCGAGGTTTGAGAAGTACATGCAGCTCTATCCCGCGCTCCGCGCTCTGGATGTGTAGAGGCGCAGGGAACCTGGGGCGCGCCGGGAGCCGCTGGGGCAGGCCTGGCCAGGGGCAAAGGAGTTAGTGCCCGGAGGCCGAATAACACCAGTGAGAGGCGGCGGGGTTGCTGCCGCGCCGTGATGCCGGCGTGGTTTACTTTCCCATACTTCGGAAGCCCGGGAGCGCTCTGGTCTCCGCCGGCAGCAAGGAGTAGTGGCTGTTTCCGCCCCGATCTATCCAGGTGACGGAGCCCTGGGGAACACCGGGCTTCCTGGAGTAGCAAGGAGTAGCTCATGATCACCCCGACAGTTGGTTTCATCGTCTATGGCGTTCATAAGGATGGCCTGAAGGACCCGATGGGCACGCCCTTCATCGATGACGCGCTGATCGCGAGTTCGAAGAAGGCGCTGAAAGAGGCTGGGATCAATCTGGTCGAGTGGCCGGTGATCATCGCCACGAAGGAAGAGGCGAAGGCCGCCCTGGCCGCGATGAAGAAGGATGACCGCGTCGACTGCGTGGTCCTCTTCTCGGGCACGTGGGTCTGGGCCGCGCACCTGATCGCCGCGGTGCGCGACTTCGCCATGACCGGGAAGGGAGTGCTCGTCTGGACGCATCCCGGCTCGCAGGGCTGGCGCCCCGTGGGCGGCCTGGTGATGCACGGCGCATTGATGGAAGTGGGCATCCCTCACAAGTTCGTTTACGGCGATGCCAACGACCCGGCCGAGATCGCCAAGCTCGCGAGCTTCGCGCGCGCCTCGCACATGAAGCAGTGGCTCAATATGTCCACCATCGGCACCTTCGGTGGCCGGGGCATGGGCCAGACGTGTGGCGTTGCCGATCCCTCGCAGTGGATGCGCATGTTCGGTTGCGACATCGACTCGCGCGACACCACGGAGCTGATCCGCACCGCGAACGCGATCACCTCGGAGCAGATCACGGCCCTCGAGCCGCGGATCCAGGAGCTCTTCGGGAACGTGCCGGAGCGCAACGTCGTCAACGAGCGCTCGATCCGCCTCTACCTGGCCATCAAGGAGATCGTCGAGAAAGAGAAGTGGGATTTCTACACCATTCAGTCTTTCCCCGGCCTGGGCGATGACTACACCGCGTCTTGCTTCGCGCAGAGCATGATGCTCGAGGATGGCGTTGGCACCTCGACGCTGGGCGACTTCAACACCGCGCTCACCGTTCTGCTCCTCACCAAGTTGAGCAAGGAGCCGGTCTATTACGGTGACCTGCAGCATATCGATAAGCGGAACAACGAGATCAAGATCATCGGTGATGGCGCCTGCCCGCCGTCGCTCGCGGGCAAGCTGGGCCCGGCCGGCTTCGCGGAGCATGGCATTCCCACCGAGGGTGAGGCGGGCGGTCTCTCGGTGAAGCTCGTCTGCAAAGTGGGCGAGGGCGTTCTGGCCCGGCTCGGGCGCGTGGACGGCGAGTTCGTGATGGCGATCACCCGCTGCTCCATCTTCGAGCCACCGGCGGATCAGCTGGAGAAGCGCCAGCTGGAGTGCGGGATTCCGTTCTGGCCTCATGGTTTCGTTACGGCCCACTGCGACATCGAGGCGCTCCTGCAGAGCTGGACGAATGAGTACGCCTGCCTCGGCTATGGCACCCACCTGTATGACGACCTGGTGGAGTTCTGCGAGATGACCGGCATCACGCCGATCGCGCTCTGAGGCTGGCTTTCGTCGCCACTTCCGTGGCGTTTGGTTCCGCGCCGGCCCCGAAGGGCCGGCGCGGCTGCCCCTTTCCGTCGGGATAGGCAGGACGCCTCGCTTCGCGGGGCAGAAGGGGAACGAGCCGATGATCGGGTTCGGGAACCGTATCGGTAGCGACTTCGACAACGTGTCGCAGCGCCTCGTCTACAACTACATCGCTACCCAGCCTGATTTCCGGCCCGTTCCCTCGAAGATCGCGAGCGAGCACGCGCAGCGCCAGTTCTACGACTTCATCGCCGGCGTCTTCACCGCGCTCTATCACAACCCGGAGCGGATCGGGATGACGATGGATCCGGATGAGACGGAGGACCGCCCCCGACCCGATAGGGTCTACGAGGACGAGAGCCGCAAGTACCTGGCGGCGCGCAAGCTCCGGCGCCAGAACGAGGAGAAGATCGAGGGCCTGTTCGATGGCATGCAGCGCCTGGCCGAGCTGGGAACGGTGGGCCGCGGGGCGCTGGTGGTCCGGCGCGGCGAGCTCGGGATTCAAAGGCGCGCTCTCGAGACGCTGGTGGAGAACCTGACCCGCCTGGGCCTGCGTTGCTCGATGGACGACCAGGCCCTTTGCCTGTGCAGCGACGCCTATCCCGAGATGTGGGATGCCTGGAAGCTGCTCGCCACCGTGGGCGCGGCGGAGGCTGCCGCTTATGATGCCCGGTGGCGCCAGGAAGTGGGCGACGAAGCCCGGCTCCCGAAGTGGCAGGTCACCACGCACCGGCGCTACCTCAGCCAGATCAAGAACCGCATCTTCAAGCGCGCGCTGTTCGACCCGGCGTACGACTTCTCGGTGGATGTGCTCTGCCGCCTCTGCGACGATCCGGCGGGCTATCGGCAGTTTGCGGACGAGCTCCTTGCTCAGGGGTTCGTGAAGCGCGCCGGCTGGGATGGCGGCCTGGACGTGACGAACTTCATCGACCTGGTCTTCACCAAGACCTACGTCGGGCCAGGGGGCGAGCCGCTCAAGCTCCAGTTCCGCACCCGGTTCGAGTCGCGCTACTATCGCCAAATCCTCTACACCTTTGTCGAGGACAAGGTTGCGGTCAAGACGCTGTTGCGAGAGTTTGGAGCTCTTCCGGAAACGTTGCAGGATGTGGTTTACGGCTTCACCGGCGAATGCCGGGCGTGTGGGTTCTGCAACCAGACAAACCGGAAGCTCCAATACAACAACGTGCCAGCGGTCTGCCGTGGGCGGCCAGTCCGGCTGTGCTATTACTTCTAAGCGGCTCGGCACGCGCGAGCTAACGCGCGAGCGGTTGGACGAGGCCCGGGCGCTCTACGCCTGGATGGATGGGCGTTACGAGGCTGCGCCCCCCGCGGCGGCGGCATAGGCGGAGGAGCGCCTGGCGCCAAGTTCGCGCGGCGAGGTCCGGGAGCAGCTTCGGATATCTGTGTTGATAGGGAGTGCGCATGAGAATCGGCAATCGGCACTACACGCGCGCCGAGGTGCTGGAGCGCGTGGGCAGCATCCGGCAGCTGGGGGGCGTGCGCCGGTGCATCCTGGATGACGGCCGCTCGAAGGGCGTGACCGCGTTTGAGGTGGATACGGGCGCCGGCTTCCGTTTCACCGTCTTGCCCGACCGGGGCCTCGATATCTCATCGGCCTCCTTCCGGGGCACGAACCTGGTCCACCTGACGCAGAACGGCGAGGCGCACCCCGCGTTCTACGAGCCACAAGGCTTGGGATGGCTTCGTACCTTCTTCGCCGGCCTGCTTACCACCTGCGGGCTTACCTACCTGGGCCCCCCCGGGCAGGATGGTGAGGAGATCCTCGGGCTGCATGGCCGGGCTACAACGACGCCTGCCCGCCAGGTGTGCGACCTCTCGCGCTGGGAGGGCGACGAATACGTGCTGGAGGTGACCGGCATCATCGAGGAGAGTCACCTCTTCGGTGATAAGATCCGACTGACGCGCACGATCTCCACCCGGATGGGCAGCCGGTCGCTCACGATACGCGACGTGGCGGAGAACTTCGGGTATCGCACTGCGCCGTTCCACATCCTCTACCACGTGAACGCCGGTTTCCCGCTTCTGGATGCCTGTAGCTATCTCGTGCTCAGTCCGTGCGAGAGCGAGGCGTGCGACGCGCACTCCGCTGCCGGCATGGAGCAGATGCGCATCTTCACCGCGCCCATCCCTGGGTTCGAGGAAGAGAACTTCCTCCACCGGATGTACCCGGGGCCCGATGGCTGGGCCACTGCGGCGATGGTCAACCCGGAGCTCGAAGGCGGCCTGGCGCTTTACGTGCGCTTTGATGCGCGCGCGCTCCCGCTGCTCAACGAGTGGAAGATGATGGGGCAGGGCGACTACGTGGTTGGCGTCGAGCCGTGCAACGCCCCGTGCGAAAACCGCGCGATCCTGCGCGAGCAGGGACGCCTTCCGTTCCTGGAGCCGGGTGAGACGCGCGAGCTGAACCTGGAGATAGGCGTCCTGCAGGGCGCCGAGGAGATTGAGCGACTTGTGAAGCAGGCGGAGTGAAGCGAGAGCCGTTTCCCGCCTGACGCATCCTGGAGAGCCATGGCACGCGTGAAACCTGACCTGTTGCTTAAAGATTACAAGCCGGTGCGCCTGCTGAAGCGCCCCGACAACACCCCGGAGCGCGCGAAGTTCCCGGTGATCGACGCGCACAACCACCTCTTCGGTGACCCGTCGCCGGAGGAGATGCTGGCGGTCATGGATGCCGTCGGCGTGCGCACGTTCGTGAACGTCACCGGCAACGTTGGCATGCCGTTGGTTGACAACTGCTACACCATCGAGCGCCGCGAGTTCGACTCGTTCCTGCGCGACTACGTGGAGCCGCATCCGGGGCGGTTTGCCGCGCTCACGATGTCGGAGTTCGCCAGGTGGGGTGACTTCACGCTTCCGCTTCGGCCCGGACCAGGAAGACAGGAGTTCGTCGACCGTGCGATCGAGGGTCTGGAAGCCGATGTGGCGAAGGGTGCCCTGGGGCTGAAGGTGACGAAGGAGCTGGGCCTTCAGTTCCGCGACGAGAGTGGTGCCATGGTCGCGGTGGATGACGAGCGCCTCTTCCCGATCTGGCGACGCGCCGGCGAGTTAGGCCTGCCGGTGCTTATCCACGTCTCGGATCCTCGGGGCTTCTTCCTCCCGATCGACGAGCGCAACGAGCACTATCTCAATCTGCTCGAGTTCCCGGGGTGGAGCTTCTACGGCTCTCACTTCTCGAAAGATGAGCTCCTGGAGCAGCGCAACCGCGTGATCGCGGCGCACCCGAAGACGACGTTCTTCCTCCCGCATGTGGCCAACGACCCAGAGGATCTGGATTCCATCGCGGCGCTTCTCGACCGCTACCCGAACGTCGTCATCGATTTCTCGGCGCGTATCGACGAGCTCGGCCGGCAGCCGTACAGCGCGCGCGACTTTCTCGTCTACTACCAGGATCGCGTCCTCTTCGGCAGCGACATGCCGCTCTCCACCGAGATGTATCGGTGCTACTTCCGCTTCCTGGAGACGCGCGACGAGTGCTTTGATTACATGGACTACATCGGCCGCTGGGGCCATAGCCGCTGGGGCATCTATGGCCTCTACCTGCCGGACGAGGTCCTCCGCAAGATCTATTATGAGAACGCCATCCGCCTCTGGCCGGCGCTGGAGGCCGCGATAGCGGAATGACGAGAGGGCTGGGGGATGGGAACGCCCGGGAGGGCGTTTGCCTCCAGTGCCCCGCCATCCAGAGGAAGGGAGCCAGGGGTGCCGCTAGTCACTGATTACCATCAGGTGAAAGAGGTCTACCAGGAAGCCACCGAGTTGGGGGTGGCGCTGCCGGTCTTCTGTGCCGAAGACCGCGAGACGCTGGAGGCGATCCTCGCGTCGGCGCTGGAGATGGGGAAGGCGATTGGCGTCGAGGACCTCCCGATCATCCCGGCGTGGACCGTGCGCTATCACGGACGGCCCCAGGCTACGCTCATCACCGCATGCGGCGATCCGCTCTTGGGTGTGCGCCTCCACCTCTCGGATCTCGACGTGCTCATGAGCGACGGGAGTCCCTATGCCAAGCTGCGCGTGATGCCGCACATTGATCATGGGATTCCCTGGCTGGATGAGGATGTGCTGCTCGGGCTGGTGGATCGAGTTGCCTCGGTGATGTGTGACGCGAGCGAGAAACCGTTCGCGGAGAATATCCGGATCACGGCGGAGTACGTGGAGCGGGTTCGCGGCAGGGTCGTCGTTGAGGGCGCAGTGGATGAGATCTATGCTGCCGACGGTGCCGGCGGGATGAAGAATGAGCCGACGACCGTCGAGCAGGCGGTGAAGTTCCTGCGCGAGACCGGCGTGGATATCCTGGTACCCAACGTGGGCACGGAGCACCGCATGACCGGCGATCACGTCGTCTACCGATCCGACCGGGCGCGCGAGATCAGCGCCGCCGTCGGGCGCATCCTCTGCATCCATGGCACCACTTCGGCGCGGCCAGAGGATCTCCCGAAGCTGCCCGGCGACGGCTTCATCAAGGTGAACATCTACACGACGCTCGCCGTTCGCGGAGGGCAGGCGCTCGCCCGGCACGTGCTGCGGAACCTGGGCAACATTCTGCCCGAGGAGGAGCTGCGCGAGCTGGTCGAGGCCGGCGTCCTCGGCGAGCGGGTGCTGGCGCCCGATTACGGCGAGAACCGGATGCCGCTCAAGCCACGCCTGGATCGCGTGGCGAACGCATCCCGCCGCGATGCCTGGTTTGCCGCCGTGCGCGACCGGTGCAAGGAGTTTCTGGGGATCTTCGGCTACCAGCGGTATGCCGGGCGGTGATTACTCGCCCCGGGGAACCAAGAGAAGCCGGGCACGTCTGAGACGCGCCCGGCTTGCTCAATCTGCCAACGGACTATTGCGCCGTCAACTCAGCATGCGCGCGCTTCAGGTCGTCGATGATTGAGAGGCGCTCCGGGCATTTCTCCTCGCAGGTGCCGCATTCCACACAGTGCTCCACGGAGCGGCCGGGGAAATCAGCCCAGTGGCGCTGTTCCCGGATTTTCTGATATTCCAGCTTGCTGTATTCAGCGTTGCCGTAGCCGCGCATTAGGTTCCAGAGCCGGAAGATGCCGGGGATGTTCACCTCTTGAGGACACGGCATGCAATAGCTGCACCCGGTGCAGAAGCGCTCGCCCAGAGCCTGGGTTTTCTGCCGGATCCAGTCGACGAGGCGCTGTTCAGCCGGGGTGAGCGGGCCGTCAGTTCGGGCGGCTTCGACGTTCTCATCCACCTCGCTGGGGGAGGTCATCCCGCTGATCGCGCTGGAGATGTTGGGGTTGGCGATCAGCGTGCGCAGGCCGAGTTGAGCGGGAGTCAGGCCCTCGCGGGCGACTTCGGCGCGGATCTCCTCGCTGGGCGTCGCGACTACGCCGCCTGCGAGGGGGGTCATGACCACCACTCCGATCCCCTTGCTCCCCAGGTAATCGATCACCTCCTGGTTGCGGCTGTAGAGCATGTGCTCCTTGAGGATGATGCACTCCCAGGGGTAGGCATCCACAAAGTCACGGATCCACTCCGGGCGTGCGTGCGTGGTGAGCCCGATGGCGCGGATCAACCCCTCCTCACGGGCCTGGAGCGCCGCTTCGAGTGCGCCGTGCTCCAGGATGTGCCGGTGCATCTCCGGCGTGTTGGTGCCCCAAAAGTTGAAGATATCGAAGTAGTCCGTCTGATACCGCTTGAGCGATGCCTCTAGCTCCGCGCGGACCGAGGCGGCGGTGGGCCTCTCCGAAGCACGGGCCTTATTGGCAAGGATCACCTGGTCGCGCCGCGCCACCTGCCATAGCGCCCGGCCCAGCATCTCCTCACTCTTGCCGTTGCCGTAGCTCCCCGTTTCGAAGAAGTTAATCCCCCTCTCAAAGGCGCGGTGAACCGTCGCAATCGCTTCCTCCTCGCGCTTGTTGAAGAAGCGCATCCCGCCGAAGCCGATGACGGAGACCTGGAGGCCAGTCTTGCCCAGATTACGATAGATCATACCTCGGTTATCCCCCTTTCGGGCGCCGGCGGAGCACGGCGCGGTTGTCTTGAAGCCGGGTGGCAAGCGCGGTGTGGATGGGGATCGCCGCCTTCCCTGAGCCATAGTTCGTCGTGGGCTGTCGGATCTCCCAGGGGCGCGCGCTGGCGCTGTCGGAGCCCGCTACGGCGAGCCTCGACAGCACCGATGGCGGCAGGTCGATTAGGTATCGCAAGGCTCGACGAGACTTGCATCGATGGATGTGCTCACCGAGCGGTTGAGAAGCTCCACGGTGATTACTAGGCGATGCCGGTTTCGCGCGACGTGAACGAGGGTGCCATAGACGCCGGCGAGTGGCCCGCGTACGACACGAACATGCTGACCGGCACGCAGCCGTGGGTGGCCTACCACGACCGGCTGCACCGCAAGGACGGTTCGTAGCGACTCAATCTCGTGATCGGGGATAGGCGTTGGCTCGTTTCCACAGCCCACAATGCGCACTACCCCCGTCGTCTTCTTGACGGTGAGCCACACCTCCTTCGTGAGGGGGCTATGAATGAAGACATATCCCGGGAAGATGGGCGTATCGGCGAGACGGGGTACTCGGCTGCGCCGGCTCCAGGCCGGGCAGGTGGGGACATAGGTCTCCACCGACTGTGCTGATAGCACGCTTGCGACACGTGCCTCGTAATTACTGCGGGTGTAGAGTGCGTACCATCGGGAGGGCTCAGTATTGCGTTCAGCCCAGGCCGCTTGTTCTGACGGCTGCTCCGTGGCAACGACTGGCCGTGACTGCATTACGATTACCTCCAGCATCTAGGGTCTGATGCACCGCAGAATGCAATTCGCATAGCCGGACAGACGCACGCTCGCTGGTCCGCATCTATCGCGCCTGCCTACACTCAGCAGCCACTACTCTCCCCGTGCTTGCGGGCTACCGGTTGGATAGGCATGTAGCAGCACTCGGCAGTGCGATAGTAGATGCGCGAAACAGGCACCACAGGTGGCGGCCAGCAGAGTAGCTCCCGACTCCAGTCTGGTTGCGACACCGGAATCTTGCGATCGACTGCCATCATGGGGTGCGCAGGAAAACCCGGAACTGAAGTGACCATGGGGAGAACTCGTGCGCCCTTGAGTGCCGAAAGGGATGGCCCCTTTGGCCCAGACACTTCACCACCAAGTGGTGGCTTTCATTATACACCATCCATCGTGTTGTGTAAACCGTAGGATAAGTCCCTATCAGGAGGCCCGGCGTTGGCTAGGGAAGGTGAGGTATGGCCTGCGCCAGTGCGCCATGTCGGGGCGTAGGACGGGGGGGGGGCGGTTATGGCACGCACGTCGTCTCTTACTTAGAGGGCTCACCGTCCTGAGTGTGTGCGATGGCAAGAGCGGCGGGGCTGCCGAGACAGGGGTTTAAGTGTTCGGGCCAGAGTGCCGAAAGAGGAAGATGAGGCCGTAGCGTGGCCGGATCCAGACAGGATCGCTTCCCATGAGAGGGACAGGTGAGATGATGGGTGTCTGCATGCCGAAGGCGCAAGCGGTAGAGCCGCAGAAGTTGTTGGAGACAACCGGAGCATCTGCGGAGGAGATCCAGGCGGATGCGGAGGCGATGCGAATCGTTGAGGCGTATCGGCGAGCACGCGATGAGTACCATGAAGCGCGCGCGCATCTGACGGTCGTGGAAGCTAACGGCGGCCGTCTGGCAGTCTGGAGGGCGCGCAACCGCTGCCGCGCGGCGCTGCGCCACTTCTCCAGCATGGGAGAGCAGCTAACGGCGATGACCCAGACTCACCCTGCGTTGATTGCCAGGGTGATGCATACCCTCTGACGCCGAGCGAGGCACCAGTTGTGCTCTAAACATGCGCAGGGGCCTGATACTCATGGTGCAGCGAGTATCAGGCCCCTGCGTACGTCTAAACTGCTTGTCGCGTGTCTAAATTCTACGTGCCGCTAATTGCGTGACGGCGTGATCACCCTGCCATCTGGCACTACCAGGGGAGCGCCATCACCGAGCGCGCGCGTGCCATCCGGAACCACGACCCCTTGTCCGAGGATGGCGTTATGCACTACGCAATCCGAGCCGACCAGAACGTTCTCCATGAGCATCGAGTTGCCGATGTAGCTGTTGCTGCCGATCCGGCAGCCGCTACCGATGTAGCTGCAACCGCCGAGGCTCACGTTCTCATCCAGGTGCACATTGGCCCCCAAGAGTACCTCGGGGGCGGCGCCGCGGCGCAACGCATGGCGGTAACCGTCTGCCATGTCCCTAACCACGTAGGCCAACGCCTGCATCATATCCGCCGGGGTATTGATGTTGACGCGCCACCCTTCGGCGAGACAGTAGTAAACCGGCTGGCCATCGTTGATCAGCTCTTGAATGGCATGTGGCAGGTAGTACTCGCCGTTGGCGACAGGCTGGATCTTCTCAATCGCAGGGAAGATGCTTGGGGTGAAGGCATACATCCCCGCGCAGGTGTACGGTCCTCTGGGTACCTCCGGCCGCTCCTCGATCAGGCAGACGCGGTCGCCGTCCACGCAGACCACGGCGTGCTTGCGATGATCACCGCCTGCGCACACGGCAAGGACGCTTCCGCCTGAGTACTTCTCCAGGCTTGCCGCTAGGTCTCGGAGGCGATAGCCGGTCATGTTATCCCCGAAGACGAGGATGAAGGGCGAATCACCAACGGCGTCTCTCGCCTGGTAAACGGCGTGGGCCGTGCCCCGAAGTTCGTGCTGTGCTACATAGGTGAGGCGCACGCCGATTCGCGAACCATCCCCGAAGTAGCGCTCCACCTCATCGGAATCGGGATTGACCACGATGACGATGTCATCAATCCCCGCGTCGCGCAGGTTCTCAATATTGTGCTGGAGAATGGGCCGGCCCGCGATCGGCACCAGAGGCTTAGGCCGGCGGTCGGTGAGCGGGCGCAGGCGTGTGCCCCGTCCGGCTGCAAGAATCAGCCCTTTAATCACAGAGCTTCCCTTTCCGCGTCACACGGCTCCGTATCACGCGTTGGTGCGAGCCTTGGTGCTGGCATTCGTGCAGATACTTCCAAGCAGGCTCATGAGAGAATCTTGAAGTTCCTGTGCATGGCCGGCCGACTCCAGTGACTCTGCCTGCACGTTGAAGTTGTTGTCCCAGCGGTTGTACCGTACGAGCAGCTTGCAATGATCCGAGCGCCCTGTCACCACGCAATCATCCGTCTGGCGATCATCGATCTGATTGCAATGCCGGGCGATGAGATCGCGCACTCGGGGGGCAACCTCCGCGTGGAAGGCGGCGCGACTCTGTCCGAAGGGGTGCTTTGCCTTGAGGATGTAGCCAGGGGGCAGAGTACCCACAAACTCCGAGAGGGTAGTGCCCTGACTCTTCAGCTTGGCCACCAGGCGGAGCATCACCGCCGCGGAGTAGATGCCATCGCTGTAGAGGTTGAAATCCGGGAAGATGTAGTGTCCGTTGGGCACGCCACCGAAGGATGCGTCGGTATCCTCCAGCGCCTGCGCGATAAAGGGGTCTCCGACTGGGGTTACGAGCAGCTCGAATCCCTCCTTGCGCAGGACTTGCTCCACCATGAGCGCCGTGTCGATGGTGACCGCGACCGGCTTCGCCCGGTCGGCATACTCCAGGGCGAGCAGGAGGAGAACGGTATCATCGGTGACATAGGTGCCTTTATCATCGACGATCACGTTTCGGTCGGAGTCCCCATCGAAGATCAAGCCCACGTCATAGGTGCCGGATCCGATGAAGCGCCGTATCTCGCCGATGTTGCTCTCCTTCGGCTCGGGGTTGAGGTAATCGCCGTTCGACTTGATGAAGTAGGGATGGAGCTGACCGTGGAGGAGCGCAGCCTCGCATCCCAGGCGCTCGAGAAGCTGGGGCATGATGGTGTAGGCGGTGCCGAAACGGCAATCGACAGCTACGCGCAGCGAATGCTGTAGCGTGATGGTGCGCTCGACGTCGCTGATATAGAGCTCCATCACATCCTCTGGGCCCTGGAGGGCGTAGCCGCGCGTGATCAGCCGGTGCGGGATGGTATCATCCTTAGCGACTTGCGCGAGCACTTTGGCGATCAGCACCTCCTCCACGTGTGGCTTGAGCACTCCCCCGGTGGAGTCAAAGAACTTCAGGCCGTTATGCTCTGGCGGGTTATGCGATGCGGTCACGACCACGCCCCCATCGGCGCGCTTGCGAATGCAGTATGAAGCGACAGATGTCGGAAGGCACCCGTTGTCTACCACCTGGCACCCGGCCTCAATCAGCCCCTGGCAAACATAGTGCTTGATCGAGTTGCTGGAGAACCGGTGGTCGTTCGCGACGAGGCAGAGCGGGGTGGTGACGCCGCTACGCATACGATAGTACTCCCCCGTGTATTTTCCCGCGTAGTAGGCCACCTCGTGCGTCAGGTCACGGTGATAGACGCCACGGTAGTTGTACATCAGCTTAGGTGTCTGCGGCATGGTCCCCTCTTTCGAGCCAGTGCGGGCTGGCTTGAAGTCAACTGCCTCTGGTGCGGGGGCGTGCCTAGTAGGCTCTGGCCCCAGGAATTCCGGACAGAAGGCGCATCTCATCCACGGTCCGCTCTTCACGGGTTCCGCGGTGGAGCCCATCTGCCTTGTGTATGGGAGGGAGCCCGGAGAGCCAGGCTCCCTCGTGCAGGAGGAGCGGTCAGCGCTCGACGCCACCGCCCTGGACGTGCCCCTGTAGATGGGGCGGTATCTGCTGCAGCGGGGGAAGTTCTCGCTGCTGCTGCCTCCAGAAGCGCCAGAGACCGTTGTAGGTGAACTCGCGCTCGCCACTCCCCACGATGAGGCGCAGTCCGATGTCGCGCTTCACCGGCGTGCAGCGGATCCCAAACCTGTCGCCAGGCGGAACGACCACGCGGATCGGCCCGTGGACTGTATCGTCCAGGATGGCGGCAAGCGCGCTTCGAATGAATGCCAGCTCCGCCGGGTGGTCACTGTCGTTCAGACCCTGGATGGTCAGTGTAGCGCTGAGGCTGGTGGCCAGGTAGCCCTGCGGAAACTGCGTCAGCGGGTTGAAGTCTTGCACCTGGCGCTCGCTGTCGTTGAGGACGGCGAGCAGCGACCAGCGCAATTCAGTGGCCGCGGCATAGATCCCCGGCCGGGATATCTTGAACTCGATCACGCGCCCGTTCGGACCGACGATGCCATCGGTGACAAAGCGCCAGGATGCCTTCGATTCGGCGCGACCGCGGGTGATCGGCTCGGTGACGAACTCCATGACCGGCACGCGCGTTCCGGCCGGCAGCGAGATCGGCAAGGGGCAGAGCACAGACGGCTCATTGCCCGCGGGGAAGACGAGGCTCTGGGGGGCGCTGCCGCCCACGCTGAAGTCGAACGCCGAGAAGGGGGTGACCACCGCGAGATCGATTGGATCATCGGTGCTGACCGAGATCGGGCGGCCCGGCACCGCGGGCATCGTCGGCGTCGGGAGAGTGGACGGGAGGTGAGCAGTGGTCGCAACGAGAGCGCTTGGGGTGAGTGGCGTCAGGCTTACCGGCACGGCGGTGGCTAGCGCGCCCTGCGGCACGCGAACGGTGATGACGGCGGGAGGCGTCGTGACGGTGCTCGGCTGGGGTACGGGTGCTGTGATCTCCCCCCCCGAGTGGCCGATGACCGACGTGCTGCCGACCCGCTGCAGGACGGCGATCACATCGGAGGTTTCCACCGCCTGCACCAGGATGTCGCGCGAGCGCTCTCCCGCGACGAGGAAGCCATCGCCGATCTGGACTGTTAACGGCGCCACGCTGGTGGCGAAGCCGGGGAGAAAGCCGGGGTGGGTGACCTCCAGGTTCAGCACCACCTGATCGCCGGGCGAGAGTTGCACGCCCTCAATCCGGAACTGCCCGCGAGCGTTCGCCACGAAGGGGCCCCGCTCGCCGAAATAGTTGCGCGTGCCGATCTGCGCGCCCGGCGCCTGGTCGATGACACGGACCTGTGCACCCGCAATTGGATCGTTGTCCGCGTCCAACACAAAGCCGGTAACGATGCCAAAGCGCGCCCGCTCATCGTCGTCCGGGGCTGAGCACCCCGCGCCGGCGCAAAGGATCGCGGCGACCGCGATCCAATAGAAGAGCGGCATCTTGGCAAACCGGTAACCTTTCATCTGTATTCTCCTTTCGGCGCGGTTTCGCAGGCCAGACGTGACCCACGCCCGCGCTCTGGCCGAGAGGATGTTCGCGCTGGGCAACCTAGAATATCGCCTGCCTCGCATCCTCCGGTTCCGAGACCCATCTTCTCCCTGCCTCGCGCATCTGTCCGACATAGGCGCGCAGATAGGCGCTCGTCCAGCGGCGAATGGCCGTCTGGTAGCTGTCGTAGAACGGCGCTGATAGCCCTCCGTCAAGCGGGTAGGGCCGTTCATCGGTATAGACAAACCCAAACGCGTTCTTCAGGTGTACCCGCACCGGACCGGGGCGGGGCTGGCGCATCCATCCCAGAGGCACAGTGAAGACAACCCCTGTGGTTCGGCTGAGCGTTGTGGTGGTGTAGAAGAACTCAATGCCGTTCTCAGCGAATCCGTTGTGAATGCTAAACGAGTAGCCCTGGTCCCCCCGCAGATAACGCCCCCCTGAGATCGTTGCCGTCAAATCGGTGCCTGTCGGCCGCCATGCATAGAAAAGCTGGTGGCTGGTAGTGCGCTTCCAACCCGGGTAGGATGCCTGCGCGACGGATGCCCCCACGTGATGACTGCCGGTATCACTGAGATAGCTTACCTGAGCGGCGATCCCATCCAGCTCGTGCGAGAGGCGCCCGCCCTGAAACTGGAAGTAGCCGTTTCTCCCCAGGCGTGCATTCCAGGTGCCCGCAATTCGCGAGAAGGTTGGCTTGCTGTTACTCAATGGGTATACGTACGTCCCCTCGAACGCCAAACCCTTCCCGAGCTGAACCGCGAGCGAGGTGTTCGCGCGCACCTCTGCCCCGGTGAAGACCCCTGGCGGAGCAGGGGTGGCCAGGTTGACACGAAGCCCGGGCGCAAACTGGATATCCACGCGTCCGGCACTCGCGTTGCGCGCGCTGGCCGATGGTGACTCTGGCGACGTGGGCATCACCCGCATGCGCGAAGAGAACTCCGCGCCCTCCAGTTCGCCACGCAGGAAGGCCCGGTAGTCTGCGGCAGACACCTCGATGCGCGCCATCGGCAGCCCAGTATGCAGTGGGATAACGACCAGCTGCCCTTCATACTCCCGCGAGACGAGGGCGAGGAGAACCCCCAGCCCGGCGACTTCCCAACGGTAGCGTCGGTTCTCGAAGCGGATGGTCAACACCCGCTTCTCTGCATCTTCTTCGGCGTGCAGGTTCTCGAAACCTTCTGCCTCGAGGAGAGAAAGTATGTGTTGAGTGATAGGGGGCTCTTCCGCGCTTGCCATGCCGGCGCAGGCGCACAGCAGCCCCAGGGTCAATACCCATCGCCAGCCAGCGCGGATGGCAGATGGCCATCTGGAGTTCGGTCTTCTGTTTCGGGTTTTCTGCATAGGGTCGATGCTCGGGCGATCTGGGCTGTTTGGAGAACGTTCGGCCGCGTCACCAGAGGGCATCGCCATCTCCTCTCCGGGACGGCATGGGATTCGATGTATTAGTTCTACTTCTGGAAGTAATCGATCACTCGCCTAAGTATCGTGTCGAGGTCCGAATCGGGAGCAAAGCCGATCGTCTCGCGGAGGCGCGTGGTGTTTGGCACACGCCGGCGCATATCCTCGAATCCCTTCTCATAGGCCTGCTCATAGGGCAGGTAGACGATCTCGGAGGTACTCCCGGTCATGGCGATCACCCGTTCGGCAAGCCCCTGGATGGTCACCTCCTGAGACCCCCCGATGTTGAAGATGCGTCCGATCGCCTTCGGGGTATCAGCCAGAGCGAGCACGCAGCGCACCGCGTCCTGGACATCCGTGAAGCACCGCGTCTGTTGGCCGTCTCCAAAGACAGTAAGCGGTTGCCCCAAGAGTGCCTGCTTCACGAAACGGGGCACGACCATGCCGTATTGACCGGTCTGCCTCGGCCCCACCGTATTGAAGAAGCGAAGGATAATCACCGGGAGCTGCTTCTCGCGGTGGTAGGCAAGCGCCAGAAACTCATCACATGCCTTTGTGGTAGCGTAGAGCCAGCGTGAGACGGACGTAGCCCCGACTACCCGGTCGTCATCCTCGGAGAGAGGGCCATGCCCGTTCTTGCCATACACCTCCGAAGTGCTCGCAAGAAGCACGGTCCGCTTATGCTGGTTTGCTGCCTCCAGCACGATCTCGGTGCCGCGAATATTGGTCTGGATAGAGGAGAGGGGGTTATCAATGATCCACTTAACGCCGACCGCTGCCGCCAGGTGGACCACGACATCACAATCGGCCATCAACTGGTCCACGAGTGCCGGATCCAGAATGGTGCCAACGATGAGTTGGAAGGCGGGGTTGCCCTCCAGATGGCGCACGTTCTCCAGCGATCCGGTGGCAAGGTTGTCGAGGGCCGTCACCTCGTCGCCACGGGCGATGAGAGCGTCGGCCAGGTGCGAGCCAATGAAGCCCGCACCGCCGGTGATGAGATAGCGCATTGCTTCACTCCTCAGGGAAAGCGAACGATTGGTTTCAGTCGCCGGCAGAGCCGGTCTCAAAAGCTTCTTCGGAGGCCCTGGGGCTGGCAGCTGCCCCCAGGCGATGCCGGCGTGCACCCGTCAAGCGATAGAGTACGCCCTCGCCGAAGAAAAGCGCGATAAGGGCAAGCGCGCCCGCTGCGACCGCGGCAAGGTGGCCTTGAACCAGTAGGAGCGCGGTGAGCCCCCAGAGGCTGGCGAGCGCCGCCAGGTAGAGATCGGCCTCGCGCGGCGTGAGCGCGATCGCCAGGAGGCGATGGGGGAGGTGATCCTTCCCTGTAGAACTGAGCAGGTCACGCACGTTTCGGGTGCCCGCGCGGTAGCGGCGAACGTGTACCAGCAGGAAGTCATAGGCGATTGGAGCGAGGACGAGTGCCTCAAAGGGGAAGCGAAACTGCTTCTGGTAGGGGATGCCACTGGCGATGGAGAGGACGCCGAGCATCAGCCCCAGGAATGTGCTTCCCAGGTCGCCCATGAAAATGGATGCCGGGGGGAAGTTCCAGAGGAGGAACCCGAGTACTGCCCCTGCGAGCGCGACCGCGAGCGAGGCGATGGAGAGCCGGCCATGCTGCAGCGCCAACGCGAAGAACCAGCAGCAGGCGACGAAGGCATAGGTGCCGGCCGCGCCATCGATGCAATCCAGGCAGTTGGTCGAATTGACGATCCCCAGCAGCCAGAGGAGCGTGACGGCGCCCGCGATGATTACCCCCATCCCGAGGGAGAAGGAGATCCCGGTGGCGATGACCGCGACCGCGGCGGCGGCCTGGAGAAAGATGCGGTGTCGGGCCTG